>CAYYGM010000020.1:0-40471 GCA_964471555.1 uncultured Phycisphaeraceae bacterium
TGGGTGGGCACACCATGGAATTCAACGCCTCGCGCGTCATTCACCCCATGCCGGGCGCGGCCAAGAAGTTCAACATCCGCTACTGCCCCCAGACGAAGACCTACTGGACCGTGGCCAGCATCGTGAACGACGAAAACTACACCACCCAGGACCGCCCCGCCCACGTCCGCAACCTGGTGGCCATCATGCAGTCGCCCGATTTGATCAACTGGACCGTCGAGCGCGAGGTCATCAAGGATCTGTCCGACGTCAAGCTCATCGGGTTTCAGTATCTCGACTGGCACTTCGACGGCCGCGACATCATCGCCGCCTGCCGCACGGCTTATCCCGACGGCGAGGGCGGCGCGGACAATTACCACAACGCCAACTTCCTGACCTTCCACCGCTTCGCCGACGTCCTGCCCCCGCAGGCCGCACCCGCCAATTAAAATGTGACGCCGCACGATGCTCGGTCACTTGAACATGGAGAGATTCATGAAAGCTTCAGTCAAGCTTGCGGTTCTGGCCGTCACCGCCTCACTGCTGTCCCAGGCTGTTTCAGCGGACCTGTTGCTGTACGACGGTTTCGATTATGCCTCGGGACCGCTGGCCGGCATGGCGGGCGGCCAGGGTTCGTGGAAGGGTGCGTGGAACGGTGAACTCAAAGTCGCAGCCGATTCGCTCACCCTGCCCAACATGCCCTTCGCCACGGTGGGCGGCCACATCGTCAGCGCGGCCGGCGGCGGCAACAGCAACCGCAACTTCGCCGCCATCGACGTCAGCAAGCCCGGCACCTATTACATGTCCTACCTCGTCCAGCGCAACGGCTTCGATCCCGGCAAAGACTCCGGCCAGTGGGCGGACTGCAACCTGCGCAGCGGCGACTTCACCCGGGTCCTGCGCGGCACCGTCACCAGCTCGCAGACCCTCGGCATTTCCATGCAGAACGGCACCACCAAGCTCGGCGGCGACGCCAACACCACCGATACGTTTTTCTTCGTCATCAAGATCGTGCTCAACGACGGCTCACCGGACCAGATGTTTGCCAGCGTTTACCGCAACGGCGCGGACATCCCGCGCGGTGAACCCGCGGCCTGGGATTTCAAGATCATGGACGCCGATGTGGTCGCCGAGCTGAGCAAGGTCACCTTCTGGGCCGGCGGCGCCGACGGCTTCAGCGCCGGCTTCGACGAGTTCCGCCTGGCCACCACGTATGCCGAAGCCGTGCCCATCCCCGCCGAAGCAAGCGCGGCCGACCCGACGGGAAACTGATCACGACCGTCAGCCGGTTTCGACGTAACGGCGCGCGATCAGCCCGCGGCGCTTCGGCGGTCCACCAGGGCGCGGCGTGTTATGCTTGGGGCTCAAACACGCTCCAGCAATCACCATCAACTCCAGTCACGAGGTAATCATGCACAACCGCTTCATCGCGCAACTGACGACCGTTCTGCTGGCCATCACGTTCGCAGCGCTGACAGGCTGCGCCAGCCCACAGAGCACCGACCCCGGCCCCGTCGCCATCCCCGGCAACGGCATCGTCATCGATCACATCCCCGCCTCCAGCGGGATTTACATCGGCTCACCCTCCATCGCCATCCTGCCCGACGGATCTTACGTCGCCTCGCATGATCTGTTCGGCCCCAAATCCGGCGAGCACGAGATCGGCACCACCTTCGTCTTCCGCTCCACCGATCGCGGCCGGACATGGTCCAAAATCGCCACCGTTCTCGGCCAGTACTGGTCCTGCCTCTTCGTGCATCGCGGTGATCTCTATCTGTTCGGCACGTCCAAGCCCTGCGGCAATCTGGTCACCCGCAAATCCACCGACAACGGCTACAACTGGACCCAACCCACCGATGCCGCGCACGGCCTGCTGATTGCGGGCGACGATCAACTGGGCTATCACACTTCCTCCATGCCCATGCTCGTCCACAACGGGCGCATCTGGCGTGCATACGAAGCGCTCGATCCAAAAGGCAAGAGCTGGGGCCAGCGTTTTCATGCCGGCATGTGCAGCGCCCCGGTTGACAGCGATCTGCTCGATGCCGCCAACTGGACGCACACCAATCGCCTGGTCTGTGATCCGTCCTGGCTGCCGGGTGAGGTCGGCTTCAAAGACTGGCTCGAAGGCAATGCCGTGGCGACGCCCGACGGCCAGGTGGTCAACGTCCCGCGCGTCGACGTTGCCGCCGGGGCCCAGGAGGTCACCGCGATCCTGCGCGTGGTCGATGAAAAAACGATGACCTTTGATCCTGAACACGATATCCATCCCATGCCCGGGGCCGCCAAGAAATTTAACATCCGCTACTGCCCGCAGACCAAGACCTATTGGACCGTGGCCAGCATCATCAACGAGGAAAACGATCTGCCCGAGCGCCGGCCGGCTCAGATTCGTAATCAGGTCGCAATCATGCAGTCGCCGGACCTGGTGAACTGGACCGTCGAGCGCATCGTGATCAAGGATTTGTCCGACGTGAAACTCATCGGCTTCCAATATCTGGACTGGCAGTTCGACGGCCGCGACATCATCGCCGCCTGCCGCACCGCCTATCCTGACAAGGACGGACCCGCCCACAGCTATCACGACGCCAACTTCCTGACCTTCCACCGCTTCAAAGACGTGTTGCCCTGAGCACGGGTCGATCGCCCACACCATGAATACACACACAACCAGTTGGTTCCTGATCCTTTCAGTGTGGTTCGCCGGCGCACCATTCGCCGATGCGGATGACGAGGCAGCCCGGGATCTGCCGCAACCGTTGCGCGCGTTAACCGACGGCTCGGTCAACACCCAGGGCACGGCCGTGGTCAAGATGTGGCAGGCCCCCATGCCGCAGGCTGGCGTTGAAAGCGCAGGCTTCCCGCAATACCCCGGCCTCGTGCATCACCAGTTGTATGCCGCCACTTTTGAAACCGGCGCCTACAACCATCACGCCAACCTCGGCTTCCATGCCGGCCGCTTCTATGCCATGTGGAGCAACAACTTCCTGGGCGAAGACGCCTCCGGCCAGCGCGTGCTGTACACATCTTCCGACGACGGCGAAAACTGGAAACCGGCTGAAGAAATCTTCCCCTCACCCGACGAAGTGCGCGGGCCCGGCGAGGTCGGCCACTACCTCTACGCCGGCGGCTTCGTCAGCATCGGTGACCGCCTCTTTGCCGCGGCCAGTCTGCGCCAGATGCAAGGGTGGGAAAACGCCGACCGCACCAGCCTTCAGCCGACCCACGATGCCGAACACATCTTCCAACACTCGCAGTTCCTCGGCCGCATCATGCGCGAGGTGCATCCCGACGGCTCGCTGGGCGACATCTTCCAATTCGTCGGCGATCCGCTGCCGCCCGACACGCTGAACTTTGCCGTCATGGACGGTGTGCAAGTCGTCGGCCCCGAACTGCTCGCCCAACTACGCGAGGTCTATGCCGGCAGGGAACCCAAAGGCGCCAGGAGCATTCAACCGCGCGACGATGCCCGCATGTCCGAGCCCGACGCTTATCAGCTTGCCGACGGCTCGTGGATCTGCCTGCTGCGCGATGACAAGTTCTCGCATCGCATGTACGTCAGCGTGTCGAAGGATGGCGCCAACTGGTCTGCCGCCTGGCCCACCAACATTCCCGACTCGCCCTCGCTGACCGACACCTGCCGGCTCGACGACGGCACCATTCTGCTGGTCGGCAACCAGATGGCCCCGATATTCGACAATCCCAACCCCAAGCACTTCGGCCGCGACCCGCTGACACTGGCTGTCAGCCGCGACGGGCTGCACTTCACCGAGGTCTATGCCCTGCGCAGCGGGCAGCACGAATACGTCGTCGAGCGCACCAAAGTCCACGGCCGCGGCGGCGGCGCTCAGTACCCCAACCTGCTGGTGCACGACGGCTCGCTCTACGTGCTCTATTCCATGGGCAAAGAAGCCATCTGGCTCACCCGCGCCCCCCTGGCGGGCCTGGAATAAACCCACCTTTCCACCGCATCGCTGCTGCCAGTGAACTTTCCCCCGCTCCACTGCGACTATACAGTCAGTGATGATGAATACGGCTTCCGGGATTTCACTTCCGGGCCTTCACTTCCGGGGGTGAGCGGCGATGGGCGAACAGGAGCAATTCCTTGAGCTTTATCAACGCCACGGCAGCACCGTGTGGCGATACCTGTGCGCTCGACATGGTTTGCAGGACGCCCAGGATCTGTGGCAGGAAACGTTCCTGCACGCCTGGCGCGGACGCCATGCCCTGCTGCGGGCCGGCTCAGCCAAGGCGTGGCTGCTGACCATTGCCCGCAACCGCAGCGTCAGCGCCATTCGCCGCCGCCGGGCGACGCAAACGCTGGCTGCGGAGGTGCCGGCACGGGCGGCCGCGACGGTTGATCCGCGGCTGGCGGACATGCAGCGATGGATCAGCGAACTGTCCCCGATTCATCGTCAGGTTCTGGAGTTGCGTCTGCATGAGGAATTGAGTTACGAGCAGATTGCCGGCGTGTTGGATCTGCCGGTCGGCACGGTGCGCAGCCGATTGCACCACGCGGTCAGAACGCTGCGGCAGAAAGCTGCGCAGACGAACAAGGAGTTGTGACGTGAACGATGCGAGCGATGCAAACGTTGTGCTGGACGAACAGACGCTGGAGCGGATCGCGGCCGATCGTGCGGCCGGTGAATGGAACGACGACCTGGAGCAGTTGCTCGCGGCCCACCTGGTCATTCAGCCGCAACATCGGGCACTGGTGGAAGCGACTGAAGATTGCATGCACCTGGCGCGGGCGGCGTTGCGCGAGCAGGTTGAGCCTGATATCCCCGCATTCGATGCAATCACCGTGCTGCGCCGCGCGGCGTGGCGGCAGCGCATGGGCATTGGTCTGGCGATGGCAGCCTGTCTGATGCTGGGGCTGACCTTCGGCCTCTGGTCGTCGCCCGCTTCACCGCAGCGCACACATGCGGGTTCATTCGATGCCTGGCTGGTCAGCGCCACCGAACAGTCCGCCGATCAGCAGCCCGACTCGCTCTGGTCGCGCCAGCGCTGGCAGCAGCGTTTACAAGAACCGCAAACCAACGCGCCGACAGAATCGTCGCCGCGCCCGCAAACCCACAACCGCATTTTTGGAGGCTAAACGCCATGAAAAAAACCCACGCTTTTCTGCTGTTTCTGATCGCCACCCTGTGGATCGCCGGCTGCGTGCCCAAGCGCGTGACCTGGTCGCCCGACGGCAGCCAGGCGGCCATCATCGGCAACATGGGTCTGTACCTGTGCGATGCTGACGGCAAACTCTCTTCGCTGCTGGCCCCCGGGGTCACCGCCGCCGAGTGGTTCCCCGACGGCAAGCGTCTGGCTCTGGTGCAGGAAGCCGAGGTGGACCAGTGGAGCGCGATCGCCTCCGCATTGACCGACGCCCAGCGCGACTCCCTGGTGGAGATCGCCAAACAGTTGTCCACCGATCTGCAGTCGGCCGATCAATGGAACGATCGCGTCAAGAAACTGCACGAGCGCGATCTGGTTTCACCCAACGAGGTGGATGCCATCAAGCTCTACCTGCGCGACACCAAGGCGCCCAACGTGCCCGCCGAGGTGTTGGCCGATCTGAGCAAGGTAACCCTGCATGCCGTGCGCATCGGTATGTTGGACGACGGCAAGATCGCGCTTGGCGCAGCGGTCTGGACAGGATTGAACCAGGTCTTCGGCCTGCGCATCGCCGGTCACGGCAAGGACATGATCCTGACCAGCGGCAATCCCTTCGGCAAGGATGACGAGCAGCGCATTGTCGAACTGTGGCTGATCTCACCTGACCAGCAACCACAGGCACAGGTGCTGGAGAAGAACACCGCGCTGTATCCCGACTGGACCGCTGACGGCACGAGTGTGGTCTATTGCAAGCCGGCCGAGGATCCGGGCTCCACCAATAATTCGCTTGTCGGCCTGCTGGTCAGCCAGGCGGTATGCGACGCCCAAGGCAAGCTGCTGGCTGATCACGCCGGGGTCAAGGAACTGGTGGGTCTGATGATGAGCGAGATGACGCGCGTGTGCTGTCTCAGCGACGGGCAGATTCTTTTCAACAGCAACGAAGTGCAACTGCCCACCATGCCGGACGACGTGAACGAAAAGAACCTGCTTTTCAGCATCAACCCGGGCAAGCGAGCCACAGTGGCCCGCCTGGTGCCGCGCAGCCAGGAGTCGAATCTCGGCGATGCCATGTGGACCTTCGCGGTGAGTCCCGACGAGAAGCACGTGGCATTCCTGGGTGAGAAGGGGCGCGTGCTGGTGCTGGATTTGGCCGGCGGCAATGTGCGCACCGTACAGACCGAGGAGGACAGCGATGTCGGGCGCACGCAGCCGGTGTGGCGCAACGCCGACGAGCTTTGCTTCACCGAGCCGGTCGCCAAGGATCAGCAGGCCGAGGGCGGGCCCAAGTCGCGCCTGGTGCTGCTGAACGTGGTGGCCAACGGGGACCGCCGCGCGCTCAGCGACAAGTGGCCGGCCGAAGTGGTCAAGGATTTTCTGGATTAGGTGCGCAGTTGCGGTGGACACGGATCGGCTGATAATGCCGCATCATGGATGATGCGTCCTCGCAACCGGGTAGCGCCAAACCGATGCACCTGCGTGCCTGGATCGGCCTGCTGCTGGTCTGGCTGATCTGTCTGCCCCCCATGCTGGTGAAACTGGGTGCAACCGATTCCAATCGCACCATGGAAAACATCACCGTGATGACCTCGCAGGAAACGTACCTGCGGCAGCACGGCTCCATCAAGAACAACCTCGAAGCCGACCCCCACGCCTGGCTGCTGCCCACGCGCAACCTTCAGCCGCGCATCACCAAACCGCCCGGCGTGGTGTGGATGAACCTGCTGGCGTTCACCGGGCTGGATAGTAATCAAGCCGGCGCACAGGACTTTATCTTCCGGGGGCGGCTGGTGGCGGTGGCCATGTACCTGGTGCTGGTGGGCGCGGTGTATTGGATCGGCCTGAGTTGGGAAGGCGGTAGGCTGGCGATCATCTCAGCGCTGGCGGTCGGCACGATGTGGTTCGTGCAGCGCGAAGGTATGACCGCCCAGTACGACATCCATATGGCCGCCTGGTCAGCGCTGTCGGTTGCGGGTGTAGCGTGGGCCATCACCCCCGGAAGCGGCAAAATCAGGCGCGCGATGGGTTGGATCATCGCGGGCGTGGCCCTGGGCCTGTCGTGGTACGCCAAGGGGCCGCTGGCCTTGGTAGTGACGTTGATTCCGTGGGTGATCTTCGTCTGGTGCCGCAAGACCAACTGGAAGCAGAACGTGCTGTGGATGATCGCGGCGCTTCTGATCGCCTGCGCCATGATCGGGCCGTGGTACGTGTGGATCGTGCGCACCGTGCCGGGGGCGATGAAGGTGTGGATGACCGAGGCTGAGGCCCAGCGCGACAAAGCGAACCAGATCTACTACTACGTCGTGGTCCTGGCTATGGTCGCGCCGTGGACGATGTGGCTGATCGGCGGGCTTGTTCTGCCGTGGACGAAACCGGTCCGAGAACAGCGCCGGCGACTGCTGGCCGCGTGGTGGTGGTTCGTCGCCATCTTTGTGTTCTTCACCATTCCCGGGGCCAAGCAGCAGCGCTACATTCTGCCCGCCATGGCCGCTGCGGCGCTGCTGATCGGACAACTGTGGACTCAGAATCAGCGCCAGGCTGACCGTGGCGAACGTGATGAAGGCATCAACCTGCTGCGCGTGCCGCACTGGCTGGCGCTGGCGGCGGTGAGCGTGGCGTATCCGCTGATGCTGGTGCTGCGGCCGGACATCAACGGCGCAGCCACCTGGACGACTGCCGTGTGCACCAGTGTTGCCATGCTGGCCATCGTGGCCATGGGCGTGCGCTGGCACTGGCAGTGGCGTCCGCTGGCAGCCGCGCTGGCCACGGCGGGCTGGGCCCTGGCGTTCACCACGCTCATGTGGTCCGCTTATCTGTCCCTGCCGCGGCACGCCAACGAACTGCGGCCCTATGCCGAGCACGTCGATGCCCTGGCGGGCGATCACCCGCTGACCATGCTGTGGCTCGAAGGCCAGAAACGCTCGATCAACGAAGAGTTGCACCTGTATTCGCTGCGCGTGGTTTACGGCACGAGCCCGGAGAATCTGGCCAAGCGCGGCGGCCGCTTTGTGATCTCCAGCGAGGATGAAACATCTAAAGCGATCATGCACGAGGCGGGTTACGAGCCGATCTATCGCTTCGAGCAGAACTACGGCCTCTGGAACATTCTGTGGGAAAACCCGCAGAAAACGCGGTAACCGCAACAACCATCAATCCGGCGCCACGGCCGCCCGCTGCCATTGTTGCGTGTCGCCGGTCTCGTTGGGGTTGAAGTTCACGTCGTTGGACAGAAGGTATTCGCCGTTGGGATTCACCCACACGTCTTTGTATTCGTTGGGCAGTTCCACGTCACGGTCGGCGAATGGATCGTGATAAGTCTCGACGCCGCGGATCGTCTCGCTCCATTGATGGGCGATGCGATCGCTGCTGCGCTGCTGGTTTTCGTAGGCTTCCTGGTTCATGCGCATGATCTCGTCGCTGTTCTGGGCGATGCGCCGGCTCAATTCACCCGCGTTGCGAATCGCCTGCATCTGGTTCTGCTGCCACAACTGCACGACATAGCGGTAGCCGGCAAACCAACGCGGCTGCACACGGATGGAGCTGACCATGGCGTTCAGCAGCGGCGCATACTGATCGAGCTGCCCGGCCGGGGCACGGAAAGCGTACTGCTGATGGGCCTGCCAGAACGTGGTGCCCGGCAACATGGGCCCGGTGGCGAAGACCAGCGCCACGTAATAATCCTCCTGGTAATCCTGCCCGTTCCAGGCATAACCGATGCGCACGCGCTCGGCGACCACCAGCTTCTGCACGTTCGGCTCAGCCACCACCTGCGTGATCGCCTGGGCCACGGCCGGCAGCGGCTCGCGTTCGATCATCTGCGGCTCAATGCCCTGGCGATAGAACGGCAGCAACGCTTCACCGATGTATTGGGCCGCATCGGTCAGCGGCGGATAGATGATGTTGCCCAGGTAATTGCTGCCCACCGGAAAACCCGCAATGCCGCCCTCGGTCCAGTTGCAGGGTACGACCGGGAAAAACTCCAGCGCCACTTTGCCGTCGGGCGAACTGACGACCATGTGCGAGGTAGCCAGGTTCGACTGGTTCTGCCGCCACTCCACGCCGCCGGTCGTCTGCCAGTCAACGGGGATGAGCATGGTGAATGCGACTTCATTGTTGATGCCCGGATCGCGCACCTCCAGCAGTTTCAGACGCAAGGTCTGATTGTCCTGTGCCAACGTCGCACTCGTGCACGCACCACACAGCGCCACGACAAGCATGATGATTCGCGCGGGCATGGCAGTCATCCTTTCCGCAGATGTGTCAAGTGACGCCACCATGATATCGCGCGCCGGTGACGGGGCATCGGTTACAGCTTCCCGCCCCGCAAGTTGCCGGTGACGGCAGCGCCTTGTTCCGCACCGCGAATGCCTTTCGCTTTGAAGGTGCCCTTGTACACGATGCGGTTGTTGCTGTTGATTTTGAAGACGATTGTACCGGCAGTCACCTTGTAAACGGATCGTTCCGAGCCGTACAAGCTGATCATTTTGCCTGTTAACGTGCGCCTGGTGGCGAAGTTGGGGTAGGGCCTTTTGTTGAGTTCCACATTGAATATCACGCTGCTGTTCGTGGAGGTGTCTGCGTTGCCGCGCAGTGTTGTGCCCGACACTTCCGCCTCACCGCTGAAGGTGGCGTGAATGAGACGGCCACCGAGCCGCGCGTTGTACGCACCGCGCAACGTGTAGTCGCCGTTGGCACTGACTGACCAGGTTTGGCCGGCAACGAGCGCAAGCGCGCCGCATGACATGACGATCAAGGCAACCTTTCGACGGATGGACATATTGGCCCCCTTTCAGGAAATAGATGTGAGTCAGTTTAGATTAGGACACGGTGTGCACGCAATGCCCTTGCCGCAATTTTCCGCAAATTCCAGACTTGCCATTGGATCACCGGGGCGCGGAACATGACATCTGCTCGCCATGCGGCGGGTGATCCAGCCCATGGGCCGCCCGGACTTTATGCACGATCGCAGCCGAATCACACCCATTGCCGCGCAGGACATTGAGGACAACACGGTTGCATCACGGAGTCCGCGGCGCTGCAAAGCTGTAGCGCCCGGCCTTCACTTCGTAGAGCGCCTCGCCGCCTTCCATGCGCAGGAAGCTCACGCCTTCAGACTCAACCGCCGGGTGGTCGGACTCGGTGACAGCCGCGGCGTCGGTGGTCGGGATGTACACGGTGGCCCCGGTGTTGGCGGGGATGGTGATGTTCAACACAAAGCGGTTGTCAGCGATGCGCCAGGCGCTTTCGATCGGGCCGCGCACGCTGTGGTAAGAGGCTTTGACCCAGGTCAGGCCGCTGTCGGCGGGACGCTCGACGGGGTTGGCCAGGCGGGGATGAATCTTGATGCGGGCGAAGCCGGGGCCATCGGATTCGATACCGGCCGCGGCGCTGAACAACCAGTTCCCGACGGAGCCGAAGGCGTAGTGAGCGAACGAATTCATCTGCGGCGTCTGGAAGCCCTTGTCGTCGGTCCAGCCGTCCCAACGTTCCCAGATGCTGGTGGCGCCCTGGCGGATGGAGTAGCCCCAGGAGGGGAAAGTTTCGTTGAGCAGCAGACGATAGGCGACGTCGTTGCGATCGAGCGCAGTCAGCGTGGGCAAAGAGAAGCCGACGCCGATGAAGCCGGTGGACAGGTGCCAGTCGCGGCTGCGGATGTCGTCGATCAAAAGTGCGGCCGTCTTGTCACGCAATTCATCAGGCAGCAAATCGAAGCTCAGCGCCATCAAATAACAAGCCTGGGTGTCGCCCTTGACGCGGCCGTCGGGCGTGACATAGGCATCGTTGAAGGCCTGGCGAATCTGCTGGAAAAGTTGTTCGTACTTGGCGGCATCATCAGCGCGGCCGAGCACGGCGGCGGCCTGGGCGACGATGTGCGTGCTCAGCGCGAAGTAAGCGGTGGCGAGCACGTCCTTGGGCGTATCGGCATTGATGGACAGCCATTCGCCGAAGCCTGCGGCCGGGCGCAGCAGTTTGTCGCTGTGGTTGCGGCAGAACTCGACCCAGCGGGCCATGTTGTCGTAGTGGCGTTCGAGATAGCGCTGGTCGTTGGTGAACTGGTACATGACCCAGGGGCAGATGACGCCCGCATCGCCCCAGGCGGCGACGCCGTAGCCGGTGCTGCCGCCGGTGGGCGCGACGTTGGGATACGCGCCTTCGGCATTCTGGCCGTCGTCGAGATCGATCAGCCACTTGGTGAAGAAGGCGCTGACATCCATGTTCCAGTTGGCGGTGGGGATGAAGATTTGAGCATCGCCGGTCCAGCCGAGGCGCTCATCGCGCTGCGGACAGTCGGTGGGGATTTCGATGAAGTTGGCACGTTGCGTCCAGAGGATGTTGCTGACCAGTTGGTTGACCAGCGGACTGGAGCACTCGAAGAAGCCGACCTGCGGCGTGTCGCTGTTGAGGGCGATGCCGGTGACGGTGAGGTCAGCATTATCGGGAAGGCCCGAAATCTCGGCATAGCGGAAGCCGTGGAAAGTGAAGGCGGGCTCCCAGGTGAAATCGCCGCCGGCCGCGATGTAATGATCGGTGGCCAGGGCGGTGCGCAGGTTCTCGGTGTAGAGCGTGCCGTCGGGGTTGAGCATCTCACCATGGCGCAGCACGAGTTTGGCGCCGGCCGGCAGATCACCCTGCAGGCGCAGGCGGCCGGCGAAGTTCTGGCCCAGGTCATAGATCCAGCAGTCCGGGGCGATCTTGGTGCGGCCGAGCGGGATCAACTCACCGGTGCGGCGCACGGGCACGCCGGGGTAGGCTTCGATTGCAGCGTCGTTGGCCGGCTCAATTGTGACGGCGCTCCAGCTCTTGTCATTGAAGCCGGGCGCATCCCAGCCGGGTCGCTCATGCGTGGCGTCAACCAGCTCGCCCATCTGCATGTCGGAGCCGCGGATCGCGCCCTGTCCGCCGCGCCAGGATTCATCGCTGGCGATCACCTGCCTGGTGCCGTCAGCAAATTCGATTTCCAGTTGTGCCAGCAGGCTGGTGGTGCGGCCGTAGCGGTACGGTCCCTGGAAGCCGACGTGCCCGGCGTACCAACCGGGGGCGAGCACCGCGCCGATCGTGTTGTCGCCCTGTTTGAGTGAGTCGGTGACGTCGTAGGTCTGGTAGTTGATGCGCTTGTTGAAGTCGGTCCAGCCGGGGCGGAACTGATCTTCGCTGACGGTTTTTCCGTTCAGGTGCAGTTCATAGAGGCCGCGGGCGGTGACATAGACCAGGGCGCGGCGGACGGGCTTGTCGAGAGTGAAGTCGCGGCGCAGATAAGGGCAGGGATCGAGGATGTTGCCGTGCGTCGGCCAGTTCCAGGGCGGTTCACCCAGCGCCGCCAGACGCATCGGCGCGGGCCAGGATGAATCGTCGAAGTCCACATCGAGCCAGCCGTCCGGATCCTGATCATTGCAGCGCCAACTCTCATCGATGGGCAGCGTGACAACGCGATCGTCAGCCAACAGGACAACGATCTTGCCGGCCACGGCAGCGGGCGAAGGTTTTTCGTTGTGGGCGATCAATCCCAGCACGTTGCGGCCGGGCGCCAGCGCGGCGGTCAGGTCGAACGTCTTGGTGGCGCGCACGTGATTGTGACGGACGCCGACCGGCTCGAAGCGCCGGCCGTTGACCACCAGGGCGGAAAAGTAATCGTCGGCCGTCAGCGTGACCGAGGCCCGGCTGATCGCTGCATCGTCCGGCAACTCCAGCACGCGCCGGAACACGCGCCGGCCCGCCGGGGCCTTGGACTTCGGATCGCCCTCCGTTTCGGGGAACCAGTACCAGGCGCAATCTTCAATCGATGGGTCGTACTCAGCAGCCTCTGCTTCATCGATCTGCGGATGATGCGCGATCCATTGGGCTTGCCAGTCGTCGGCTTGCAGCAGACCCATCGTCCAGCAGGCGGGCTCGCTCCACGCTCCGGGATTGCCCTGCTCGTCCCACAGGCGAACTTTCCACCAGCAGGATGTGCGGCTGGTCAGCGGCTTACCGGCATACACGATCGCGTTGCATTGGTCGGTTTCAACCTTGCCGCTGTCCCACAGGTCCGCCTTGTCGGCAGTGAGTTTGTCGCGTGAGGAGGCGACCAGCACCTGGTAGGCGGACTGGGCGGCCCCGCGCGTCGGATCGTTCATCTGCCAGGAAAGGCGCGGCTGCGTTTCGTCGATGCCGAGCGGATCGCTGCGATACTCACAGCGCAGGTGATCAGCGTGGGGCTGGGCGAAGGCGGAGAGCGTCATCAGCATCAAAGGACCAACCGCCAGGGCCAGATGCCACCAGTTGTGCGACAGCATATTTCCGTTCTCCATTGCGGGGTGATGGGTTTGCGATGACGGCTGGTAAACCAGCCTCCGCCGGAATCACGGTCAGGGGACGATTTGCTGGAACGACTTCCGGGGGCGGGGGGGTCAGTCTTCCCAGGGTGAGCCGAGGGCGTAGAGCACACAGCCGTTCTCGTCATAGAACACATAGTGAGCTTCGATGCCCAGGGCGGAGTTGCCGCCGAAGAACTTGAACACATCAACGCTGTGCGGATCCTGCCCGGTGGCGCGGCGGACGGTGCGGACAAACAGTCCAAGATCAGCGCCGATGTCGGTGTCGCCGTAGAGTTCCAGGTCCATGCCCTGCATGGGCAGTTCGATGTGGGCCTCCTGAATGCCGACGGTGTTCTCGATCACTTGCTTGCGTGGCGTGCCCGGGGGGTACATGTGTTTGAGGTACCCGTAGTTGCGATGCTGATACCCCACCATCGCTTCGGGGTCTTGCCAGGGCGACGAACAACCGCCGGCCGCCATCAGGGCAGCCAGCATCAACAGCAGGCAGCGGTGGCATTTCATGCTGAGCATGGTCTAACACTGCTGCGCTGCTGTCAAAGCATGGGATGAGAAGTGTGTCAGGGTTGCAAAAGAAACCCACAGCGAATCGCTGTGGGCTTCGGGGGGGGTGAGACCAAGGGTGTGCAACTTTGGGAAAGGAGGCTACTCCTTGACTTTGTACTCGGCGTCGATCACATCGTCATCACCCCCGGAATTGGAGGAACCACCGCCGTCCGCATTACCGCCCGGAGCACTTCCGGGGGCCTGCTGGGCGGCGGATTCGTACACAGCCTTGCCCAACTCCTGGGCATCGCGGTTGAGCTGTTCGAGGGCCTTCTGGATGGCAGCCACGTCGTCGCCCTTGACCTTGTCCTCGACGTTGGAGAGCGAGGATTCGATCTTGCCGCGGATTTCGGCGGTGACCTTGTCGCCGTGCTCCTCGAGCTGCTTGCGCATCTGGAAGACGACGTTCTCCGCCTGGTTGCGGGTATCAACCAGCTCGCGCTGCTTCTTGTCCTCGGCCGCGTGCATCTCGGCGTCCTTCTTCATCTTTTCGATTTCGGAAGCGTCGAGGCCGGTGGAGCCTTTGATCTCGATGGACTGCTCCTTGTTGGTGGCCTTGTCCTTGGCGTGCACGTTGAGGATGCCGTTGGCGTCGATCTTGAACGTCACCTCAATCTGCGGCATGCCGCGCGGGGCGGGCGCGATGCCGGTGAGGTTGAACTGACCGAGCGTGCGGTTGTCCTTGGCGAACTCGCGCTCGCCCTGCAGCACGTGGATGGTCACCTCGGTCTGGTTATCGCTGGCGGTGGAGAAGACCTGGCTCTTTTCGGTGGGGATGGTGGTGTTCTTGTCGATGAGCTTGGTCATCACGCCGCCGAGGGTTTCGATGCCCAGCGATAGTGGCGTGACGTCCAGCAGCAGCACATCCTTGACATCGCCCTTGAGCACGCCGCCCTGGATGGCTGCGCCGATGGCGACCACCTCGTCGGGGTTAAGGCTCTTGTTGGGCTCCTTGCCGAAGATTTCGCGGCAGATCTGCTGAGCCTTGGGCATGCGGGTCGAGCCGCCGACCAGCACGACCTCGTCGATATTGGAAGCAGAAAGACCCGCATCTTTGATGGCGGTTTCGCAGGGGCCGCGCAGGCGTCGGAACAGGTCTTCGGTGATCTGCTCGAAACGGGCGCGGGTCAGTTCGATCTGCAGGTGCTTGGGGCCTTCCTGCGTGGCGGTGATAAAGGGCAGATTGACCGTGGTCTGCTGGCCTGAGGAAAGCTCGCACTTGGCTTTTTCCGCAGCTTCCTTCAAGCGCTGCAGGGCCATGGCGTCCTGGCGCAGATCGACGCCTTCTTTCTTCTTGAATTCGTCAGCGAGGTAGTCGATCAGCTTCTGATCCCAGTCGTCGCCGCCGAGGTGTCCGTCGCCGTTGGTCGAGAGCACTTCGAAGACGCCGTCGCCGATGTCGAGGATGGAGATATCGAACGTGCCGCCGCCGAGGTCGAAGACCGCGATCTTCTCATTGGATTTTTTGTCGAGGCCGTAGGCCAGCGCAGCGGCGGTGGGCTCGTTGATGATGCGTTCGACCTTGAGGCCCGCGATTTCGCCGGCTTCCTTGGTGGCCTGGCGCTGCGAGTCGTTGAAGTAGGCGGGCACGGTGATCACCGCGCGATCGACCTTCTCGCCCAGGTAGTCTTCAGCGGTCTTCTTCAGATCGCCCAGCACCATGGCGCTGATTTCCTGCGGCGTGTAGGTTTTGTCACGGACCTTGACCTTCACCGGCTCGTCCGCAGCGCCGGTCACTTCGTAGGGCACGATCTTTTCTTCCGACTGCACCTCGCCGTGACGCCGGCCCATGAAGCGCTTGATGCTGAAGACGGTGTTGCGCGGATTGGTGATCTGCTGGTGCTTGGCGGGCTGTCCGACCAATCGCTCGCCCTTGTCGGTGAAGGCGACGATGGAGGGGGTGATGCGGTTGCCGGAACTGTTGATCAGCACCCTGGGCGAGCCGGCCTCCATGATGGCGACCACGGAGTTGGTGGTGCCCAGGTCGATGCCGATGATCTTACTGCTCATGTCTCACCTCAATATTGCAAGTGTATAAAACACAGTTGGTTATGATTATCTCGCGGCACGGGCGCGAGCGGTGTCAACAAGATGGATTCGCAAACCGGATGCCAGCGCAGCGCAGCCCTGGCGGCGATGGCGGAGCCCGGCGGCTGCCAGTGTCAAACCGGTGCGGGGCGGGGCCTGCCAAAGCGGCATAGGGGGTGAACACCTGTTTTTCTAGGGATTTTTTGCCGGGTGGGTTTGAAAAGTCCGGGAATTCTCGGCAGAATGAGCCGCCATAAGCGCCGTCGGAATGGTTTCGGCGGCTGTCTTTGTCACGGACGCGTCGTGAACGTCAGGGAGCATTGACGTTCACCCAACCTGCTAGGAGAGCACCATGGCGAAAAAAACAGCGGCCAAGTCACCCAGTAAGAGCGAGATCTACGCACAAGTAGCCGCCAAGACCGGTCTGGCCAAGCGCGACGTCGCAGCCGTCTTCAACGAACTGCAGCCGATCATCAAGAAGAGCCTCAAGTCCAACGGCATCTTCACCATGCCCGGCCTGTGCAAGATGGTCGTCAAGAAGAAGCCAGCCACCAAGGCCCGTCAGGGCAAGAACCCCTTCACCGGCGAGATGATGACGTTCAAGGCCAAGCCCGCCTCCAAGACCGTCCGCATCCGTCCCCTGAAGAACCTCAAGGACATGCTGTAAGTTTCATCGCCGCGGCGCCACCGGCTCCGCGGTTTTCTTCTCGTTTGTTTGACCGTGACCAAGACGAACCCCTGGCGAGCTCCGACGCCAGGGGTTCTTGTTTGGCTCCTACCGATATAATGTCCCTCCCACCATGAGCAATCTCACTCAAAACATCATCGACCGTCACGATCGCTTCATGTCCAACAACTACGCCCGCATGCCCGTGGCCATGGCGCGGGGCAAGGGCGTGAAGCTGTGGGACGCGGACGGCCGCGAATATCTCGATCTTTTTGCCGGCTTCGGCGGCCCGCTGCTGGGCCATTGCCACGACGAGCTGATCGCCGCGCTCAACGAACAGGCCCACAAGCTCTGGCACGTGGGCAACCTGCTGCACACCGAGCCGCAGACCCTGCTGGCTGAGACGCTCTCGCGCGTTGCATATCCCGGGCGCAGCTTCTTCTGTCACAGCGGCGCTGACGCCAACGAAGCGGCCATCAAGCTGGCGCGACTGCACGGCAAGGGCAAGCGCTTCAAGGTGATCTCCGCCTTGATGAGCTTCCACGGCCGCACCTTCGCCACCATGAAAGCCACCGGCCAGCCCAAGGTGTCGCAGTTGTTCGAGCCGCTGGCGCCCGGCTTCGCGCACGTGCCGTACAACGACATCGCGGCTCTGGAGAAAGCCATCGACGGCGAAACCGCGGCCGTGCTGCTGGAGCCGATCCAGGGCGAGGCCGGCGTCATCGTGCCTGATGATGATTATTTGCCGCGCGTGCGCGAGCTTTGCGATCGCCACGACCTGCTGCTGATGATGGACGAAGTGTGGACCGGCTGCGGCCGCACGGGCAAAGCGTTCTGCCATCAGCACAGCGGCATCACGCCCGATGTGATGACGCTGGCCAAGGGCGTCGGCGGCGGACTGCCGGTGGGCGTCTGTCACATTGCCGAGAAACGCGCCGCCCTGTTCGACTGGCGCACGCACGGCATGGCGGTGCACGCCACCACGCTGGGCGGCAACTGTCTGACCATGGCGGTGGCGGCCAAAATCTGGCAGATCATCGAACGCGACGGCCTGATCGCACGCGCAGCCGCACTGGGCGACATGGCTAAGCTGAAATTGCAGGCCGCCAAACTGCCGTGCGTCAAACAGGTGCGCGGCAAGGGCCTGTTCCTGGGCATCGAGTTGACCGAGCCCAAGGCCGGGGAACTGGTCAAAAAAGCCCTGGCTGAAGGCCTGCTGATCAACGCGGCCCAGGGCAATGTCATCCGCCTGGCCCCGGCCCTGATCATCGATGAACCCACCTGGCAGCGCGGCCTGGACCAGTTGATCGAGCTGATGCGATGAGCAAACGCGGCGCGGCGATGTTGCTGATGTTGGTGGCGATGCTGGGTTGTCAGCAGGCGCAACCGCAGGAGGAGCTGCCGCCGCTGCGCGATGTGGCGGGCAACGTGAAGCCGCCGGTCAATCCTGCCATGCCGGTGAGCCGGGCCCTGGTCAACATCCAGCAGATTGCGATGCGCCTGGACCGGCCGACCGATCCCGCCTGGGAGACGGTCAACGAGGACGCCTTTCCAGCCGTGACCCGCAGCGTGTGGAACGCCAACGGCCTGCGCCTGGGGCTGATCCGGCGCGACCACCTGCGCGACCTGATTGAAAAGTTGCCGCCGGCCTCCAGCGTGGGCAACGAAAAAGTGCTGGCCAGCGATCATCCGGTGGCGGTGCGCCGCTCGCCGCCGCTGGCGGGCGTGGTCACCGTTGATCTGACCATTCCGCCCCTGGCGGTGCGCGAGGAACAGATCACCGGTGGGCGGGTGCAGTTGCTGTTGGATGTCAACGCGGCGCAGACGCTGCGCCTGACGCCGCATCACTATCTGCCGCAGTTCAGCCTGCAACCGCGCAGCGTGCTGGAGAAGGATCTGGACGGGCGCATCTTCAACGAGTTGGCGCTTTCAGCCGGCCTCGGGCCGCAGGACGTGCTGGTGCTGGGGCTGTATCGCCCGTGGCCGCTGCTGCTGGCCGATCCCATGCGCAACGATCAGGATGAGGCCGCCCCAAGCGATAAGCCGGACAAAAAGGTTTACGACTTGAGCCATCCGCCCATGATGGTCAACAACCTCGGCCGCGCCCTGATGACACTCGACGCAGCCCATGGTCCGATGCAACTGATGCTGCTGATCACGGTCGAACCGCTGGACGGCATCTGAACGCCAAACTCAGCAATCAGCAATCAGCAATCAGATTCATCCCACGAAAAACTCATGCCTCCGGGCGTGCCGACTTCAGTCGGCATGCCGGCCGGTACGCATGCCCGCTCAAACCGGCACGCCCAAGTTCTTTTACGCAAACCGTAGAATCATCAATCATACGGCCCAGACTCTGATTTTGCGCCAACCACTCCCATCCGTACGCACCACCCCAGGCACACCCATGCGTCCGCCACCACAGCCTCATGCCGCCCGTGGCTATTATTAGTTTTCTAGAAAACTAATAATAGATTCAAACAGCAAAGACTCCCGGCTCCGGGCAGAAAAATCAGAATGAGTTGCGTATCACTCGCCCGGCGGCGGCGCTTGCGATGATTCGCCACCACCACCACCGCCCTTGCGGCGGCGACGACGGCGACGGCGGCGACGCTTCTTCTTGGTCGGCTGCTCACCCTCGGCGGATTCGGCGGCAACCTCTTCGCCTTCCACCGGCGCGGTTTCGTCCGGCTCGACCCGCTCCTGGCCGTGATAGCCTTCGCTCTCCTGCGGGGGCGCGGGGGCGGTTGAAGCCGGCTGGGCGGCGCTTTCACCGTGGCGACGGCGTTCGCGGCGCTGCTCGCGCTCGGCGGCGGCCTGCTCGCGCTGCTGCTGCAATTCGCGCTGCTGCTGCCGCCACTCGTTGGCTTCGTCTTTGCCCAGCACCTTGATGTTCTCCAGCGGATACGCCGCCGGCGGGCCGTGCTCGAGCTTGACCAGCACCAGTTGGGTGAGGATCTGCGTTTCCAGCACGATGCCGATGCCGTCTTCGGTCTGGACGACCTGCTTCTTGTGCGGCAGTTTCTTGCGCAGGGTTTCGTAGGTTTCGTCTTCGTAGCGCAGGCAGCACATCAGTCGCCCGCAGCGGCCGGAGATTTTCTTGGGGTCCAGCGTGGCCTTCTGCACCTTGGCCGAGCGCATGGATACGGGCTTGAGCACCTTGAGGAAACTCTTGCAGCAGCAGTACTGGCCGCACTTTTCATAATCAGCGACCAGCCGTGCCTCCTCGCGGGCATTGACCTGGCACATTTCGATGCGGGTGTGATATTCCGCAGCCAGTTTGCGCACCAGCTCACGGAAGTCCACCCACTTCTGCTCGGTGGTGTAGTAGAAGATGATCCGCTCACCGCCCAGCAGCAGCTCGACCTCGGTCAGCCTCATGTCCAGTTGCAGCTCAGCGATGAACTGGCGGGCGGTGCGGATGATGTCGCCCTTGCCGGACTCGAGATGGCGCTGCTCGTTGAGATCTTCGAGGCTGGCGACGCGCAGCACCTTGCCTTCGTCGGTGAACGGGTACTGCTTGCCGCCGGAGTTCTCCACGTAGTCCAGCAGTTGCTTGCGGCTGACGCTCATGCCGCAGCCGGCATTGGGACAGGTGGTGGTGAGCATCTCGGCCAGTTCGATGCCGCGATTGGTGCGGATGACCAGTTTGGACCCGCAGCCGGGCCGCTCGTCGCCCTCGTAGGGCAGTTCAGCGACCTTCTTCTGGTAACCGTAACGGACAACGATGCTCTTGGGCGGCTCAAGGCGTTCGTAGGCGCGTTGATCCTCCTCATCCAGCATCACGGGCAAAGGGGTGATCGATCCAGGCACGATAGGGCTGCTCCGTACAAATTGGCCACAACAACCCATCCACCACGAACGGCTGGGGACGTTGCCGGAGGCGATTTAGAAAACGCTTCCGGGGGCGGGGTTGTCGTCGGGTGGTTTTTTAAGTCCCGTGTCCGCCCGACCGGAGCACGGGTTCCCAATACGAAGCAGGCCCATCAGGATAGCAGAGGCCGCGCAGCCGATCCAGCGTTTTTCACGTCTCGCTGGGGGCCGGCTTGCAGACCTCGCCCTTGCACTTGCAGCAGCGGCTCATCAGGTTGTAAAGCCAGGCAAACACCAGTCCGCCGACGAACCCATCCAGCAGGGCATACAGGGCCCCCACCACAACGTTGCCGATGCCCGAGCCCACGCCGGTGGCCTTGTAGCCGGGGTAGATGGAGGCCACCACCGCCAGGAATTCCTGGCCGTAGGATGGCCACTTGAGGTTGGCCAGGCCCACCAGCAGGACCGCCAGGCTCCAGAGGATGGCCGCCGCAATGGCAAAAGTGCAGGTGCATAGTTTCATGGCAGGTCTCCAAGAGGGTGAGGGGAAATGACAATGTGAAGCGAAATTATACCCCTGGGAACCCCCCGGCCGGTACACACCCCCATGCAAGCCGCGGCCCGGGGCTGCAAATCCGGGTAAGCTGCGGGGATCGGCGGAAAGGTCCGATAGTGTGACCGGGAGGTTGATTTGCAACCGAGGGTCGGACAGGACGTAGGGCAGGATGTGACCGACCGCGTCGCCGAGTCGTCAGACGACGCGCATCTGGCGCGGCTGGCCTCGGGCGGTGACCGCACCGCGGCCGCCCGGCTGGTCGATCGTTACCAGCCGACCGTGCGCGGATTCCTGCGCCGGCTGACGGGAGATGGGCATCTGGCCGACGACCTGACTCAGGAGACTTTGTTTCGCATGCTGCGACACGCGCACGCCTATGATCCGAAGCACGCGATGAAGACCTGGCTGCTGACCATCGCCCGGCGGCTGTGGATCGACCATCTGCGCCGCAATGCCCGCCGCGAGGTCTCGACCCTCGAGCAGAACGAGACCGGCAACCTGCCCGCCCCGCACGAGTCTGCCGCCCTCGCCGAGCAGCGCGAGCAACTGGATCGTGCACTCGATCAGCTCAGCGAGGCCCAGCGCTGTGCCGTGACCTTGTTCTATCAGCAGGAGATGAGCGTGGAGCAGATCGCGGTGGTGATGCAGATGCCGCAGGGCACGGTCAAGAGCCACCTGTTCAGAGCCCGGGAACGACTTCGCCAATTGATGGGGGTAAGCGAATCATGAACGATCCACTGCGCCAGCTTTTCAAGACCGACGTTCCGCCGCCCGATGCGTCGATGACGCAGCGCGTCGTCGAGCGCTGGCTGGCACACCGCGCCAAGGCGCGACGGTGGCGGCGCGTGCTGGCGACGATCGGCCCGCTCAGTGCCGCCGCCGTGCTGGCGATTGCCGGCCTTGTGGTTCACCAGAGCGTGCAGCACAATCGTCATCGCCAGGCCGGCCAGGCTGTGGCACTGTTGATCCGCGACGCCAGCTTCGATGAACTGGTGAAGCCGAGCCTGATTGATGACGCCCTGGAGCAGACATCCGTGCTGCTGAATCCCGACCAGACGCTGGCCCTGCTGATTCCCCAGCCGCGCGAACTGCTCGGTCAGCCCGCCCCCGCCGCCGATGAAGGAACGCACACGCCATGATGCGCCATCTGCTCGCCATGTGGCTGCTGCTGCTGCTTGCGGTTCCAACGTTTGCTCAGGAGCAGACGCAGGATCCGGCCGCCCTTGCCCCGGCAGACGCTGCGGTGTTCATTGAATTGCACGACGTGGCCCATCTCGAGCAGCAGTGGAGTGACGATCCGGTGCTGCAGCGCATCTACGATCGCATGCCCGCCCGCAAGAACCCCGACGCCTGGCTGCTGATCCAAGTGGCCCTGGGCATGGACGGCCGCCAGATCATCGATACCTACTTCAGCCGCCAGATCGTGCTGATCGGACAGGCAGCGGGCAAGGGTCAACCGGGTGTGATCATGACGCGGGTTAATCCCGCCGACATGCAGCGCGTCATCCAGGGGCTGATGCTGACCAAGATCGCCAAGGCCGGCGACTTCGATATCTATGAGCCGGAGGATCGCCACAGCGTGTTCGCATTCGGTAAGCAGTGGATGGCGATCGCCGACGCTTACGCTGAGCCATTCCTGATGCACGTGCTGGAGTCAATGGCCGCCGGCCCGCACCTGTCGGACGACCCGCAGTATCAGCAGTACGTCGCCAATCTGCCGACATCGCGCCAGGGCACCGCCTTCATGCGCGACGAACACGGCGCCCATGCCGTAGCTCTGGTCAGCCGCGACGACGGCTTCGCCCTGCACTATGCCGGGACCAGCGGCAAGTTCGCCCGCGTGCTGTCCAAACTCGGCGACGCCAAAACCCTCGACTTCGGCCCCACGCCGCCCGATGCCATCTTCGCCGCCGCCCTCAACCTCTACAATCCCAATCCGCGCAACCTGGATCTCGTCGATCGCCTGATCGCCCCGCGCACTTTTGAACATGACGTGCTGCCCGGCCTGGGCGCGCCGCTGGTGATGTGGATCAGCCCCGTCAGTATCGACGACGACACCCACAGCGCCGCCGCCCTCGGCCTTGCGGTGCACCTGGTCGATGACAACGTGCGCTCCGTCCTCGATAACGCCTTCAACAATCTCATCCTCGTTGCCAACTTCACTGGCCTGCAATGGGGCCTGCCCGCTTTCTCGCCCGAAGCCCGCGCTCACGACGATCACGCCTACACCGTGGCCGGCATCGGCGCCGCACTCGCCCAGCGCAGCGGTGTTGACGCCCTGCGCCACGTCGAACTGGCCTATGGCTCAATCGGCGACTGGTACGTGCTGACCAGCAACGCGCAAACATTCAATGCCGCTCTCGACAGCCTCGGGCAGAATGAATCTGAAGCTGCATCCGCCGACACCACTTCCGGGGGCGGGGGTCGTCCTATCGCTCGCCTGCGTTTCAACGGCCTTGCCCTGGCCGACCTGCTGACCGACTGGAGCCAGCGCCTCAGCGCCAGCCCCAACTACGGCCAACGCCCCAAGGCGATCCGTGCCGTGGAAAAACTCACCGAAGCCGCCGACTGGCTCGGCCACTTCCAGCGCGTCGATCTGTCCCTCGACACCGACGACACCGGCACCATCCTCGGCTCACTCGACGTGACAAGGCCGTGAGAGATATTGAGAATTGCTTGATTGCCTGATTTCCTGAATGAGTCAATGGTTGAGGCGGGGTACAAACTGCCCAATGCCCCAATCATGCATTCAAGAAATCAAGCAATCACCAATTTCCTCTATCGCGTCCCTCGCCCCGCCATTACAATATGAATCGCTCCCCGCCTGCGCATCCGGGCGCGGGAACGCAACAGACTTCCGGGATGCACCAACGAGGGGCCGGGTGATGAAAACAACCAATCCAGCGAGTACGCCAAGGGGAGTGAAAGGACTCTGCGCATCTGCTGTGATACCGCGATGGTTCTTGACGTTACGTCGAACTTGAAAATGGAGCGGTTTATCATGCGATTCAACCACATAGCGGCAATCTGTTTCGTTTCTTTTCTCACGATCAGTCCCGCCCACGGGCTGATTATCGATGACTTCACGCGGGGACCGATCACCATTTTGAGGCAACCCAACGAGTTTCCACCCCCTGCGGTGCAGACGGGACTCGACCCCGCGCACGTGCTGGGCGGCACACGCACGATCGATTTCGGCGGCATTCAGGCCGGCACCGGTCCGATCGTTGTCGCCATCGATCATGGTTTGACCTTTGACGCCACACAACCGGTCCCGAACGATCCCAATTCCACTGGATTGTTGGAGTATTTCAGTTTTGGTTGGGGCGATCAACCGATAGATTTGACTCAGGGCGGTGGGGATGCATTCGTGCTGGATTTCGCGACGACCACGTTTGTCAAAGCGCTATCCACGCCCGGTCAAATTGAGCCTTCACCCTCGCTTAGCTTATGGGTCACGAGCATCAACGGCAGCACAACGACAAAGCGCGGCATCTCCTTCAGTGTCGCCAATAGCACCACCACACAGCAGATCGTTCTTCCCTTCACAATAACGCCGGCGATCGACTATACGAAAATATCCGCCGTCAGCCTTTTCGACGCCAACGGTGGCATCGGCACCTATTTCGAACTCAGCTCCATTTACACGCGCGTGACGCAGCAACCCGGTGACGCCAACGGCGACAACCTGGTCAACCTCAGCGACCTGCAAATTCTCGGCGATCACTGGTTGTCCAACGGCGCCAATTGGGCCACCGGCGATTTCACCGGCGACGGGCTCGTGAACCTCGCTGACCTGCAGATCCTCGGCGACAACTGGGGCTACGGCGTCGGCGCGGATGTTTCCTTCGATGAAGCGTTGCTGGCGCTTCCGGGGGTGGGATTGAACGTGCCCGAGCCGACGGCGCTGAGTGTGTTGATGCTTTGTTGTTTAGCGGGTGAGCTTGCTCGCCCTTCGCGGAGCAAGCTCCGCGGCTAAACAATGACTTGATTCTCCAATCCCCTTGTCTCCGTGTCTCCGTGTCTCCTTGTCCCCTTGTCTTCCCCATCTCCCTCACCCCACATCAATCAACCCCAGCGCCTGCCCGAACTGGTGCAGCAACACCTTGCGCAGCAACTGATGCGACTTATCACTTAGCGAAGGATCAGCGTCGATCAACTGCTGTGCATCGCGGCGGGCCAGCAGAAGCAGGTCCATCTGCTCGGGCAATCTGCCGATACGCAGCGGCGGCGTGCCTGCCTGGCGGGTGCCGAAGAACTCGCCCATGCCGCGGATTTCGAAGTCCTGCTCGGCGATCTTGAAGCCGTCACCTGTCGAGGCGATGGCCTTGAGGCGCTGCTCGGCGGATTCGGTGGTGGGATTGGCGACGAACACGCACAGGCTGCGGCGGTTGTCCGCATTGCGCCCGACGCGGCCGCGTAACTGGTGCAGTTGGGCCAGCCCGAAGCGCTCGGCGTGTTCGATCACCATCAGCGTGGCGTTGGGCACATCGACGCCCACTTCGATCACCGTGGTCGAAACCAGCACATCGATCTTGTGATCGCGGAAGCGGGCCATGATCTTCTCGCGCGTCTCCGGCTTGAGCCGGCCGTGCATGGAAGCCACGCGCCCCCGGAAGTATTTGTCCTGAAGCAGGCGGGCGTGCTCTTTGACGTTGCGCAACTCGGCGGCCGTTTCCTTGCCCGTAGCGTTGCTTCCGGGGGTGGGGTCGATGGCGGGCACCACGACGTAAGCCTGCTCGCCGCGTTCGACACGCTGGGACAGATACCCATACACCTCGTCGGTCTTCTCCGGCCCTACCACGCGATTGATGATCGGCGTCCTGCCCGGCGGCATGTCGCGCAGGGTGGAAACGTCCAGGTCGCCGAAGATGGTCAGCCCCAGCGTGCGCGGGATGGGCGTGGCAGTCATCACCAGGTGGTGCGGCACCAGACCTTTCTCTCGCCCCCGGAATGAGCGAAACGCCGCCCGCTGCATGACGCCGAAGCGGTGCTGCTCGTCGATCACGATCACCGCCAGGTTTTTCATCGCCTCGATTTCACTCAGGATCGCCTGCGTGCCGATGATCAGATCCGCATCGTGTTTGCGCTGCGTGCTGGAACTGGTCATCAACTCGATGCTCACCGGCGAACCGGCCAGCATGCGGCTGATCGACAGGTAATGCTGCTCAGCCAGCAGTTGCGTCGGCGCCATCAACGCGGCCTGTTTGCGACCGGCCACCGCCGCGAGCATGGCGTACAGGGCGATAATCGTTTTGCCCGAACCGACGTCACCCTGCAACAGGCGATTCATCGGGCGGTCGCGCCCAAGGTCGGATGCGATCTCGTCAATCACCTGCCGCTGCCCGGCCGTGAGCTTGAAAGGAAAACGAGCGACGATGTGCTGATCGATGGCGTCGTTGATCTTCAGCGCCGGTGCATGCAGCTTACGGCTGACGAAGGCCCGCTTCATGGCGATGCCCAGTTGCAGCAGTAGAAACTCGTTGTACGCCAGTCTCCGCCGCGCCGCCGCCGCTTCGTCCTCATCGCCCGGCCGATGCACCATGCGAAATGCCTCGGCCAGCGGTGGCATCTCGTGATGCTTGACCAACTCCGCCGGCAGCGGATCGACCAACTCGCCAGCCACCCGCGGCAGCACATCCGCAATCAACTGCTCGATGAAGCGCGAGGGCAGACCTTCCGTCGTCGGATAGATCGGCCGCAGGTATTGCCCGCGCTCGGCTGCCTCCTCTTGCTCCTCGCTCAACACCTCGAAACGCGGGTTGGCCATCTGCGGGTTATTCAGGAACATCTTGACCTTGCCCTGCACCCGCAGCGTGTGGCCGGCATGAATCCTGTCGATCAGGTAGCGGGCATTGAACCAGGTCAGGTGCAGCCGGCCGGTGTCATCGACCAGCGTGGCCTCGAAGCGCCCTTTCTTGCCGTAGCCGCCAACCCAGCGGCAGGCCGCCACCTCGCCGCGAGCCGACCCGATGACCCCCGGAAGTAATTTGTCAATGGTGCTCTCGGCTTCCTCGAACTCGTAACGTGCAGGTATGTGCCGCAGCAGATCGCTGACGCTCTCGATCTCCAGCCGATGCAGCAGCTTCGCCTGACGCGCGGTGACAGCTTGCAATTCAGCTATCGGCGTGTGCAGGTTGATTGCCGGGGCGTCGGGCATGTGCGCATTGTAATTCGGGGAAATGGGATCGCGCCATCGGTGCAACAGATGGGTGTGTCTCGGGTAGAACCACCGACGAGGCGTAGCTCGCCGGCTATTGCAGTTTCCTACTGCCTACTCCCTGCTGCCTGCTCACAGCGACTTGAGATGGAACCCGCCGTCCACGTTGATCACTTCGCCGGTCGAGAACGGTAACCTTCGCTCGGCGATGGCGAGGACGGCCTGGGCGATGTCTTCGGGCTTGCCCCAGCGGCGAATGGGCGTGATGCCTTCGGCGATGAGCTTGTCGTACTTGTCCTTGACGCTGCTGGTCATGTCGGTGGCGATGATGCCGGGGCGGGTTTCATAGACGTTGATGCCGTGCTCCGCCAGGCGGACGGCGAAGAGCTTGGTCATCATGGCCACGGCCGACTTTGCGAGGCAATATTCGCCACGGTTGACGCTGGCGGTGTAAGCGCTGATGGAGCCGGTGTTGACGATCAGGCCCTGGCGCTTGGTGGCGATCATGTGCTTGGCCACGGCGATGGTGAGGAACAGCGGGCCCTTGATGTTGGTGTTCATCACGAAGTCGAAACTCTTGGGGTCCATCTCCAGAAGGTCGGCCCGAACGGGTGGGGCGACGCCGGCGTTGTTGACCAGCAGGTCGATCCCTCCGAAGGTTTCGGCCGCGGCGTCGATCAACTTTTTGTGATCGGCGCTGCTGGTGATGTCGCCTTCGACGGCGATGGCGTTGCCGCCGGCTTTCTTGACCAGGTTGATGGCTTCCTCGACAGCGCCGGGGAAGTTGGCGTCGGCGGGGCCGAAGTAGTTGATCACCACGTTCCAGCCGGCACTGCCCAGTGCGACGGCGATGGCGCGACCGATGCCGCGGGAGGCTCCGGTGATGACGGCAGTATTGGCTTGCATGTTTGAACTCTACTTTCGATCGAAGAAGGTCACGTAACCGCCCTTGCCCATGCGCTGGATCAGCAGGGCCAGCTCCAGCAGGTGATAGTCGCCCCACATCGACGACTCATCGCAGGGCACCTTGCGGCCGTTGGGAATGTGATCCCAGTTGTTGGGATAGTGATAAACGCTGTGCAGCAGCAGGCCCTGATGTCGCGGCGAAGTGGACAGATAAGGCTTATCCAGCAGGGTCTTGGCCACGGTGAGCCCGGCCTGCAGATAGCGCTTGCCGCGGGTCTTGCCCAGGTAGCAACCGAGGCGAATCAGGCCCTGGGCGCTGATGGCAGCGGCGCTGGAATCGACCGGCTCGTGCTCGTTGTAAGGATCAGCGATCTTGTGCTGCCAATCACCCAGCTTGTGCAGGTTGGGCGCCCCGTCATCCCAATAGGGGATGCCGTCGTAGCTGGTCACGTCGTTGATGTAGTGATCGCAGGTTTCCCGGGCGCAGCGTTCGTAAACGCGCACGACATCCGCCTTGGCCAGCCCGGTGGCAGCTTTGAAGTCGGAAGCGGAGATGGTGGCGAAGAACTCCAGTTCTTCAGCGTAGCCGAGGATGGCCCACGCCAGGCCGCGGGTCCAGGTGCTGAACGGTGAATAACCCTGCTGCGAACTGCGGCAGCGGCAGACGCCGTCGTTGCGGTTGAAGATCGCCTCGTGAGCGGTGCGGCCGGGCACGTCATAGGTGTGCGAGCTGTCGCCGTGGAAGACGACGTACTGGCTGGTGGCCAGGCCGTGCAGCACGGAGCGCTTGAGCAGGTTGGCCCGGCGATCGTTTTCGTGCATCAGCACGTGGCCCAGCTTCCAGGCGACGCCGAGGATGCGCGTGGAGCGGATGGTGTCGACGAACAGCGAATGCGGGCCGTTGAAGGAATAGATGTAGCCGAGCTGCTTGCTGTTGGCGCTGTGCTTGTTGGGGGTGGCGACGGGGATGCCGCTCCAGCGCATGGCCTGCACCGCGCCGGAGCACTTGAGGGCGTTGCGGTAAACCAGTTCTTCCATCTCGTTGTATTTGACGCGACCTTCGAGCATGAGGCGGCGAAGGTTGCCATAGGAAGAAAGGTTGTTGAAGCCGTGATCGTGCACGCCGCAGTGGGTGACGTGGGGGAGCATGAGGTCGAGGGTGCGCTGGCGGCCGAGCTGATAGAGCTTTTTATCGCCGGTGGCGTCGAAGGTGAGGATGGCGCAGCCGTATTGGAAGCCCTGGGTCCACTCGGTCCATCCGCGGCTGGTGTATTTGCCATCCACGGTGAACACGGGCGTGCCCTTGGCAGGGTCCCAGGTGCGATCGATGGCGCGGACCTTTTTGGCGGCCAGTTCGAAGGCCTGGGTGACAGCGGGCTTCAGATCGGCAGCTTTGAGGGAATTGTTGATTTTCATGGCGACAATTGTACGGGCCGGGGGTATGAGAGGCGTTAGCCGCGGCGGTCGAATTCCTTGTCCGCGGCGGACGCGCCCGATTGGGGCGGGTGTCACGGCCGCGCGCCGGCCGTTTGAACCATCCAGCACACCCGCACGCGGGTGTGGCACCCTGCATCAGCCGCGACTGCGGACGCGCCCGATTGGAGCCGGGGCCGGGTGCGACATATACTGGCTGCAAATAAGGATGCATCATGGCTGAGGATGACGCCCCCAAGATTCAGATCGACTCGGACTGGAAAGCCGAGGCCCAGAAGGAAAAACAACGCCTGGCCGCCCAATCGGCCACCGCAAGTGGTGCAAGTGACGCCAACGCCGCGGCCGGTAAAGGCAAGGCGGGTGCATCTGCCGCCGGCGGGTTGCCCAAGGCCGGCTTTCAGACCTTGTTGAGCACGATGGTGACCCAGGCCTTGTTTGCCATGGGCGCGATCCCCGATCCGGTGACCGGCCAGCGTATGGCCCACCTGGACCTGGCCCGCCACCACATCGACCTGTTGGCGGTGCTGGAGGAAAAGACCAAGGGCAACCTGACCCAGGAAGAATCCGACGCTCTGGCCACGTCGCTGTACGAGCTGCGCAACCAGTATGTCCGCCTGGCCGAGTCCGCCCGGCGTCAGGCCATGTCTGAGGCAGCCGCGGCTGATCCTTCCAAGTCGAGCAAGTAAACCACCGGGAACTATCCGCAAGAGGCTTATCACGTGACCACCGCCCCCGCCCCCGGAAGTACAACCAACGCCGCCCCCGGCAGTAGCACCGCGTCCGCTCATTCCGGGGGCGCCTTGCCCTGGGCGTTCCTGCTTCGCCGACTACACTCGCTCAGCGGCATCGTGCCCGTGGGCGTGTTCCTCTGCGAGCACCTGTTCACCAACGCCCAGGCCCTGCGCGGCGCCCATCACTTCGACAGCGACGTCTGGTTCATCCACTCGTTGCCCGCCCTGCGCCTGATGGAAATCTTCGGCATCTGGCTGCCCATCGCTTTCCACGCCGGCCTGGGCATCTACTACGGCCTGGTCGGGGCCCGGCCCAACGCGATCGCCTATCCTTACCCCGACAACTGGCGCTACACGCTGCAGCGATTCACCGGGTACGCGGCGCTGATCTTCATCTTCCTGCACCTGTGGACCGTCCAGTGGGGTTTCCCCATCGGCTCCTGGCACACGCCCTTCGATGCCGCCGACCCGGCCGGTTCAACAGCGCGGGCTTTGCAGTTCGCCTGGTGGACGCCGCCGCTGTACGTTCTGGGCATCCTCTGTGCCGTGTTCCACTTCGCCAACGGCCTGTGGACCGCGGCCATCACCTGGGGTTTGACCACCAGCGAAGCAGCCATGCGGCGCTGGGGCTACGTCTGCATCGTCATCGGCCTGTCTCTGGGCGCCATGGGCGTCGGCGCAGCGCTGCGCTTCGCCACCTATGACCTGGATACGCACATCGCCCCGGCCAACCTGCCGGTGCACATTCAAATGGAAGTCGGCGTTTCGGAATAAGCAATCATGACCCAAGGACGACGTGTCATTGTGGTGGGCGGCGGATTGGCGGGTTTGGCAGCCACCGTGCGCATCGCGGAGGCCGGGACGCCGGTGGACCTGGTCAGCATGGTGCCGGTCAAGCGCTCGCACTCGGTCTGCGCCCAGGGCGGCATCAACGCCTGCAACGACGTGGCCCGGCAGCAGGGTTACTCCGAGTGGCAGCACATGGATGAGACGCTCTACGGGGGCGACTTTCTCAACCATCAGCCGCCGGTTTACGAGATGACCCACTGGGCCCCGCGCATCATCGACCTGCTCGATCGCATGGGCGTGCCCTTCAATCGCACCACCGAGGGCTTCCGCGATCTGCGCCTCTTCGGCGGATCACTGTTCAAGCGCACGCACTTTGCCGGTGCTTCGACCGGTCAGCAGCTTCTCTACGGGCTCGATGAACAAGTCCGCCGCTACGAAGCCGAGGGCAAGGTCAAAAAGTACGAGTTCTGGGAGTTTCTCGCGCCCGTGATGGACGAAGGCGTCTGCCGCGGCATCATCGCCCAGGACATGCGCACGATGGAGATTCGTTCACTTCCGGGGGCGGCAGTGGTCATGGCCACCGGTGGCTGCGGATTGATATACGGCAAGAGCACCATGAGCATGATCTGCAACGGCGCGGCCGCCGCCCGCTGCTACATCGCCGGCGCTCCGCTGGGCAACCCGGAGATGATCCAGGTGCATCCCACGGCCATCCCCGGCGAAGACAAGTGCCGCCTGATGAGCGAATCAGCCCGCGGTGAGGGCGGCCGCGTCTGGGTGCCCCGCAAGAAGGGAGATACGAGAGATCCCCGCCAGATCCCCGAAGCTGAGCGCTACTACTTCCTCGAAGAAAAGTACCCCAAGTACGGCAACCTCGTGCCGCGCGACATCGCCACCCGTGAAATCTTCTGGGTCTGCCAGGAAGGTCTGGGCATCGGTGGCGGCAACATGGTTTACCTCGACATCACCCATCTGCCGCAGGAAACCAAGAACAAGCTGGCTGCCATCCTCGAAATCTACGAAACCTTCACCGGCGACGACCCGCGCGAAACGCCGATGAAAATCTTCCCCGCCGTGCATTACTCCATGGGCGGCCTCTACACCATCTACACCCCGGAAGAACGTCCGCCCGTCCCCGGCGATCCACTGGAAAAAGTGGTCGGCCTCAAGCATGGCGCGCCCGACAACATGATGACCCCGCTCAAAGGCCTCTATGCCTTCGGCGAACTCAACTACCAGTACCACGGCGCCACACGCCTCGGCGCCAACGCCCTGCTCTCTTGCATCTTCGACGGCCTGTTCTGCGGACTGTCGGTCCATAACTACGCACTCGAACAGCCCGCATCATCCAACTCCACCGCCGCCTTCCAGCAGGCCGCGGAAAAAGAGAAGCAGAAAGCGCAGAAGCTGATCGATAACCAGGGCGAGCACAACCCCTACGAGTTGCACCAGCGCCTGGGCTTGGAGATGACCGCCGCCGCCACCGTAGTCAAGGAGGAATCCCGCCTCCAGCAGGCCCGTGAATCCGTGCGGCAGATGAAGCAGCAGTACAAGTCCATCAAGCTGGCCGACGCCGGCGGCTGGACCAACCAGAACCTGATGTTCGCCCGCGCCCTGGGCGACATGCTGCCTTACGCCGAGGCCATCCTGGCCGCCAGCATCGCCCGCAAGGAATCGCGCGGCAGCCACTATCGCAGCGATTACACCGAGCGCGTGGACGATCCGTTCCACAAGACCACCGTGGTGTCCTACGATTCTGCCGCCGACGAACCGAAGATTGATTGGGAAGACATTCCCCTGCCCATGGTGCCCCTGCGTGCCCGCACCTACGGCAAGGTGGAGGGTTAAGCGTTGAGCCAGACCGAAACAACCTCAAAGCGTCCTTCACGTTTCACCGTCCGCGTCAAGCGGCAGGACGAACCCAACAGCTCGCCCTACTTCCAGAGCTTCGAGCTGGAGTATCGCCCCAATCTCAACGTCATCAGTATCCTCCAGATGATCGCTGCCAAACCGGTGACCACCGAGGGCAAACAGGTTGCGCCGGTCGTCTGGGACTGCAACTGCCTGGAAGAAGTCTGCGGGGCCTGCACCATGGTCATCAACGGCAAGGTGCGCCAGGCCTGCTCCTGTCTGCTCGATGAATTGCTTGATGCGGCCGGCACAACGGTGACGCTGGAGCCGATGAGCAAGTTTCCCGTGGTGCGCGATCTGTTTGTCGATCGCCAGCGTATGTTCGACAACCTGCTGAAGATCAAGGCCTGGGTGCCCATCGACGGCACGCACGCACGCGGCCCCGGTCCGCGCGAGACGCAGGAAGCCCAGGAAGAACGCTACGCCATCAGCCGTTGCATGACCTGCGGCTGCTGCCTCGAGGCCTGCCCGCAGTTCACCAAAGACAACATGTTCCGCGGCGCCCAGGTCATGGCCCAGGCCATGTACTTCAACCGCCACGACACCGGCAAGCAGCTCAAGGACCAGCGCCTCGACGTGCTGATGGGCGAAGGCGGCGTACACGACTGCGGCAACGCTCAGAACTGCGTCAAGGTCTGCCCCAAGGAAATACCGCTCACGGAAGCCATCGGCCGCGCCGGCCGACAGATCACCGTGCACGCCATCAAGAAGTTCTTCAACGCCAACAAGTGATTCGCCACCGCAGCGCATGGCACCACAGTCTTTCGAGGCGACGGCTATTATTAGTTTTCTAAAAAACTAATAACAGCCCCATGGTCACGAAACACCCATCGCTGGCGGCGTGCAGCGATCCCGCGGCGGTCGTATCATGATGGTTCTACGAAAGGAGCAGTGGGGATGGATGCTCTTCACTTTAGCCTTGGCCTGGCCATCGGCGCCGCGGGTGCCGCGCCCGCTTTCGCACTACAACAACAGCCACCGGCAACCAAAGACGAGCGGCCCAACATCGTCATCATCCTCGCCGACGACATGGGCTTTTCCGACATCGGCTGCTACGGCGGCGAAGTGCATACGCCCAACCTCGATCACATGGCCGCCCGCGGCGTGCGCTTCACGCAGTTCTACAACTGCGCCCGCTGCTGCCCCACCCGCGCCAGCCTGATGACCGGGCTCTACCCCCACGCGGCCGGCATCGGTCGCATGACCGAGTTCGATTACGGCAAGCCCGGCTACCGCGGTTCGCTCAACGATCAGTGCGTCACCATCGCCGAAGCCATGCGCTCGGCCGGCTATCACACCTACATGGCCGGCAAATGGCACGTTTCGCGCAACTTCCAGCCCGACGGCGACAAAAGCGCCTGGCCCATGCAGCGCGGGTTCGACAAGTTCTACGGCACCCTCATCGCGGCCGGCAGCTACTGGGATCCCATCACCCTGACCGAAGGCAACGATCCGGTTGAACCGCAAGGCGATTACTACTACACCGAGGCGCTGGGACAGAAGGCCGTCGATTACATCCGCGACGCTGAGGGTGAGCCGTTCTTTCTCTACCTGGCTTTCAGCGCACCGCACTGGCCGCTGCACGCCCGGCAGGAAGTGATCGAGCAATACCACGGCCGCTTCGCCGCCGGCTGGGATGAACTGCGCCAGCAACGTTATCAACGCCTGATCGACCTGGGCATCATCGACCCGCACTGGGCGTTGTCACCGCGCGATGCGGATGTGGAAGCCTGGGACAAGACCGAGTATCCCGACTGGCAGCAGACCCGCATGGAAGCGTTCGCTGCCGCCGTCGATCACATTGACCGGGCCGTCGGCCGCGTGGTGGAGGAGTTGCAACAGCGCGGCCAGCTCGACAACACCGTCATCTTCTTCCTCTCCGACAACGGCGGCGAAAGCATCGAGCACTTCAACGGCATGATCGGCGACACCGGCCGCCCCTGGGCCCAGATGCGCTACGTCCCGCTCTACACCCGCGACGGTCGGCCCATCCTCGCCGGCGACATCCCCGGCAAGCGCCTCGGCGACGACACCTCCTACGGTGGTTACGGAAGACCCTGGGCCAACCTCAGCAACACGCCTTTCCGCTACTTCAAGCACTACACCCACGAAGGCGGCATCTCCACGCCGCTGATCGTGCAATGGCCCGCCCGCCTGCACGCCCAGGGCGCGTTTCGCCGCCAGATTGGCCACATCATCGACCTGATGCCCACCTGTCTCGACATCGCCGGCTCGACTTATCCCGATCAACTCGACGGCAAGCCGCGCAAGTCACTTGCGGGCGTCAGCCTGCTGCCTGCGATTCTTGACGATCAGCCCATGCCGCAGCGCATGCTGTTCTGGGAGCACATCGGCCACCGGGCCGTGCGCGACGGCAAGTGGAAGCTGGTTTCGCTGCCCGACGCTCCATGGGAGTTGTACGACATGGAGGCCGACCGCACCGAGACGCGCGATCTGGCCGCCGAGCAACCGCAGCTCGTCGAGCGTCTCAGCAAGGCTTATCAGCAGTGGGCCGACCGCAACAACGTGCTGCCCTTCGATGAACTGAAAACGCCCGAGCTCAGCGGCAAGGACACCATCATGCGCAGCCAGGAGGAGATCGACGAATACTACGCCGCCTTGCGCCGCATGGGCATCGAGCCGCCGATCACAAACAAGTAACGTTTAGCGGGCGAGCTTGCTCGCCCATGGCGGTTTGCTTAAACGCTGAAACGATACTCGGTCACCTGGCGGTAGGTCTGCCCGGGGCGCAGGATGCAACTGGGGAAGCTCGGCTGGTTGACCGAGTCGGGAAAGTGCTGCGTTTCCAGGCAGAATCCGCTGCGGCGGGGGTAGCTGCATCCGCCCTTGCCCAGACTGTCAATATCCAGGAAATTGCCGGCATAAAACTGCACGCCGGGCTCGGTGGTCCAAACCTCCATCATCCGCCCGCTGACCGGCTCGAACACCTGCGCGGCTGGCGCCAGCGCCTGCTCATGGTCGCGCCGGATCACCCAGTTGTGATCGTATCCGCCGCCGCGGCGCAATTGCTCATCGTCAGCGTCGATGTCCCGCCCGATGGGTTTGGCCGTGCGGAAATCGAAGGGGGTATCGGTCACGTCGCGCAGCTCGCCGGTGGGAATCAACTGCTCGTCCACAGCCGTGAAAGCATCAGCATGAAGCGTCATCACGTGATCGAGGATGTCGCCGCCGGCGTGGCCCGCCAGGTTGAAGTAGCCGTGATGCGTGAGGTTGCAGGGCGTGGCCCGATCGCAGGTCGCTGCGTACTCGAAGCGAAGGGTATTGTCCTCGGTGAGGCTGATGGTCACCGTCATGTCGAGGTTGCCGGGATATCCCTCATCGCCGTCGGGGCTGCGGTGTTGCAGGCGGACGGCCGGGTTGCGTGCATCGTCGAGCGGCTGCGCCTGCCAGAGCACCTTGTCGTAGCCGACGTTGCCGCCGTGCAGGTGATGGTCTTTCCAGTTGCGGGCCAGTTGGTACGTGCGGCCGTCGAGGCTGAAGCAGCCGCGGGCGATGCGATTGCCGAAGCGGCCGATCAGGGCGCCCAGATAGGAGCCACCCCGCAGGTAATCTTCGACACGGTCACAACCCAGGACCACATCCGCCGGCTCACCGTGACGATCGGGCGCCCACAGTTGGGTGACGATGCCGCCGAAGTTGGTGAGCTTGACGATCGTGCCCTGCGGGTTGACCAGCGTGAACAGATCCGCCGGCCGACCGTCAGGCAGTTTGCCGAAAGGTTTCACCTCAATGGCCATGTGAGAAATGCCTTTGACACTGAAGGTGGGGGGGAACACTGCGGCCGGCCCGGGATGCAAGAGCGATATAGCATAGCTAAAAACGCCTCGGGGTGCGGCCGGGTTCATCTGTTCGTCAGGAACCGAGCGACCGCTTTATAATCGCGGCAACTGACGGGAGAGGGTTATGAAACACATCTTGCTGATTGGGAGCATGCTCATGGTCTGCACGTTCAGCGGCGCTGAGGGGCAGGACTGGAAACCGGTCGCAGGGCGGCCGATGACGCGCTGGGCGGCCCAAATCCAGGTCGACAACGTGCTGCCGGAGTATCCGCGGCCGCAGATGCAGCGCCCGCGCTGGATGAACCTCAACGGATTGTGGCAGTTTGCGATCCGGCCGCAGGATGATCAGGGCAAGCCGGATCAGTGGGATGGATCAATCCTCGTGCCCTTCGCCGTCGAGTCCGCCTTGTCGGGTGTCGGCCGCACGGTGGGTCCGCAGCAGCGCTTGTGGTATCGCCGCACCTGGCAGGTGCCCGCCGAGTGGCGCAGCGACGGCCAGCGCGTGCTGCTGCACTTCGAGGCCTGCGACTGGCAGACCACCGTGTGGGTCAACGGCCGCAAGCTCGGCGAACATCGCGGCGGCTACGACCCCTTCAGCTTCGATGTCACCGACGCCTTGGCCGACGCCGGCGAACAGGAAATCATCATCAGCGCGTGGGATCCGACCGACTCCCAGTGGCAACCGCGCGGCAAGCAGGTGCAGAAACCGCATGGCATTTACTACACGGCAGTCACCGGCCTGTGGGGCACGGTGTGGGCCGAGCCTGTACCGACCGCACACATCGAATCGCTCAAGATCACGCCCGACGTGGACGCCGGCCAGGTCAGCATCGAAGCCCGCTGCACCGGCGGCGCGCAATTGCAGGTCGAAGTGCTGGACGGTGATGGCCAGACCATCGCACAAGCTCATGCCGCGCCCGACGCAACGCTCACTCTGCCGATCACGAACGCCCGACTCTGGTCGCCCGACGATCCTTACCTCTACAACCTGAAAGTCACCCTGGCCGGTGACGCAGGCGCCGCCGATGAGCTGACCAGCTACTTCGGCATGCGCAAGATTGCGCTGCAACGCGACGACGCCGGCGTGCTGCGCCTGGCCCTGAACAACAACATCCTTTTCCAGTTCGGCCCGCTCGATCAGGGCTGGTGGCCCGACGGCCTGTACACCGCGCCCAGTGACGAGGCCCTGCGCTACGACATCGACATCACGAAGCAACTCGGCTTCAACATGATTCGCAAACACGTCAAGGTCGAGCCGCGCCGCTGGTACACCTGGTGCGATCGCATCGGCATGCTGGTCTGGCAGGACATGCCCAGCGGCGATCGCGGCATCAAGCGCGACCAGCCCGACATCGTGCGCGGCGCCGACTCGGCGGCCAACTACGAGCGCGAGTATCAGGCCATGATCGACACGCTCTACAACCATCCCTGCATCGTGATGTGGGTGCCCTTCAACGAAGGCTGGGGCCAGTTCGACACCGCCCGCATCGTGCAGTGGACCAAAGATTACGATCCGACGCGCCTGGTCAACAACACCAGCGGCTGGGCGGATCGCGGCGTGGGCGATGTCAATGACATGCACAAGTATCCCGGCCCCGGCATGCCTGAGCCGGAAGAAAAGCGGGCCGTGGTGCTGGGCGAGTTCGGCGGCCTGGGACTGCCGCTGGCCGGGCACACCTGGCAGGATGAAAAGAACTGGGGCTACCGTAGCTACGAAAACCTCGAATCCCTGCAAGCAGCCATCCTCGATCTGCTGGCCAAAACGCCGCCGTTGATCCAGCTCGGCCTCAGTGCCGCGGTCTACACCCAGACCACCGATGTGGAGATCGAAGTCAACGGCCTGATGACCTACGATCGGGCGGTGCTGAAGGTGGATCCGCAGACCTTCTCCGCCGCGGTCCGCAAACTGTACGATTGATCGGCAATATCCGGCCGCGGCGAAGCGTTAACACTGAACGCGAGCCGATGTCTTCACCATCTGACACAACACAACGCAGGCGCACGGTCCTGATCGTGAGCGCGATCGTGCTCGCCGGCATCCTGGTGCGGGCGATGATCCTGTTCGCCACACCACTGATGCCCAAGATCAACGGGGCCTATTACCTGGTGCAGGCTCGCTCCATCCTCGAGCGCGGCCGACTGGCGTTCAACGACTTTCCACTGCTGTTCTGGATCGAAGCCGCTGTCGCCTGGACGCTGCACCATCTGGGCATCTCCGAAAGCGAATACGCCATCCTGCTAGCCTCGAAGTTGACCGATGCCATCCTGCCCATACTGGCAGCCGTGGCGGTGTTCGCGCTGGTGCGACGGTTTCAGCAGGCTGATTGCAGCGGCGCGGCTCAATCACAATCGTCCGCACCACTGTTGCCGGCCGTCATGGCTGCCGCGTTGTCACTGTGGCACGCCTCAGCCCTGGTGATGATCGGCGACTTTCAGAAAAACTCACTGGGCATGGTGTGGTTTGCCTGTCTGCTGTGGAGCCTGCACCGGGTGGAATCGAATCGCGGTTACCGGCGATGGTGGCCCGTCGCGGCATTCTTCATCCTCGGCGGCATCACCCACGTCGGCGCATTGGCTGCGATCATCGTCTGCCTCACAGCCTGGACGATCACGCGCTTGTGGAGCGCCGACTCGTGGCGACGCGCCCTGATGCTCAGCCTGTTGGGCGCGGTTGGCATCGCTGTCATGCTGCTGGTGGTGTTCGTTTTCTTCGACGCCACCCGCGCCCAGCGCCTGACCCTGGTGCTGATCGCACCCACACGCATCTTTCAACATTCCGTCCTCAGCACCGTCCTGTCGCCCGGCCGCCCCGTTATGTCGCCGCCCGGTCTGGTCAACATGCTGGCGATCAACGCACTGGCTGTCGCCGCGCTGTTCCTGCTCTGGCCGCAACGCCGCAACATGAACCACGCCGACCGCACCCTCGGCGGAACACTCATCCTCTGCTGCCTGTTGCTGGCTTCACCACTGATCAACAGCGGATGGGCGGATCGCTTGCTGCTGATGGCGTATCTGCCCGCCGCCGCGCTGCTGGGACTGGTCATGACGCGCCTGCGACGACGACACTGGCGGCGCATGCTGGCGGGACTGGCGGCCGCGATCTGTCTCGGCTCCGTGCTGGCGATGATCGGCCCGTTGAGTCAACCCACCATCCCGGTTGCATCCGTGAATGAGCTGCGCAGCCTCAGCCGACAGATCGAACATCCGCAGCGGACGCTGATCGTCGCCCGCCACGGCCTCGAATGGTGGGCCGCCTGGTGCCTGCACACCAACGTCGCCCAGGGCTTTGCCGTCGAGCCGCAGGACTGGAGCAAGTACGATCGCGTCATGTTCCTGCGCCAGGTTCGCCGCGATGTGCCGCCCGGCCGCCCCTCCGAGACTCTCCCATCCAGTCCATCCACCCGCCCCTCCGAACCACTTCCCTCCGGTCCACCCGCCCGCCACATACCACCCCCGCCCGGCATGCCCGACGTGCCGATTCCCCAAGGCGCGACAATCCTGGCCGAAGGTTCGTACTTCGTACTGGCCACCACCGACCAACCCGCCGCGGGCTACCCGTTACCCCACCCGCCCCAATGAAATCGCCGATCGCCCTCCAATCGTCCCCAGCCGCCCACACATCACCGCCAGATCCAACGGATCAGCCCCCCACCCGCCACAAAGGCCGCAAACGCCGGGCATCAATCCCTTCAACAGCATCGCGGCCATTATTAGTTTTTTAGAAAACTAATAATAG
>CAYYGM010000021.1:0-4929 GCA_964471555.1 uncultured Phycisphaeraceae bacterium
GGTTCAGCGCGATAGGGCGGCCCTCCGATCTGTTCACGCCCGGTGCAACACCGGCCCCCGGTGTGTTCACCGGGGGCTAAATGGGCATGGGTACAAGGTGATGCGGCGATCAACAGCGTGTGCGGCGCTTTGGCAGCACGAGGAGGCAAGCGGTCAGTAACACGCTCAGCGCGGCCGGTTCGGGGACGTACATTGCCGCCAGTTGCGCGAAGTCGCCGGCCATCGTGGCCTGCCAGTTGTCGCCGAGCACCTGAAGGTCCGCCAGGTTGACCATGCCGTCGCCGTTGAAGTCCGCCTTGGCCCAGCTTGCGGTGGTTGAATGCCAGTTGTCGCCGAGGATCTGCAGGTCCGCCAGGTTGACGATGCCGTCGAGGTTGGCATCGCCGAAGTGCGTGCCGAGGATGACCTTGACCAGGATGGTGGCATCCAGGGCGCCCACGATGCCGTCGTTGTTCAGGTCACAGCGCAGGTCGGGTGAAGCCAGATACCACTGATCGAACAGGTAATCGATGTCGGCATCGTCGATCAACTGATCGGGCAACGGATTCAGATCGCCGCGGGCGTCGCCGTCCGCATAGGTTTTGCCGGTCGCCAGTGTGGTGGAAAAGAAGTTGCCGCCGGCATGAGCCTGATCGAGTGCGAAGTAACCAGCCGAGCGCGTGATCAGCGAGCCCAGATGCTCGACGGGCAGGTTGTCAGCCATGGTGTAAGCGTCGTACCGATCGACCAGGCCGTCGTCGTTGTAGTCGCCGATCAGAAGCAGTTCGGGTTCGATGAGGCCGGGGTGGGCATCGTAATAGTGATACCTATCGTGAATAGCCAGATCAAAGTCAGCCAGGTCATTTTCATCGGCGATCCCGTTGACGTTGAAGTCGCCCCGCAGCAGGGGGGGGAGGTTGGGGCTGAGCAAGGTAATGCCTTCGTCTGTGATGATACCGATGTACGGATTGTTGGCATCATCGAAAATGATGGAACCTGTCAGACCCAGAACCGGCAATGGTTCAGTGTTCCATGTGCCGCTGCTATTCATTCTGACAAGAAGTGCATTTCTGTTTTGCTGTGAAATGACCAGCGCGGGCAGGCCATCAGCGTCAAAGGCGATACTATCGGCCAACAGCCAATATGGCGTTGAAGTGAACTGCGGAATATCGAGGGTGTGGACGGTGATCTGCTCATTGTCGATGAGGGCTACGACGGGCTGTCGATACTGGTTCTGGTAGGCAAAGGCAATTTGGCCATCTGCTCCCACTGCCAAGGCTGTGCCCGCACTGCGATAAGCATCGGTGGCTTGGTACAGCAATTCCTGTGCACCGTTTACGGGATCGGTTCGCATAAGTTGGGCGGAACCATATCCACTTGGAGCATTAACGATACCCCCTATGAGCAGAAGATCTTGAGCGTCGAATGCCAGCGAGGGTGCCAGGGTGGTCGGTCCCGTCTCATCGGCAATAGCCAAAACAGTTTGACCCCAGTCTCCGCTGGCAGGGTCGAAAGTTTGACTGTAATACCCATATGAACCGCTGATGTTTGAAGACCACGCAACAGTGGGAATACCTTGGTGATTGATTGCGATGGTGGAGGCGTTCACCAGCGGATAGATTTCTCTCGAACCGTATCGCAATCCTCCTGCATCTCCCAAGTCCTGGCCAAAGTAGATGTCCGCGGCTGGGGCACCGAACTGCCCGGTGAACATAACCATCCCGTCTGGATCAAGGGCGAATGAGGTTCTGGCCAGCGGTTCGTAGATACCGTACTGCTCGAAGAGCAGATCTCCGGGTGTCAGGCTGGCCAGCACCGGCAAACCGTATCCTGTACCCATTCGCAAGTTGCCGCCCACAATCAGCTTGCCACTGGGGTCAAGCATGAGGTTGACATTGGTGTAAACAAGTGGAAGAAGTGGAAGGTTGGGTTCCTCGACCAGCGGCCGCTCGATCCACTGTGCCGCCGCATGGCCCACCAACAGCGCGCAGATCATCGCGCCGATCGCGCCTGACAAGATGTGACTATTCACACGCATGCGCGCTTACCCTCTGCGCCGACCGAGGCACCACACAACCAATCCACCCGCCAGCACCAGCGTGGCCGGCTCGGGGATGACCACCGGGTCGTAGGCCAGGCGATAGGTGGCGTTATCCTTGTAGGAGATCACGGGCAGGCCGGCGTAGTCGAAGGTCAGGCCCACGCCCTGGCCGGCGGTATCGACATCGCCGACCACGGTGGTGGTGATCCATGTGCCGGTGGCGTCGAGGTAGGCATATTTGAGATCGTACGGTCCGCTGGAAGCTTCGACCCAGGCGACGCCCAGGGCGCCGCTGCCGTTGTCGGTGCCGGCGATGGCGGCTGCTTCGGCGTTGAGCATGCCCAGGGCGCTGCTGGTCCACGTGCCGGTCTGTGTGCTGAAATCAAAGACGCGCACGTTGGAGTTGGCGTTGGTGACGATGTGCGGCCGACTTTGCGCATCGTAGGCCAGGCGCAGCGAAGTGGGGGTGTAGGAACTGGAGTACACACTGGGCAGATAGACGGGCTGTGACCAGGTGCCGTTGTAGCTCTCGAAGAACTCGAGTCCATCGGTGACCACGCCCAGCGTGCCGTCGGGAGCGAAGGCCATGTCGATGATCTTGCCGCCGGAGGGAATCTGCCCGAAGCCGTTGACCTGATTCTGGTAGGCGGTGATGAGCGTGCCGGCATTGTTGAAGGCGGCGGCGGTGGCGGTGTAGGTGCTGAAGCCGCTGGTGGGTGAGCCGACGACCAGTTGCTCGGTGTAGGTGTTGAACATGAGCACGCGGCCGGTGGGGCTGCTCTTGGCGGCGATGGGCGAACTGCTGCTGGGGATGGGCAGGGTTGCCTGATGCCAGTAATTGCTCGGCGCGGAAGGCGAGGGCGTGGCGAACAGGCTGAAGACCTGAGCGTTCCCGCTGAACACCACCGGCCAGGCTTCGGCGGTGCGCATGGCGACGGCGGTGTTGGATGAGTTGCTGGGGTAACCGAGATCCTGGAACTGCCAGAACAAACCCGAACTGGCCCAGGCCGGTGAAGACAGGACCGCGATCAGCAGTGCGGCCGCCCAACTCTGGTGGATCCTTTGATGCATGATGTGCCTCCCTGAAGAAAAGTCGTGACGATGCGCCCAGATGCGGGGCGCTATCAAACAACCACCGCTGCGAACTGATCGGTGAATGGCCGCAGTCAAGTGGAGCAATGGTTGAGGGGTTCTCCCCCGTTATCTTGATCCCGCTCCACTGGCACGAAAGCAGGGCTATGCTACAACCAGCCGTCCGGTGATTCAAACGTATTTTCGCCTGTTAACCGTAATTTTGTGATCGAAGCCCGTGCGCTGTCGTGGTTGACACCGACACTTGCCGCGTCATCATGGAGTCGAATGCAAATCTGGGAGGTTCTGATGATAGCCATTCCAGGCCATATCCCTTGTTCCCTGCAAACCCGACGACAGTTTTTGCAGACCTCACTCGGCAGCGCCGTGTTGCTGGCCATGCCCGGCAGTCTGTACGCCGCTGTGGAAGAGCCGCCCGCGCGGCAGCCTAACATCCTGTTCATCATGGCTGACGATCATGCGGCCCACGCCATCAGCGCCTACGGCTCGCGCATCAACACCACGCCGCAGATCGATCGCCTCGCGGCCGGCGGCATGCGGCTTAACCACTGTTACTGCACCAACGCCATCTGCACGCCCAGCCGGGCTGCCATTCTCACCGGGCAGTTCAGCCAGAAAAACGGCGTTTACACGCTGGCGGACAAACTCGATACCACCCGCGAATATCTGCTATCCAAACAGATGCAACGGGCGGGATACCAGACCGCGTTCGTCGGCAAGTGGCACCTGGGCCACGGCGAAGGGCACGATCCGACGGGCTTCGATTACTGGTGCGTGCTGCCCGGGCAGGGCAAGTATCACGATCCCGACATGATCGAGATGGGTGTCACACGCCAGTACAAAGGTTACGTCAGCCAGATCATCACCGATCAATGTCTTGACTGGCTGCGCCAGCGCGACAGGTCGAGGCCGTTCTTTCTGATGTGCCATCACAAAGCGCCGCATCGCCGCTGGGAGCCGGGTGAGAAGTATCAGCATCTCTACGAAGACGTCGATATCCCCGAGCCCGCCACGTTCAACGATGACTACGCCACCCGTTGTCCCGCCGCCTCGGAAGCGCGCATGCGCATCGACCGCGATCTGAAGCCGGCCGACTACAAGCTGCCGATCCCGCCCGGCCTGACCGACGCCCAACGCAAAAGCTGGCTCTATCAATGCTACATCAAGGATTACCTGCGCTGCGTGGCCTCCGTCGACGACAGCGTGGGCCAACTGCTCGATGAGCTGGATGCGGAAGGCATCGCGGACGACACCATCGTGGTCTATACCTCCGATCAGGGTTTTTTCCTCGGCGATCACGATTGGTTCGATAAGCGCTTCATGTACGAACCATCGCTGCGCATGCCCTTCATCATTCGCTACCCGCGCGAGATCAAGCCCGGCTCGGTCAGCGATGACATGCTGACCAACTGCGACTTCGCGCCGACGTTCCTCGACTACGCCGGCCGCGCCGCTCCCTCCGAAATGCAAGGCGTCTCCGCCCGCGCCATGCTCCGCGGCCAGACACCCGCCGACTGGCAGAAGACCATCTACTACCGCTACTGGATGCACCTGGACCCCAGCCACGGCGTGTGGGCCCACTACGGCGTGCGCAGCAGCGATTACAAACTCATTTACTTCTACGGCCAGTCCCTGGGCATGGCCGGCACCACCAACGAAACCCGCGGCCCCTGCTGGGAGCTTTACGATCTGAATCAAGATCCCGACGAATTGGTCAATGTCTATGACGACCCCGCCTACGCTGCCGCCCGAGACGCGATGACCGCCGAGCTGGATCGTCTGCATGACAGTCTCGACGGCGCCTTCCACGGCCCGGA
>CAYYGM010000021.1:4939-38981 GCA_964471555.1 uncultured Phycisphaeraceae bacterium
GGAAATGGTCCGCCGGATATACTGGGGGGATGACGACCCACGACGGGGTGTAGCTCAGCTTGGTAGAGCGCCTGCTTTGGGAGCAGGAGGCCGCAGGTTCAAATCCTGTCACCCCGATTGGTTTCAATCCGTTGCAATCAGTTTCAACCTGTTGCACATCAAAGACTTGACGCCAGCCCATCGACATTCAGATCGAGGGGATGTTGTTTCAATCGGTTTCAATCTGTTGCAATTGTGAGGTCGAAATTTGGGGCCCAGGTGGAGTCGGGGAATTGGGGGTGTCAATCGGCAAACGGAATGCATCAAGGCGTCCGTGTTCGGTTCCGACGATCAGTGTTTCGTCATGGGCTGCAAGAAGGGTTGGACGGCCCTGGACATGCGCCCGGCTGAGAATGGTTCCGTTGCCGTCGATGAGATACACTGAACCATAAACGCATGCTGCTGCCAGACGGTCGCCTTTGCTGTCAGCAACGGTCGCCAACAGAAGCGGCTCCTGCGGCAAAGGGCAGAAAAATCGGGTCTTGAGATTCTGATCGAACGCGGAAACGAAGCTGCGCTGGAAGGCGACAGCAATTGACTTTATGCCCTTGCCGTCAAAATCCACAATTTCCAATCCGCGGACGTTTGTATTGCGGAGCATTGTTTTGGCATACGGAATTCCGCCAAAGGCACGAACGCCGAAACCGAGGTCCACTTCATGGAGCACATGGCCGTCAAGATCCCAGACCAGCAGGCGGTTGATGACGCCGTTGAAGTCGCCGACCAGTCTTGCCGGTCCGTTGGGAATCAATTGGGCAACCTTGAGATGATTGCGGCCGACCGAGCCGAAGCCATAGGCGCCGGTGTACGTGCCATCCTTTGACGTTTGCAGATCCATGTAGCCGCGGACAAGACCGGCACGATAGCGGTAGGTGGCGGGGTTGCCGACCATGAAGCCCCAGCTCAGCAATGACACCGGCTGTTCGTCGTGAGCGGGCAGAAGGGTCATGCCTTCAAACGTGCCCCATTCCTGAAACTGGCGTTTGAGCAACGTGCCGTTTTCATCGAGGATTTCCAGAGTACCCGCACTGCCGACAAAAATGAGCGGCCGGCCCGGCTCCAGTTCTGCCATGCCGATCTTGCAGACGCCAGGCATTTCGTCTTTGCCCCACCACATGCGCTCATACTTGACGCCGTCCGGCATCCGTGAGGTGAATTCCCAGAGCTGCTGCCCGTCCAGGGTGAACGCCCGCAGCTTTTCGTCGATTGATCCGACCAGTAAAATCTTTTTTTCCGGCCACCAGCAGAGCGCTCCGACCGTGGCTGAACTTTTGTATGTGTGTTTGATCGTGCCGTTGTAGTCAAGAATCAGTGCGCGGTCATCCACCGCAACGGCAAGACAGGGTTGTCCGTCCACTTCAATCTTTTCGTGAACGCTGACAAAACTGCCGAGAATTTTCTGCCATGTTGCGGTCAACTCCGGCAGGTCAACGGCCACTGTCGCCAACTTCGGCTTGGCGGCCAGGATGGTCTCCGCTTCAGCGGCGGGATCGGAAAGCAGCGGCTGAAATTCAAAGGTTATCACGGTTGCCTGGTCCGGCTCGACAGTAACCTTGCGCCCGTCATCGAGCAGGATGGCGCCTTGACGGTCAGTCCATACAGCCAGTTTGCCGTCGGCATATTCAGCGGACACCGGAATGGTGGAAGTAAAGATGCCGGGGATACGTATGACCTGAAAGCCAAAGACGGTATCGGCTTCGCGCAACAGGAAGCCTCCGTCCGGTTGGATTTCAAGCAGGGCCGGCTCCGGCAGCCGCAGGGCAATGCGGTTATCTGTCTGCGCCGCGGAGATGGAGTTGGTATCAGGCCCGCCGGGACGCAGCATGCTGGCCAAGTGAATGGTTTGGTTCTTTTGCCCCGGCATGCAAATGGACAATTGTGATTTGATGTCGGCAGCTTTCAGAGTCGCCCCTCTGGCAACGGGTAATTGACTGATCCTGGCGGGCAGTGAACAGGCCACGGTCCAGTCTTCGCCGGTCTGCGGCGTAAGCTTGAATTCGCTGGTTTCTGTCATCGGCGTCATGGCCGAACCTAGCGGCGTTTCAAAGTTCACGATGATTTCGGCAAAATCAGTATCAGCCAGCGGAGTCACGGAGTCGATTTCCAGCATCAAGCGATTTTCACGAATCAGAATGGCGCGATCCCAGTCGAATCCATTGAAGCCTGCCAGTTTGCCGCGAACAAATGCGGTCTTACCCACCCGTCCGGACTGAAGGATCTCGGCGTAACGGCTGAGCTTCAGATCGCCGAGACCATCCCGGTAAAGGTAAAGTTGATTGCGGTATCCGCGCAGCAGTGGCACGCCGCGAAGGTAGAGACTGATCAGGGCGAAATTGTGAAAGGCGTTGCGGCCCGATTCATATTTGGTGTCGAGCAGCGCAAAATCCTCACCGGCATCGCCATGACGGCGGAAACTCATCCAGTCAACAACTCGCCTCTTGTCGAACGGCGGATGACGATCCGGAAAACCGCGAGCGTCGAAAACGGTCTTTCGCCATGTGCCGTCCGTATCCGCGAAATAATTCTGTGGATAGGGCTTGGCCGGCCAGAAGGATCGCCCGAGCCGAAGAACATCCGGCGAAAAATCTGTACGGAGCCGGGCCAGCTCGAAGGGCGCCAGATTCTGCGTGAGGTACGCCATCATGTTGAGCAGGCGCTGTGATGAATATTGCTGAGACCAGTCTGCCGCGGTCCGGTCGGCCAGCAGGGTCAGGGCCTCAACGTACCTGTCGATCACGGGACTGCCGACATACTGGAGCCCGCCTTCGAGCAGTGCGTAGTCGAGCACAGGCAGCAGGTACGTGTTGTACCAGAAGAGCGAACCAGCCTCGATGGCTGCATATTGATCGAGCGTTGCAAACTGCCGCCGGGCCGCAGCCAGTCCGAGGCGACCGTCGCAGGATGGATAGTATTTGTCGAAGTAACGGGCGGCGATGTAAACGGTCAATGCTTCGGAAGTCCAGTGCCGATCCGGAAGACGGTCCGGCGTTTCCTGCATCTTGTAGATGTTGTATATGCCCTTGTCGCCGGACAGCCGCCGACCATTCAACTGCTCGTACAGTTTTGCAACGATCTTCACCCGGTCGGCATCAGAGAAAAACGGGTGCTCTTCAACCAGATCCCAATAGAGGATCAGCATCGATGCGTTGTAGTGATAGGGATTACCCAGCGGATTTTTCAAATCGTTGTAGGTATGGGCGCCGTCCAGTCGGCCAAGCTCCTGCGCCGCCTGGTCATCCGGAAATGCCAGGCGCATAAATTCGCGGGCGAACTTCTCGTCGCCGGTCATATAGAACAAGGCCAGGTTCTTGCTGACCTGCGTCCATCCATACGGGTCTGTATCGCCGGCGGCCGGCGAATTTTCCCACACCTTGGCTTCGACTGCGGATTCCGGCGGTATCAATCCTTCGCCCAGTGTGATGTCGGCAAGATAACCGAGCGTCAAATGATTGCTGAATACAAGTGCATCAAGGATGGCAACGAATTTTTCGACCGCCGACTGATCACCGTCAAAATCGCTTCCAGCCACCGTGATGACGTTGCCGCCATTTCCAAACGGGTCGTGGACACTGCGTACAACCGCACCGCCTTTGCCCGGGTATTTGGCATCAATCAGCGTGTAAAACCGGTTGTAAAGGTTTTCCGCGGTGCGATTGACATCGCGGTTGCCAAGGAGAATGACGTGCTGGTTGAGATGATCGACAGAGGCGTAAGCGCTGTCCCGCAGCACCGGAAGTATGACACCCGACTTATCTTCTACAACCTGGTTGATCCGGGCGGCCAAGGCTCGGTATTCAGCCGTATCGGGAGTAACGATCACAGCGCGTGGGCGGCCTGCTTCCACCAGAACCGTGTTGATTTTCAGATCGCGCGGTACGATCTTCAAGACACCCGGGGTGGTCTGTGGATCGTCCGCTGCTTGTGCTGAGACGATACTGGTGCAAACGATCACAGCACACAAACAGGAATAGATTGAAAGATGCATGCGGGAACTTTCTTAGGCACCGCTGTGGTCGCTTGCGGGCTGCTGGTCTGATTTCAGCCAGTGATCGAGAAAGTCATAGGCCATGGCCCGTACGGCAGGGGGAAAGTCGTGTTCTCCCCCGCCCATGAAGCTGACGAAATGATCTTCTGCGTGCAGCCACACGTACAAGCTGCGCACATTGACCAGGCAGGCGCCCACGCGCTGCCAATCGGGGAAGATGTGGTCGCTTTGAGCAGCGTAGAAGAACATCGGCCGTGGGGCGGTGAGGGCGATGATCTCGTTGAACTCGAAGGGCACACGGTCGCGCTCGATGTCGGTGCTGAGCCTGGGCAGATGTGTGTACCAATCGCGCTTGGCCCAGTGGGCTGCGTCCGCGCTGAACGGGCACAGGCCGCAACTGGACACCACCGCCCGCACGCGCGTGTCCAGGGCGGAAAGGAAGTAAGCGTTGTAGCCGCCGAAGGAATGACCGATGACGCCGATGCGCTGCGGATCGACACCCGGCTGCCGGGCCAGCACATCCATGGCTTGAAGATGATCGGTCAGGTTCTTGGCCACGGTGGACCAGTGGGGATGCTGTTCGTAGAAGGGAGCGTCACGGAAAGCTTCGCGTCCCTCGAAGATGCGCTGGCCGCTGGTCATATCGTCGGGCGCCAGGACGATGTAGCCGCGTCGCACCAGCTCCAGGCCGTACATGCGGTTTTTGATTCCCTGGTCCGTGGCGACGGAGTCTTTGCCCGGGGCGTTGGTCGGGTGCAGCGCGAGGACGGCCGGCCGTTGTGCTGGTGATTCCGATTCGTCGCGTGGAATCAGCAGATAAGCGGTGACCTGATCGCCATAGACGGTGTCATAGATGATCTGTTGGCGCAGGTGATCTTCCCGTTGCGTCCGGCCGATGACGCGGACGTTGACCGGCGGTCGATCGGGCAGGCCGCCGATGTAGTCGAGCCAAACTTTGAGGATTTCCTGGCGCTTGGCATCCCACTGTTGTGGCGTCTCGATGCCATCGAGCAGGCGCGGCAGACCCTGCTGCTTCAATTGCGAGAGCACATAAGGCCGCGTCGGCGGATCATCCGCCGGAGCAGCGGCTATCGGCAGCATCAGCGCGAGCCCAAGACTGAAACTTCTGATCATGTTTTGCCCCTCAGGTGAATCTGCAGCGTCTCCGGACCGCGTTACGTCCATCATAAACACGACATTTCGGCCTGCGTTGTTTCGTCCGCGGCTTGCACTCGGCCAACGGTTTCATCAATACAAAACAAAGCGCATTCACCCTAAGCGCTTTGTCTGATGATCAGTTTGGGCGGGATCTTTTCGTCTGCTTCGGGTCTGCTGTAAATCACGTTGACAAGCTTGCGCATCGCAAGCAGACCCAATTCGTAAAAGGGCTGTTCGATGGTGGTCAAAGGCGGATCTGAATGTTCGCTGAGTTCCAGGTTGTCGTAACCGATGAGATAAACTTGTGAGCCGACGCTGAAATCGCGTTCGTGGCAATGGCGGATCAGCCGCATGGCCTCCTGATCGGTGGCGGCAAAGATTCCCAGTTTGCCGCGTGTGAGCGTCTTAGCTGCCAGAGTCATCAACTCTTGAATGGAAGCGTCATCTGCCGGGAATTCACTGCACGCAAAACCTGCCGAACGCAGGGTGTCGCGGAAACCATCCACACGATTACGGTATGAGCCGAACGTGGCGAAGGCGGTGCAGGGGTGAGAGAGAAGTCGTTCTGCCGCCATTTGGCCGCCCAGATATTCATCGCAGGAGATGATCGGCGCGCCGCTGACGGGGCCGTCCGCATTGAGCAGCACCATTTTGCCGCCCGCTTCACGAAACTGCTCAACCAGTTGTGACGCCTGCTTGTGGCTTTGATAATCGGGATACGTAATCAATCCACAGTGAGCCTGGGCCATGTTGGCTTTGATAAAGCGGCGATAATCGCCGGATTGGTGGCCAAAATAGAGACTGACCGGAAACGCCTCTTCGGCGGCAGCTTCGGAAATGCCCCGCAGCAGATCGACAATCAAGCGGTTCGGTGAGTAACGAACGAAGACGCCGATGGAGGGCACGCGGCCGCGTTTGAGAAATTCCGCGGCGCGATTGGGGCGATAGTTCAGCGCCTTGGCCGCTTCTTCCACCCGCCGACGGGTCTTGGCTGATACGCGTGCATTTTCATCCGGATTGGGATTCAATACCCGTGAAACGACGGACACGGACAGTCCGGTGCTTTCTGCAATTTGCGCCAAGGTCACCATGCGAATTCTTATTGTACCCGAATATCCGGGCTGAATAAACGATTGTTCAAGGTCTTGGATCATGCAGTCTCCAGGCAACTCGATCAACCTTCGTGAACGCGCCGAGGGGCGCGGTTGATACCCGGGCCCGCGGGCAGGCAGTCCAGGGGAATTGGGATTCGTCATCGGCTCGCCGGTTGTTCGCAGAGCGCACCGCGTCCTGGGAGTTGCCGCCCAACGGTTCGTGTTTTGGCGGCCATCAACTTCGGCGGTGTGTGCGCTGCTGCTGGTCACGGAGCATGGTGGAGCCCAACCGGCATCCTGTTGACATTTGGCAAGTGCGGCAGGAGGCGTCGGGGCTACTCGGCAGCAGGCAGCGACTTCAATTGATATTGGAGGTATTTCGTTCTGGCGATCAGGGAAGCCAGCCGCGTGGTCCCTGGCTTGTCGCGGCTCCGTTTGCGGAACGATTGTCGGACGGATAACGCCTAAACCTCCGGCGGCCGGGAAGCGGCGCCTTCGAGGGGTAGATGTCCACAAGCCATTTCTGTGAATGTGTTTAAGTGCCATCACGGACCCGGTTGATCCCTTCGCGGCGGCGGGGAAAAGGAAAATAAGTTAAAACCCACTTGAACAAAGGATTGTTCATGTTATACTCGTGCCATAAGGAGCCGTCAATGCCTGCCGGCAAACGATTAGGTTTCGTGGACTACGATCTGGATAACTTCCACGCCAACATATATTTACGTCTATTGCGGGGCGATCTGGCATTTCGCCGTTTCGAGGTGACCGCCTGTGCGGCCGAGCGAAAGCGGGAGGGCGCTGTCTGGGCGGAAAGCAACGGGGTGCCCTATTTCAATTCCGTGGCTGAAATGAATGAGCACGTGGATGGTTATGTCGTGTTGGCGCCATCCAATCCGCAGTGCCATCTGGAACTGTGCCGGCAGGTCTTTCCTTTCGGCAAGCCGTGCTTTGTCGACAAGACCTTCGCCCCGGACTATGAGACGGCAGTCAGGATCTTTGACCTGGCGGATCAGTTTCGCGTGCCGGTCCAGACGACATCAGCACTTCGATACACCGAGGCCCCGCAGCTTCTTGGCGAGCAGTGGGTGGAGCATATGGTGGCCTGGGGCGGTGGAAGTTCATTTGATGAGTACGGCATCCACCCGTTGGAGTTGACGATCAGTTGTATGGGCGTGGGCGTCCAGAGCCTCATGCGCCGGGGCAACGAACGGTTTACACAACTGCTGCTGAATTTCACAAAGCAGCGGACGGCGGTGGTGAATCTATATGTTGATCACGACACCGCGTTTGCGGCCAGCATGACCACGGGGAAGCGGACGCTCTATGTTCGGGTTGACGAAAGCAAGCTGTTCCTGAACGCAGCCGGCGCCATTCTGGACTTCTTTGATGCGGGCCATGCGCTGGTGCCACGGGAGCAAACCCTGCTGATTCGGCGGATTCTGGACCTGGCGGCCAAGCCGGAGGTCCGCGACGGTTTCTGCAGCCTGTCAGTGCCAACACCGCAATTGGCAGAAGCCGGTGTGTAGCCGGGGATGAATTCGTGTGTTGTGTGCGGTTGTGAAGCAGCGTCCATTTTCTGCGTGAAGGATCATTGCGTGTCAGTTGTCCTGGGATTAATTGGTTGCGGCGCCATTGGGGAAGTTCACGCGCGTGCGGCGAATCGTGCGGGCGTGACGCTTGCGGGCGTGTCGGATATCAAGCTGGCCGCGGCTGAGGCGCTGGCCCAGCGCCACGGGGTGTCATTGGTCGCCAGCAACAATGAAGAACTGATCCGCCGGCCTGAAATTCAGGGCATCATCGTGGCGACGCCCAATGACGTACACGCGGACATTGCCATTGAGGCGATGGAGGCGGGCAAGGACGTTCTGTGCCAGAAGCCGATGGCGCTCAATGCCCAGCAGTGCCGGATGATGAACGAAGCGGCGCAGGCCAACGAGCGCATTCTGCAGATTGGTTTTGTGCACCGATACACGCCGGTGGCTCGAACAGCCAAAGCCCTGATTGATGCGGGCCGCGTTGGCGCCATCTACCACGCCAAGGCTGCCATCTATCGCCGCAGAGGCATTCCCGGGCTGGGTGGATGGTTTACGACCAAGGCCCGGTCGGGCGGCGGCCCTTTGATCGACCTGGGCGTTCACCTCATCGATCTGGCCATGTACCTCATGGACTTCCCGAAAGTCCAGCGTGTTTCGGCCAAGGTTTATGCCAATTTCGGTAAGGATCTCAAGAAATACGTTTATGAAGAGATGTGGGCCGGTCCGCCGGACTATCAGGGCGTATGCGATGTTGAAGATGCAGCGCACGCTTTGGTCCGGTTGGAGAACGGCGCCACGCTGGAGGTCAACGCCACCTGGGCCGGCAACTTCCCCGAAAAATCCTTGAACAACATTGTCGGCATTTATGGTGACACGGGCGGCGTCGCATTCGAAATGGGGGGGACGCAAGTCCAGCTTGCCACGCAAGAGCATGGTCACAACGTGGACATCATTCCCAAGCTGCGTTCCGTCGATCATTTTGAAGAAGAAATCAAATCCTTTGCACAGTCCATGACGCAGCGGACTGAAGCATTCGCGTCGGGCCGGCAGGGCCAGATCGTTCAGTCGATCATTGATGCGATTTATGAATCGAGTGAGCTTGACCGTGAAGTCGAATTGTAGCGGGTCGTGATGACGATCCGCCTTACGTCACAGGGAAAGGCCTGAACCGTGATGACCATTTGCCGAGAAAAACACCATCGTCGTGGCTGCGGAGCGTTCACCTTAATTGAATTACTGGTGGTCATCAGCATCATTGCTTTGCTGATCTCCATTCTTCTGCCTGCCCTGCGCGCGGCCCGCAACACCGCCCACGGCATCCAGTGCTCCTCCAACTTACGACAACTGGCCACCGCCAGTGCCGCCTATGCCAGCGATCACGACGGCTACATGGTGGCAGCCGAGTCCTCCGTGTATGCATCCACCAACCCCACCCAGGCCGGCCCGCCCTGGCAGTCCCTGTTGTGGACTTATCTGGGCTACAGCCAGAGTCGGCTCTCCGCCCCTCCGGTCGGCATCGGTTATACGCCGTTCCGCAACAACAGCGAGATTGTCACCCCCTACATCTGTCCCGTCACGGTGACCACCATGGCGTTCGATGGTGTCACGCCCGACTATCCCGGTATCCGCGTCAACACTCTGGCGGTGCTCAATCGGTACTCGCTGTATTCCTATGCCCGCAATGTCCAGGAAGTGATCAATCGCAGCAACGGCTCCTTCCTGCCCAACCGCGGCACACAGCAGATGCCGACCCGACCTGAAGAGCTCAAGGCTGCCGCCAGCGCCACCGTATTCCTGGCAGAGAACAGTGCGTGGTATGTCTATGCCGCCTATTTCTACCCCACCGTCAATTCGTCCAGCGGCGTGGGCCTGATTCCCCATGACAAGGGCAGCAACTTCGCCTTCTACGACGGCCACGCGCAACTGATCAAGTACGCAGACGTGACACTGGACAGTAACGACCCATTCTGGGGCGGGGGCTTTATTCCTTGATCCTTAATGGCAAACGATTGTTCCAGGTCTTTTTAGAGAAAGGAGACACGAGGCGGAGCAAGGCATCGAATCTGGGAGCAAGGTATTTGAAACCAGTTTCACCAAATTGGAAGGAGATTTGAGCGATGAGATTGAAGCATTCATGGCATGGGTTTCTGGCTGCGGCGGCTGTCGCGGCGGTGACGCAGGGCGCTTCGGCGGCTGTGGTGGTCAGTGACAATTTCACCGACGGCGATCGCACCGCCAATCCCGCCTGGTACAAGATCGGTTATCAGCAGGAGTTCGACCTGTCGATCATCGATGACTCGGCGGGCATCGGCTCGGGCAACGCCATGCTGATCGATGTGGCCACCAAAGTAACCGGCGGCGCCAGTGCTGCACACCTGCACTTCCCCGAACTGACGCTGGCCACCGCGGGTGATTACGTTCAGGCGGAGTTCGATGTCCGTTACGTGGCGGTGGATTCAGACACCACAGCCAAGCAGGGCGCCTTCGTTCTGGGTTTCTTCGACACCAACGGCACCACGCCCGTGGCCGACGGCGTCAACTGGTCCGGCGCCACCGATACTGACGACGGCTACGGCTACTTCGTTCAGTTGGACGCTGAAGGCACACTGGGCAGTTCCGCGGAATTCCGCCGCGCCCGGCCGAACATGGGGCACTTCAACACTTCCTGGAGTGCCGATCAATTCGGCGCCAGCAGCAGCACGGCGCTTGCTCTCACCGAAGGCGTCCATCACCTGGTCTATCGCATCGAGCTGGTGATGACCGGCGGCAACCCGGACTTCCAGGTCACCTACACGCTCGACAGCGCCAGCGTTTCCGTGCTGGTCAGCAGCAAGTTCGCCACCCTGGACACCACGACCTTCGGCGATTTCAACATCGGCAGCCAGATGCACGCGGCTTTGGAGGACGACATCGTCATCGACAACGTCCAGATCACCACCAACATTCCCGAGCCGGCCTGTTTGGGTCTGATGGGATTGGGCGCTGCGATGGTTTTGTTTCGCAGGCGTTGACCGACTTTTCCCCGGCGGTTTGCTTGAGCGCGAGCCGCCGGTTTGTGACGAGTTGGCCGCGGGCTGCGTGAAGAGGGAGCACAGGAACAAACCAGCCCGGTTCACCATGGAGAGCAGGCCCGGCAAGACAACGTGGTTTCATCGTGACCGATTCTTGGCAACCGATTCTTTCCTTTTTCAACTCACTGGAGGATCACAATCATGGGACTGAAGCATTCTTTGCAGTGGCTGATGGCCATGGCGACCGTCAGCCTGTTGGCCGGCGGCGCTTCGGCCGTCACGCTGGTCAGTGAGAATTTCACCGTCGGCGCTCGCACCGTCAACCCCGCCTGGTACAAGGTTGGCTATCAGCAGGATTTTGACATCTCGGTGGTTGATGGTTCGGCGGGCATCGGTGACGGCAACGCCATGTTGCTGGACGTCCACCCCCTGACCACCGGCGGGGCCACCTTCGCGCACCTGCATTTTAATGAGCTGACGCTGGACGACCCCGGCGAGTACGTTCAGGCAGAGTTCGATCTGCGTTACGTGGCGATGGATGCCGACACCACAGCCAAGCAGGGGGCTTTTGCCTTCGGCTTCTTCGACACCAATGGCACCACGCCCGTGGCCGACGGCGTCAACTGGTCCGGCGCCACCGACACCGATGACGGTTATGGCTACTTCGTCCAGTTGGACGCTGAGACCAAGCTCGGCAGCTCCGCGGAATTCCGCCGCGCCCGGCCGAACATGGGGCACTTCAACACCTCCTGGAGCGTGGATCAATTCGGCGCCAGCAGCGACAACGCCTTCGTGCTCACACCCGGCGTCTATCACGCGGTGTACCGCATCGAGTCGGTGTTGACCGGCGGCAACCCGGACTTCCAGGTCACCTGTTCCTTCGGCAGCGCCAGTGTCTCCGTGCTGGTCAGCAGCAAGTTCGCCACCCTGGACACCACGACCTTCGGCGACTTCAACATCGGCAGTCAGATGCACGCCGCGCTGGAGGATGACATCGTCATCGACAACTTCGAGATTTCCACCAACGTCCTCCACGCCGGCGACGCCAACGGCGACGGTATGGTGAACCTGGCGGATCTGCAGATCCTCGGTGACAACTGGCAGTTCACCAATGCCGGCTGGGCCGAAGCTGACTTTACCGGCGACGGCACGGTGAATCTGGCTGACCTGCAGATTCTCGGCGACAACTGGGGCTTCGGCGTCGGTTCCGATGTGAGCTTTGAGGAAGCGCTGGCGGGCGTGGTCATTCCTGAGCCGACCTGCCTGGGGCTGATGGGGCTGGGCGTGATTCTGGCCCTTGGCCGTCGACGTTGATGGTTCTGCTTCTGGTCGATCTGGTGGTTCGCTTGACGGCGGACCGCCGGTTTGTTGTTCGCTCCCCGTCCATGTGGGTATCGGTCTTGACTGGCGTGCGAGGAAGGCGCGATGTTGGTCACTAGCCGCAGGCTGATGACGTTTTGTGTGATCGGGATCTTCTGGCTGGTGGGCGCCGCGCCCGCAGCGGGCCAGGTGATGCATTACGTGGCTCCGACGGCTCTCGGCAACGGTGACGGCGCCAGTGCCGCCAATGCCGCGGGCTACACCAATCTGTCCTTCTGGAACCAGATCAACAACAAGCTCAACAGCAACGCGGTGACCGTCCGCTTCCTGGACGGCAATTACACCCAGCGCCTCATGCTCGACAGCATCGGCAATGCCGATCACCAGTTGACCATGATCGGCGATACCGCCCACGGCGCGGTATTCAACCCCGGCACCGACATCGCCCACGGCATCTATCTGCTGGGCGTGCGCAACATCGCCATCAGGCAACTGCATTTCACCGGCGACCACATCACCTCCTTCGGCATCCGCATCAGCGGCGAAGGCGGTTATATCGACGGCACCCATGACATCCTGATGGAAGATTGTTCCTTCACCAACCTCACCTCCACCTATTACGGAGCCACCGGCGCCACGCTCAACTCGCACAACGTCACCTTCCGCAACAACTATTTCGACAACGTCGGCGTGGACAGCCACGCGCACATGATCTACAACGACCACCATTGCTCCGACATCGTCGTCGAGGGCAACTACTTCCGTAACTGCACCGGCGATTACGTCCGCTTCTGCGATCAGACCGACTTCAGTATCACTCGGAACAACACCTTCATCTCAACCGCCAGCAAATACAACCAGGCCTTCGTCTGCATGCCCGTCTTCAACGACGTGGACCCGGGGGATCAGTATTTCGACACCAACCACCAGGTGGTCGGCAATTCGTTCACCTACCACCAGGCCGGCGGCCTTCGCTATGCCGTCCGTTTCTACCACGGCGGCTTCGATCCGCCCGACCTGCATTACCTGATGACCGCGGCCGAGGGAGCCATCCTGCTCGGCGGCACGGGTGAACAGAAACGCGACCTCCTGCTGAACAACACCCTGATCGACGGCACGAAAATCTTTGTCAACGACAACACGTACAGCAACATCAGCACCGAGGTGGCATTCTCCTCCTACGCCATCTTCGGGGCGGTCTCCCGTGGCTGGGACGGTGAGGCTGACATTTCCGCGGCCATTCTGCACAGCACGCCCGACCGGGTCCCCACCTGGACCGTCAACAGCGGCGGCGACTGGCACGACCACACCCAATGGTCCAACCTCAACCGACCGGACAACCGGCATGAGATCGCCGTCCTCGGCCCGGCCATCAGCGGCCCGCGCACCATCATCGCCAACACGACTTACACCATCAAGGGCCTGCGCTTCAATAGCATCAACAAGTACACGCTTGACGGCACAGGCAGCTTCACGCTTGAAGCAGACGACGGCCATGCCCTGCTCGACGTGCAGTCCGGCAGCCATGAAGTGCACTTGCCGATCCTTCTCAACAGCACCACCGACCTCAGCGTGGCCTCCGGCTCCGCGCTGCTGCTGGCCGACACTTTAAACCTCAACGGAAGGACGTTGAACGTGGCCGGCCCGGGCTCGCTGACATGCGCCGGCATGGTGCAGACCAGCGGCGGAACGATCAACCTGCAAAGCAACAGCACCGTAACCTTCAGCAGCGGCTACGTGAACATCACCCTCGGCAGCACACTGAGCGGCGCAGGCACGGTCAACGGCACCGTCCTCAACAGCGGCCGCATCGCGCCGGGCCAGGCAACAGGCACGCTGTGGATCATTGGAGATTTCGGCCAGGGTGCAAACGGCCAACTGGACATCGAGACGACTTTTGCCGGCCAGCACGACAGCCTGGCGGTGCTCGGTCGGGCGATACTGGACGGCAAGCTGAAGCTGACGCGGCTGGACGGCTATGTCCCGGCGATGGGAACCCGCATCACCATCCTGACCTCCCAGTCGCTCAGTGGAAAGTTCACCACCGTCGAAGGGCTGAGCATCAACAGCAACCTGTCACTGGCGGTGACCTACACAGCGAACTCGGTGCTGGTGACCGCGGCTCGGCCCGGCGATGCCAACCTGGATGGTCGCGTGAACCTGGCTGATCTTCAGATTCTCGGCGATCACTGGAATGGAACGTCAGCGAGCTGGGCCCTGGGCGACTTCAGCGGCGATGGCCGCGTGAACCTGTCCGATCTTCAGATTATCGGCGACAACTGGGGCTACGGCACGAGCCCGGACATCGCGTTCGATGAAGCATGGAGGCAGATTGGTGATCAGATACCCGAACCGGGGACTCTGGTTGTCGTGTTGTTTTCACTTTGTGCGATGCGCCGGCGGTGCTGATGGCGTTGTTGTTTCAATCTGTTGTATTCCCGGGATTGACACGTGTAGCCCGTGTCGAGCTGGGGATCTGCCGTATTTTGCGCGGTGAGGCGTTATCATTGGGGCGATGAGCCGATGCTATCTGGCTGATGATCATGTCTTTCAGAAGCTGCGTGCAGCCGGCAAGACTACCTGGGACGAGCAGGCCGATCCACAGGCCAGTTTCGACAAATTCATCATGCGGTCGTTCCTGGAAGCATCGCTGGCCGGGATGGGCAGGCCACTGGACGGTCTTTGCGCCCTGGAGGTCGGCTGCGGCAGCGGTCCGATTGCCTGCTTTCTGGCGGCCAGAGGTTTGGCGGTGCGCGGCATCGATGTGTCTCCCACCGCGCTCCAGATGGCTCGCCAACTCGCCGCCGAGCGCGGACTCAACGTGCAGTTTGACCTGGCTGACATCTGCCAACTCCCGGAACATTCAGCCCGTTACGATCTGATCGTTGACGGCCATTGCCTGCACTGCCTGGTGTGCGATGACCACCGGCAGTGTGCCCTGAAGGCGATCCATCGTCTGCTTAAGAAGGACGGCCTGTTCCTGGTGGAGACCATGATTGCCCATGAGAATCTGGTCGTGAAAGGCAACTATCGCATTGACCCCACGGGCGTGCTGTCGATCCGAGTGGATGGTCCGACCGGCGTTGACGGCGCGTTCATGTCAGACGATCAGTGGTTCGTTCCGCATCGCAGACTCCTCACCGCGGAACAGGTGGCGGCAGAGCTTGGCAACGCCGGCTTCGCCATCCAGTCGCAACGAGTCCAGGCACAGCAGGACCAGCGTAAGCCGATGCTGATGCAGATTCGCGCCGGGCGTTGATCTGATGCAGTGATTCTCTCCGCCTGAGCCTTGTCGTCTCCGGGGTATGGGATTGCACGGATATAATTTCCGTCTTACGAACAACACCTTGCAGGAAACGTCCATGCATCCAAACCATGTCGTCGCCCTCACCACCGCCATACTGACCGCTGCACGGCTACAGGCTGCGACGTTCGAGTCGCCGACCACGCAATTCAACGGCATCACCGTGCCCGGCCACGTCATCGGGCACATGCCCAAGTCCACCGGCAAATTCTTCGGGTCGCCGGCCTTCTGCATCCTGCCCGATGGCCGCTATGTCGCTTCGCATAACTATGAAGGGCCCAACAGCCCGACCTTTCCGAGCCTGACCGATGTGTATCGTTCGGCTGACGGCGGCCAGACGTGGCGCAAAATCGCCAGTATTCCCATGAACTGGACCACGTTGTTTGTCCATCGCGGCGACCTGTACGCCATCGGCGCCGATGATCCCTACGGCAACTGGGTCATCTGCAAATCCAGCGACGGCGGCGAAACGTGGACCTCGCCCACTGATGAGCAGCACGGTCTGCTGCGCCGCGGTCAGCCGGACACGGTCGGCTATCACACCGGCTCCGTGCCGGTCGTGGTGCATGGCGGGCGCATCTGGCGGGCGTTCGAAGACAACGGCAGCGGCGGGCCCTGGCCTTTTCACTTCCGGGCCGGCGTCTCCAGCGCACCGGAAGATGCCGACCTGCTGATGGCCGCCAACTGGACGTTCAGCAACGTGATCGAGAAAGATCTCAACTGGCTGCCGGACGGCGGGTTTCACGGCTGGCTGGAGGGCAACATGGTGGTCGATCCCGCGGGTGACGTGGTCAATGTGCTGCGCATCGACACCGCTGAGGGCAAGCCCGAAAAGGCTGCCATCATGCGCATCACCGATCCATCCACCGTTACCTTCGACCCCACGCAAGACATCATCGACATGCCCGGCGGCGGCAAACTGTTCACCATTCGCTTCAACGAAAGCACGCAGAGCTATTGGGCGCTGGTCAACATCATCACCGATGAGAATTACAATCCGGCCGTCAAAGCCAACCGCATCCGCGACATCCTCGCCCTGTCTGAGTCTAGGGATTTACGGCATTGGGAAGTTCGCCGCGTGCTGCTCAAAGACCTGTCCGACGTCAAGAACATCGGCTTCCACTACTTCAACTGGGAGTTCGACGGGCGCCACATCGTCGGCGTAGCGCGAACCGCATATCCCGACGGCATGGGCGGAGCTGAGCGCTACCACGACGCCAACTTCTTCAACTTCTACCGCTTGAGGGACGTGGTTCCCGCAGAGGAGTGAGACGGGCAATCAAGTTCCAGAAGGTCGCCAGCGATTTACCTTCGAGTATGTTGCCAGTCAAGAGCACTAATGGTTACTCGCCGACCCCACTAAGACGGAGGTTCTCAAGTAATTCTTTAGCCTGGCGGATTCAGTTCCGAATCGCAACACCAGGCGAATGAACTGCACCAGGTACATGAAGCAACTGGTACGATCTGGCCTGGTCACCCGTAGAAGTAAATGACAAATCCGCCACTTGGCCGTGCGAAACCATACCATCAGCCTGAGAGCGAATGTTATCGACCGCTGCATTGAAGTTGGGGTCCGTTGAAGAATATACGCTCAGATCGGCAAAATGAGAATACGGATCTGACTCGGAGATATGTTGAAGCCGAACATGACCGCCATGAATTTGCCAATCTTCACTGATTATATGGATACGTGGCGGGAGTACGACAGATGTGATCAACCCGCCCGAATACGTTGTCGTCTTCGGTATAGCCGGTGGCGGCGCATTGATGTTGCTTCCACAAGCGGAGACGCAGGCTAGTATTAGTAGAACACTGAGACGACACATGAGATACCCAACATAAATCGGTTTACATTCCAGGCCCCCGCAGTTTGAATAATCTGCACGACTCCGGTGGGGCAGACTGCTGAACAGATCATATCTACATTAATCCTTGATGTGGATATACATCAACTCTCAGATCTCAATGGAATCATCATTCCCGCTGCTTGTATCAGCGGTTGTGTCATTCGCCGCAGCCGATGCCGAAGCGCGGCGGCTGAACCATGCAGCCCAGCGCCCGCGCTTGAGCGTGTCCAGCAGCACGGCCGCCAGAATGACCAGCCCCAGCACCACCTGTTGCGTGTAGCTTTCCACGCCTGTCAGGTTCATGCCGTTCTGGATCACCGCGATGATGAACGCACCGATCAAGGTGCCCAGCACTTTGCCCTGTCCGCCGACCAGTGACGTGCCTCCCACGACGACCGCGGCGATGACGTAAAGCTCGTACATGACGCCGTAGGTGGGTGAGCCGGTCTTCAGTTGCGACGCCATCACGATGCCGCCCAGGCCCGCCAGCGCGCCGCTGGCCAGGTACACCGCCAGCACCACCCGCCGCACCGGCACGCCCGACAGCCGCGCCGCCTCCGTGTTGCCGCCCACGGCATACACATACCGCCCGAAGATCGTGCGGCTCATCAACAGGTGAGCGGTGATGTACAGCAGCACCATCATCACCACCGCATGCGGTATCGAAAAAAACCCCGCGCCGCGGCCTAACCAGGTGAACGACTCGGGCAATTGATAGATCGACTGTCCGCCCGCGATCAGGTACGCCAACCCGCGCGCCACCAGCATCGTGCCCAGCGTGACGATGAACGGCGGAATCGCAAACGCGGTCACCATCACGCCGTTGAACAGTCCCAGACCCGCGCACACTGCAATGCCCACCGCGCTGCCGATCAGCAGCCACATCATGCCCGCCTGATCACCGCCGCCGAAGTCGCGCACCACGCTGGCCATCACCACGGCTGACAACGCGATCAAGCTGCCCACCGACAGGTCGATCCCGGCCGTGATGATCACCATGGTCATGCCGATGGCGATCACGGCGATGACCACGATCTGATTGGCGATGTTGAACAGGTTGTCGCGCTTGAGGAAGTTGGGCCAGTGGTAAGTTCGCGGCTCGAAGCGCACGGCCTGTGCCGCCGGGGGACAGAAATTGGCCAGTTGATCGAGCACCATCCACGACCCGGCCGCGGGACTGACCGCCAGAGCGTCGATTTTCCCCTTGTTTTCCGCCAGTTTTTCAGCCGCCTGCCGCAGGTCCGCCGGTGTGCCGATGACGGTGGCCGCCACGTGGTACTGATGTTCAGCCAGTTGTTTTTCCAGCGCTTGGGCAAACGCGCGATCCTCATCGCCCGAACTGGCAGCGATCAACACGGTGGAACCGGACGGCAGGGAGTCACTGATGCGGGCCATGACCTGGCGGGCGGCCGCGTCGCCGGTGGGGCGTTGCTCATCCCAGGTCGCGGCGCTCCAGAAGGCGCACAGCAGCGCCAGCACCAGCAGCATGCCGTATTCACCAAGCAGTTTCGAGATCACGCGCTTCATGCTTGTTCCATGTTTTTCATTGCACCGCCAGGCGCATCACATCCGCCTGCGTCGCGGCGGCCACGTTGTCGATCTGCCCCGTGATCACGCCTTCGTGCATCACCAGAATACGGTCCGCCATGCCCAGCACCTCGGGCAGTTCGGAGCTGACCATGATGATCGCCTTGCCCGCAGCCGCCAGCTCGTTCATCAGCAGATACACCTCGTACTTGGCGCCCACGTCGATGCCGCGCGTCGGCTCGTCGAAGATGATCACCTCCGCGTTGCGCTGCAGCCACTTGGCGAGCACGACTTTCTGCTGGTTGCCCCCGGAAAGGTTGCGAGCGAGTTGTTCCTGGTGCGGAATACGAATGTTGAGGCTCTTGACGTAACGAGCGAACGCCGCGCGCTCGCGGCCGCGGGTGATCACGCCGGCGGTGGAGAAAGCGCCGAGGTTGGGCAGGGCGAAGTTCTCGCGCACCGACAGCCCCAGCACCAGTCCCTGGGCCTTGCGGTCCTCGGTCAGCAGGCAGATGCCCGCGCGGATGGCGTGCCGCGGATGCTTCAAAACAAGGGGTTTTCCGTCCAGTTCAATGCTGCCTGACTCCGGCCGATCCGCCCCGAACAGCAGCCGCACCAGTTCCGTGCGCCCGGCGCCCACCAGTCCCGCCAGGGCCAGCACCTCTCCGCGCCGCACTTGCAGGCTCACCCCGCGCAGGCGCGCACCGCGTCGCAGGTTGCGCGCCACCAGCCGCGCTTCACCGATAGTCGCCCGCTGCTTGGGAAATTCGTTTTCGAGTTTGCGTCCCACCATCTGCTCGATCAGCTTGGCCCGCGTCACGTTTTCAATCGGCTCGGTGGCCACGTGGGCTCCGTCACGCAGCACGGTCACGCGATCGGCGATGCGGAAGATCTCGTCGATGCGGTGACTGATGTAGATGATGCCGATGCCGCGGCTCTTGAGGTCTTCAATCAACTCGAACAATCGTTCGACCTCGTGCTGGGTCAGGGCGGCGCTGGGCTCGTCCATGACGATGATCCTGGCCTGATCAGCCAGGGCCTTGGCGATCTCCAGCGTCTGCTGCTGGGCCACCGTCAGATCGCGGCAGCGGGTGGACGGGTCAAAGTTCACGCCAAGCCGATGCAACAGTTGCTGCGTCTGCTCGCGTTCACGGCGCGGTTGCGTGATGCCGAAGCGCCCCGGTTCGCGGCCGAGGAACAAATTCTCAGCCGCGCTCATGTCGGGCACGAGGTTGAACTCCTGGTAAATCACGCTCACCCCGGCCCGGCGACCTTCCACGGGATTGTTGATCCGCAGCAACTGCCCGTCGATGCGCAATTCACCGGCGTCCGGCTGATGCACACCGGCCAGCACCTTGATGAGTGTGCTCTTGCCCGCACCGTTTTCACCGACCAATGCCAGCACTTGTCCGCGTTGCAGCGTCAGGTCCACGCCGCGCAGGGCGTGCACGCCGGGGAAGGATTTGTGGACCCCGCGCATCTGCAACAGGGGCGCGGCCGCTGGCGGCGGTTGGTCAGGGCCCGGGGCGATCACGCATCAGTTCTCCAGCGATTTGTCCGCCAAAGCGTCCTGTTTGGTGTACAGCGCGGTGGGAATCAGGATCTGTGCCGGCGGCGTTTGACCACCGAGGTAGGACATGATGGCCTCGACAGTCTTGCGGCCGATCTGGTCGGGGAACTGAATGGGATCGGCATAGATGCGTCCGTCACGAATGGCCTTCTTGCCTTCGGGCATGCCGTCGAAGCCGATGACCACGATGTCGTCCGCCTTGCCCGCCCGCTCCAGCGCCGCACAGGCGCCCAGGGCGGATGGATCATTGATGGCAAAGATGCCGTTGAGGTCGGGGTGGGACTGGATCAGGTCTTCGGCGACGTTGAAGCTTTTTTCCCGAGCGCCGCCGCCGGGCAGAGTGGCGACGATTTGGATGTTGGTCTGCGGGTCTTCGTTGGCTTCGTCGATCACTTCGTGGAAACCCTTGGTGCGCAGGATGACCGACTCGACTTCGGGGTGATCGATGATGGCGACCTTGCCCTGGCGGCCGAGCGCTTCGAGCATGGCTTTGGCAGCCTGGCGTCCGCCTTCTTCGTTGTCGGTGGCCACGTGGGTGACGACCTTGGCCTCGGGATCGAGCACGGCAATGTCGGCGGTGAACACGGGAACGCCGGCCGCATTGGCTTTGCGGATCGCCGGGCCGATGGCCTTGGAGTCGGCAGGGGTGAGCACGATGGCTGCGACCTTCTGCACGATGAAGTCATCGATCTGGTGCTGCTGTTTGGCGGCATCGAATTCGCTGCTGACCACCGTGACGGTGAAGCCGTGCTCGGCGGCGGCCTCGGTCATGGCGTCGGCGATGTCCTTGAAGAAAGGATTGGTGAGCGTCAGCACGGACAGGCCGATGGTCTTGCCTGTGTCGGCGTTTTTAGCGTCGGTGGTCGTCGCCTGGGGGGCGGATGATTCCTGCTTGCCGCACCCGGGGACGAACGGCAAGGCCAGCGTCAGCAGCAACAAGACCGCAGTGGCCCGTCGACTTTCCAGCATGGTCGAGTTCCTTATTGCAGGGGTGATCCTGCGGTGAATAGGTGACCTTACAACTGGCCAAAAATGGTAATTGTGGGACCGTCAGTTGTCAATAATCGATGGGTTCGGGCACTGCTTGGGTGTACAGATGCAGGCGGATGAATGTTCGAGGCTGAATAACCGGCGGGCCCGGTGTGTGTCGCTGATTCAGGCTTGGCCGCCATCGCTATTGAACCTGTTTCCAAAGAGGTTTTACAGGTTGGACCACCGTCGGCCACGGATCTGATTCTGATTGGTAGCCGTGTGGGCCTGTTGATCCCTGCAAGGGTGGCTCTCAACCCGCCTTTGAAGCTTTGATTTGGGATCAAATGCCTATTTTCGTGATTGTGGCGTGGTTGTCATTACATCTTTTTCGCTGATTGTTCCGTGAAATTACCCTTAAATATTGCTGTATTGTTATAATCTGTTACATTTTTACGCGGCCATTCTGAGGAAATATGTCAACAAGATGGTATCGATTGGTAAGATATATGTAAGCCGTCACTATCTGTTTCATTCATCAATCTGGGAAGGAGAAACTGATGAAGGCAATGTGGAATCTGCAAACAATGGTCCAAGGGCTTTCGATCGCTGCGGCGACGTTCCTGGCTGGGGCGGCCGGTGCGGCATGGATGCCAACGGACCTGGGCAGCAATCTGGCGCTATGGCTTGATGCACAGGACAGCGCGACGTTGACCACCGATGTCGGCGGGGCGGTCTCTCAATGGAACGACAAGAGCGGCAACGGCAATCACCTCACCCAGGCAACCGCGGCCGCCCAGCCCTCAGCGGCGACCGGCATCAACGGCCACGCTTCGGTCGCGTTCAATGGCCGGCAGAATTACATGATGTGTTCTGCCACCTCCGGGTTGCCCACCGGCAATAGTGATTTCAGCGTGGTGATCGTGTATCGCTATGACTCATCGCTCGGTGGCACCGTATCCACTTCCGCCTATCCGGTGGCGTTCGGCACCGCCTCATCCAAGGCCATGACCGCGCTGGACTTCAAGAAGAACGGCGGGCGCTTCGTTCACTATGCCGCGGACCAGAACATGCCCGCGCCGCAGCCGGCCTTCTTCGATGGCGATATGCACCTGGTGGTCGATGTTTACGACTCAACGACGTTGTTGGAGCAGCTTTACGTTGATGGTGCGACCGGCCCGGCCGTGACTCAGGCTGCCGCGCTGAATCTGGGCACGGACTATATCTCGCTCAACACGTTCAGCCCCGCCAACATTAACTACGGCGAAAAGTTTCAGATCGGCGAAGTGCTGATCGTCTCGAGCAAACTGAGCGCGGCCGATCTGAACAGCCTCAATGCGTATATGGAAACCCGCTGGGCTGTGCCCGAGCCGGCGTCGATGTCCATGATCGCGATCGGCGGCCTGATGTTGCTGCGTCGTCGTTGAACAGCACCATGATGACATGCTTCTTTCGTTCATCCGTATTGTTTTTCGGCTCTCATTCCTTTTGATCTTTGACACTGGAGAAAACCATGGGTCTGAAACTGAATCAACGAGCCACTGTTTTCGGAATGACGTTCGCCGCGCTGGTGCTTGCGGCGTGTACTGCCGGGGCGGATTGGTCACCGGCGGACCTGGGCAGCAGCCTGGCGTTGTGGCTCGATGCCCAGGACGCCACCACGCTGACCGTCGATGGCGGCGGGGCCGTGTCGCAGTGGAATGACAAGAGCAGCTACGGCAATCACGTCCTTCAGGCCGCGACCGAGAAACAACCGCTGCTCAATACGACTGGAATCAACGGCAGACAATCGATCGCCTTTGCGGGCACCGGCAATTTCATGATGTGCACCGCCACCGCCGGCCTGCCCACCGGCAACAGCGATTACAGCCTGGTGGTCGTGTACCGTTACGACTCATCACTCGTGGGAACCATCACCAGCTACGCCTATCCGTTGTCTTTCGGCACGGCCGCAGCCACGAGTATGACCGCGGTTGACATCAAGCGCAATGGCGGGCGCTTCGTTCACTACAACGCGGACCAGAACATGCCCGCGCCGCAGCCGACCTTCCTGGATGGTGATGCCCATTACTACGTGGATGTTTACGATTCAACCACCCTGTTGGAGCAGCTTTATTTCGATGGCGCCGTCGGCCCGGCCGTCACGCAGGCCAATCCCCTGACCTTGGGAACGAATTACATTGCCATCAACACCTTCAGCAACACCAACAACAACCACGGCAGCCTGTTCCAGATCGGCGAGGTGATGATCGTCTCCAGCAAGCTGAGCGAGACCGATCTGCAGAACCTCAACAGCTACCTCGATGCCAGGTGGAGCGCCCAGCAACTGCAGGCCGGTGACGCCAACGGTGACGGCATGGTGAACCTGGCGGACTTACAGATCCTCGGCGACAACTGGCAGTCCACCACCGCCACCTGGGCCGAGGCTGACTTTACCGGTGACGGCATGGTGAACCTGGCGGACTTGCAGATCCTCGGCGACAACTGGGGCATCGGCGTTGGCTCGGACCTGTCCTTCGATCAGGCCCTGTCTCAGGTTGGCGCCGCGGTGCCGGAGCCGGCCTCACTGTCGTTGATTGGATTGATGGGTTTGATGTTGTTCCGCCGTCGCTGATTCGTGGTTGGCGGCGGGAATGCGTCCGGCATTCTGCGCCGTGTGGTTCTAACCTCGCTTTATGCACACGACAAGAAGGAACATGGCACATGACAGAAGACATGGTGCAATCAGCGCGGGGCCGTATGGCCATTTGTTCCTGCAGCCGAAGGCAGCAGCGCGCTTTCACGTTGATTGAGCTACTGGTGGTGATCTCGATCATCGCGTTGCTGATTGCGATTCTGCTGCCCGCACTGACCAAGGCACGGTTCGTCGCCAAGGAGACGCAGTGCCTGGCGTGCGTACGGCAACTGTCAATTGGTTCGATAGCGTACGAAAACGATGAGGGGCGTTTGCCCATGAGCGTGGCGGAACTTTCCTCGTCCAGGCTGTTCCCGACCATGATTGCCAACGGTCTGACCGATGGCGATGCCCGGCCGCAGTATGAGCCCTATGTCAGCGTGCGGTTTTTCACCTGTCCGTTCTTCGATCCGCAGTATGATCGCAGCACCGACACGGTGCCGGCCCCCAGTCCGTTCCGCATTTACGTGCCGTACATGATTTCGCCCGGCTACTATCAGGACTACACCAACGCCGGGGGATTCGACGCGAGCAAGCCGTTCATCCGATCGTTTGAGCCGTGGCGGTTCAATGGTGAGCCGATGGGTGTGTTGATCAGCGACCAACTTTTCCGCAACGAAGGTAACGGCCAGATCAACCTCAATCATCCCTCGGCCCGCGATCCTTTCAAGATGATCAACATCGAAACCGCATCGCCCGGCGGGCACGTCAGCACCAACTACGAGGGGAGTTTCCAGGATGACATTCGCGGCCGCTACAGTGGGAACTACGCTTTCGTGGATGGCAGTGCCGCCCGGTTCATGGGCGATGACGATCGCATGCGCCCGGTGCCGACCCGGACCAGCGGTTCAACACGCAACTATCTCCTGCCGCGGCAGTAGAATGTGCAGGACAAGCCCGATTGGCTGCGCGGGCGAATGATTTCAGACTGTGGCCGCAACATGGGATAATCTCAAAACGATGGCGAAGCAATTCCAACGATCGGCAAGGCTTGTTCTGGCTGCGATGGCGACAACGTTTTCGCTGGCAGCCGGTCCGGCAATGGCGTGGACCCCGGCGGACCTCGGTGACAAGCTGGTGCTCTGGCTCGATGCCCAGGACAGCGCGACGATCACCGCCAGCGGCGGCAAGGTATCGCAGTGGAGCGACAAGAGCGGGCGCGACAATCACCTGGCGCAATCGGCGACCGGCCGTCAGCCCGTGGTGGCGGGGCAGGGTATCAACGGCAAGCAGACGCTTGCTTTTGCAGGCTCCGGCGTGTTTCTCATGAACAACTCGCCCAAGGGGCTGCCCACGGGCAACAGCGATTACAGCATGGTCATCGTGTATCGCTACGACGATTCGCTGAGCGGCGACCTGGTCGGTTCGATGTATCCGGTAACGTTCGGCACACCGGCTCGATCGCGGGTGGCGGCCCTCGATATCAGGGCAAAAGGTGGTAGCCGATTCGTGCATTACAACCACGACACGGTCATGCCCGCGCCGCAGCCGGCCTTTCTCGACGGCAAGGCGCACTGGGTGGTGGATACCTACCAGGCGGGCACGCGCAAGCAGCAGCTCTACTTCGACTCTGCCGTCGGCCCGGCTGTCACGCAGGAAAGTCCGCTGGCCCTGGGCGATGACTACATTGCGGTCAACGCTTTCAGCAGCACCAACGAACGCAACGGCTCGCGTTTCCAGATCGGTGAAGTGATGATCGTGGCGGGCCTGCTCAGCGCCGCTGATCTTGAGAATCTCAACCGTTACGTTCAGCAGAAGTGGAGCATTCCACCCGTGAGTGAGATCAAGGAAGAAAAAGTGGATTACACCTCCAAGGTGCCGCAATTCACCTTCGCCGACACGCTGGCCGAGCAGGAAGCGCAGCTCAAGACCAACCCGCTGATCCTGCGCTATGCCGCGTCGCGCAAGGCCATGGCGAATGATCCGCATCGTCCGCTGTACCACTTCGTCAGCCCCGAAGGCAATCTCAACGATCCCAACGGCCTGTGCTTCTGGCAGGGGCGCTGGCACCTGTTCTATCAGGCCTATCCGCCCGAAGATCCGCGCCAGCACTGGGGACATGCTGTCAGCGATGACCTGATCCACTGGCGCGATTTGCCGCTGGCGATCTATCCCAACCCGGAGAAGCAGTGTTTCTCCGGCTCAACTTACGTGGAAGACGGCCGCGTCATCGCCATGTATCACGGCACGCTGGTCGGCACCATGTTGGCGACTTCCACCGATCCACTGCTGCTGAACTGGAAAAAGATCGGCCAGCACGACGGCATCGTCATCCCTTACGCCAGGCCCGGCGAACCCGCTCTGCCTTACAACATCTTCGATCCCTGCATCTGGAAGAAGGGCGACACCTACTACGCGCTCACGGCCGGCACGCGGCCCGTCGGTCCCGGCGGCAAACCCATGCGGGCCCAGTTCCTGCATCGCTCCCAAGACCTGGAGCACTGGGAATACCTGCACCCGTTCGTCGAAGATGATTTCTACTCGCGCGTCGGCGACGATGGCGCCTGCCCGTACTTCTGGCCCATCGGCGATTCCCGCTACATCCTGCTGCACTTCAGCCACATGCGCGGCGGCAAGTACATGATCGGCAACTACGACAAGGTCAAGGACAAGTTCTACGTCGTCAACGGCGGCTACTTCAACCACGGCCCGGCCGTCTCGCCCGGCGGCGTGCACGCGCCCTCGGCTTATCCCGACGGTAAGGGCGGCGTGATCGCCATTTTCAACATGAATCCCGCCAGGCCCACCAACGGCTGGAACCAGATCATGACGCTGCCCATGCGCCTGACGCTGGGCGAGAACGACTTGCTGGAGATGGAACCGACCGGCGATTACGCTTCGCTGCGCTACGATCATCAGCACATCAATGCCATGACCCTGCCCGCCAACCAGGAAATCGTCCTCGACAACGTGCGCGGCAATGCCATGGAAATGATGGTCGAGCTCGATCCGCAGTCCGCCCGTACCATCGAGCTGAACGTCCTGCGTTCACCCGACCAGCGCGAGGTGACGCGCATCCTGTTTTCCAGGGATCGCGGCATCAGCGATCGCAGCCTGCCCGGTCGGCCGCGCTTCAGCGGCATCACCCTCGACGCTTCGCGCTCGTCCATACTGCCGGACGTGATGGCGCGGATGCCCGAGGATGCCGACGCTCTGGTCAAGCCGGACGAGACGGTGAAGCTGCACGTGTTTCTCGATCGCAGCGTGGTGGAGGTGTACGTCAACGGCCGCCAGATCGTCGCCCAGCGCGTGTATCCGGGGCTGCCCGAGAGCGTGGGCGTGAGTCTGCGTGCCATCGGCCGGGATGCTCGACTGTTGTCGCTGGACGCCTGGCAGATGAAGAGCATCTACGAGGCGTATGCGAACCACTGACGTTGCAGGAGTCGGCAATTTCGACTTGTTTTGCGGTGAAAAAGCTGCGTTCCGAGCGCAACCGCGGCGTTTGGGAGCCGATACAATGACGACATCATTCACCAACCGGAAGCCGGTTATCTCTATGAAGTCGTCTGCCGTCAACACTCCCAAGCACGCTCGGATTTTCGAGCATCTGCGCCAGGCGATCATGCAGGGCCAGTATCGCGGCGGCGATCGTCTGCCCAGCGAGCAGCAACTGGTGCGCACCTATGCCACCTCCCGTCCCACGGCCGCCCGCGCCCTCAAGGATCTGCAGGCCTGCGGCCTGGTCGAGCGCCGCGTCGGTTCGGGCACCTATGTCATCGATCACGGCCCGCACGCCTCGTCCGCGACGGCGCAGATGTTCGGGCTGCTGATTCCCGAACTGGGCGAGACGGAAATCTTCGGGCCGATCAGCAATGAGATCGCCCGCAGTCTGCAGGCCGGCAGTCACATGTTGCTGCGCGGCGAATTTGCCGCCAGCGATACCGATGGCCGCATCAGTCATGCCGACAACGTGCTCGATCAGTACATACGCAGCGAAGTGGCCGGCGTGTTCCTGGCCCCGGTGGAGATCACACCCAAGACCCAGCGCGTCAACCGCACCATGCATGATCGCCTGCGCGAGGCCCGCTTGCCGGTCGTCCTGCTGGATCGCGACCTGGTGGACCTGCCGCAGCGCAGCGGCTACGACCTGGTGGGCGTGGACAACTGGCTCGGCGGCTTCCGCCAGGCGGAGCACCTGATCGGTCAGGGCGCGCGGCATCTGGGTTACCTGGCCCGGCCGCGCTCGGCCAGCACCGTGCACCGCCGCATCAGCGGCTTTCGTGAGGCGGCCCGGCAGATGGACGGCGACACCATCGCGGTGCATTTCCTGGAAGGTGAGCCTGACGATCACAGCTTCATCCGGCATGCGGTGGAGTCTTACCAGCTCGACGCCATCGCCTGCGCCAACGATCTGACCGCCGCCCACCTGATGCACACGCTGTTCGATCTGGGTTTCGACGTGCCGCAGCGCATCCGTATCATGGGCTTCGACGATGTGAAGTACGCCCAGGTGATGCGCGTGCCGTTGACCACCATGCACCAGCCGTGCAAAGCGATCGCCCAGGCGGCTGTCGATCTCATGTTGCAGCGGCTGGCTGAACCCGAGGCGCCCCCGCGCATGGTCAGTCTCGATCCCAGCCTCGTCGTCCGTCAGTCCTGCGGCGGGCAGTCCGCTTGACGATCCTATCCATCGCCACCACGGCCGGACATCGGCGGCGACGCGGCCGGTAACAGGTTACACTGGTACTTTCGTAGCGCAGCGGTCTAGCTGCGCGAGGGGCGGATTCAAATCTCGGGTTAGGAGACTGCAATGGCATGGAGCAAACGCACATCGTTGGGTTGCCTGTTGGCGGTCGGTGTATTGAAGGTGGTCTCGGCGGAAGCAGCCCAGCCGCCCAACGTGGTGCTCATCTTCACCGATGACCACGGCTGGGCGGACGTCGGCGTCCAAGGCATCCTCAGCGACATCCGTACGCCCAACACCGATCGCCTGGCCAACCAGGGTGTGCGCTTCACCGATGGTTACGTCACCGCCCCGCAGTGCGTGCCATCGCGCTCGGGCCTGATGAGCGGCCGCTACCAGACGCGCTTCGGTGTCGAGTCCAACACCCAGTTCGTCACGCCCCACGGCATGGACGGCTTCGACGAGCAACAGACCATCGCGGAACGCCTCAAGAAAGCCGGCTACGTCACCGGCATGGCGGGCAAATGGCACCTGGGCCCCGGCAACCAGCAGATCATGACCCACGGCTTCGACTATATGTACTCCCGCGCCAGCGACCGACCCGCACGGGCCAACGTCGATCTGCAATGCCAGGACGTGCCCTTCGGTGAATATCCTTCCGACGTCTATCACATCGACGCCTGCACGGATGTGGCGGTGGGGTTCATCCAGCGCTTCAAGGATAAACCGTTCTTTTTCTATCTGGCCTACCGCGCCCCGCACGTGCCGCTGGACGCACCGCAGAAATACCTCGATCGCTTCCCCGGCGACATGCCGCACCGCCGACAACAGGCCCTGGCCATGATCTCCGCTGTCGATGACGGCGTCGGCCGCGTGCTCGATACGCTCGAAGAGTGCGGCCTGGCGGAGAACACCATCGTCTTCTACATCGGTGACAACGGCGCGCCGCTCAAGATTTACAAGAATGATGAGCCCGGCGGCGGCCCCGGCTGGGATGGTTCGCTCAACGACCCACTCAACGGCGAAAAAGGCATGGTCAGCGAAGGCGGCATCCGCACGCCGTTCCTTGCCCAGTGGAAAGGCACCTTCCCCGCGGGCCTGGTTTACAGCGAGCCGGTGATCTCGCTCGATGTGGCCGCCACCGCCTGCGCCGAAGCCGGTTTGCCCGCTGATCCCATTCTCGACGGCGTCAACCTGACTCCCTATCTGACCGGCCAGGCGACCGGCTCCCCGCACGACGCGCTGTTCTGGCGATGGGAAGGTCAGTTTGCCATCCGTCAGGGCGACTGGAAATACGTGCTGGTCAACAACCACGGCCAATACCTGTTCAACCTGCGCAGCGACAAAGAGGAACTGCACAACGTCATCGCCGAGCAGCCCGAGCGAGCCGCGGAACTGAAAACGCGCTTGACCGATTGGGTGGCTGAGCTTTCACCACCCGGTTTCGATCTGGATTCCTGGCCCATCATGAAGGCCTTCTTCACACACTACTACGACGGCAAACCCGACGAAGCGAAGAAGATGCTGCAGGAGCAAGCCGCGAAGCATTAGCGGCAGGCTGAGTATCAATTCCGTTGAGGGTGAGGATGGATATGAAAGCAACGCAAATCGGCATCGTGTTGGTCACGTGCATGTGTCTGTTGGGGCAATCGCCGTGGAGCTGGGCCGCGCCGCCGCAGCGTGATGCGACGTTGAAAGTGTATGTGGATGAGTCGCGGTCGTTGCAGCTTGGGGCCCAGATCTGGTTCGGGCTGCCGGGCGATTTCCCGCTGCGACTGACGCGCGGCCGGGATCTGATCGCGCCGGAGCATCTGGCACGCTACGACGTGATGATCGTGTGGAACCAGGTTGAAAGCATTGCGTACAGCCAGGAGGAGTTGGCGGCGGTGGATGCGTTCGTGCGCAACGGCGGGGGGCTGCTGCTGATCGGCACGCCCTCGCCGCACACCCGGGATCGGGCCAGGTTCGCCAAGCAGAAGTTTGTGGACATGCAGCCGCTGCCGATGCAGGATTTTTCCAGCAACATGCTGGCGGGTTTGTTCGGGCCGCAGTTTTCCAACGCCAGCCGCAACGATGTGCCGCAGTTTGTGACCGGTACGCCGCTGACTGATGGGCCGGACCTGGAGAAGATCGCCTGTCGGCAGCCGCTGTCGCCGTTGGCCGGTTCCTTGCAGGACACACAAATTCTCCTTGAGTATCAGGGCTATCCGCTGATCGTCGCCAAACAGCACGGCAAGGGACGTGTGATCATCTGCGGTGCTTCGCGCCTGTTCCTGCGCCTGGGAACACTCGCCGACGCCAAACTGCATAAGATCGATGATCAACTGGCAGCCCAGGAAAACCTGCTGATGCAGTGGCTTTTGTGGCTGGCGCAGGATAGCCCCGTGCGCAGCGAATCGGCCAGGGATCTGCCGGCCCGAATCCCGGGGCGCGTATGTCTGAAAAGTGACGGGCTGGTCATCTACACCATTCCGCAGTTGCAGTCGACCGCCGAGCAGTTGGTCAACGAATGGGCCAAGGTCTGGCCGCGGTTGTCGCACATGACGGGGCTGACCTCGCCGGTGGAACTGGTGCGGGACATGGAGCAAGGGACGCCGTTGGAAGTTTACCTCATCGCATCCCCATCAGGCGGTTTGTCAGCCGGTGATCGCATCACCATTCCCGCCATGGGCGGCGGCGAGCGCTTGATCGGCGTCCTGTCGCACGAGGTCGGCCACAAACTGCTGGGCGGCTGCAATCACGGCGCTTCGGAGGCGTTCGCCGAGTGGTGCTCGATCAAGGGCCTGGCTGCCGCGGGCTATCAGCCGTTCGCCGATGATAAATTTGCCGCGAAAATCAAGGCTTTTCGTGATGAGGATCCAACGGGCAACCGGCTGAACCTCAACGATGCGACGGCTGAGATCTCCCAATCCCAGGCCTTCCAGGGCAAGTGGTTCTACATCTTTTCGCAGCTTGAACAGAAGCACGGCGAAACTTTCCTGGCTGACTATCTAAAGTCTCTGCGCACGAACGTGGACCTGTGCGCCCCGGCCCGCAAGCGCGTCGATGACAAGGATGTGCAGATCACCATGGCTGATCACGTGCAGGCGATGAGCCAGGCGGCCGGTGAGGATTTGACCGGCTGGTTCCAGAGCATGGGCGTCATGATGGACCAGTGACACGCTTATCCGCGATGGCGGGCTCGATACTGCCGCGGCGACATGCCCTGCAGGTGACGGAAGCGGCGGTTGAAGTTGGACAGCGTGGCGAAACCCACATCGAAACTGATCGTCGTGATTGGCTGATCCGTCTCAGCCAGCAGGCGACAGGCCTCGGCGATGCGGCGCTGACAGACGTAATCCACGAAGCGATGCCCGGTGGCGCGGCGGAAAAAACGACTGAAGGCGGACGGCGTCAGGTGCGCTAACCTTGCTGCTTCCTTCTGCTCGATCGTCTCGTGCAGTTGCTTGTGCACGTACTGGCACACGCGATCGATGCGCTGATCATCGCCCGGCTGCGGCGTGAAGCGATAGCCCATGCTGGCCAACTCGCGCACATCGCGCGATTGCGACAGGTCGTACAGCAGACTCAACAAACTCACAAAACGCTGCCCCGGCTGCTGTTGCGGCATCGCATCGAGTCGCGCGGCAAACGCTGTCGGATCGAACTGCAGCCCACGTTGAGACCGATGCAGCATCGTCCGCACCGGCCGCATCTCCGGCCGCTCCAGCACGCCTTCGCCCAGTGAGCGATCCAGAAACTGCACCACCACCGCTTCGCCCGGCCCGCGACTGGTCCATGTGTGCGGCAACTGCGGCCCCAGCAGCACCAACTCACCGGGTTGAAACTCGCTCACGTGATCGCCCACGAAGCGCTGCCCCTCGCCCTTACTGATCCAGGTCAGCTCGTACTCAGCGTGGTAGTGCCAGTTGAACTCGAACTGCTTCGAGACCCGGCGATAGCAGTAAAACGAGGCCTCGGGGCCGGGCTCGATCAGCTCCTTCTGCGGTTTCATGGCCTCATTTTACAGCAGAATTTGTCTGTGAAAACATCCATCTGGCAATTTATAGAGCAAAAAAGTGCCGTTTATGGTCATTCCGGGCGTGGTGTAGGACGTTACGGGGACATAGGCTTATTACCACTTGAACCATTGCAAAGGAGCTGCCCATGTCATCCACCACCGCCCAAACCGCCCACGCCTGCCACACCTGTGCCGCCAAGTCGGTCAGCGACCAGCTCACTCAGCCGTACCCCCTCAGCCCGCAACAGATCGCTGCCTTTGCCCGTGACGGCTACATCAAGCTCAAGAACGTGCTAAGCGGCGAGGTGCTCGACGCCTATCGCCCGCTGCTGCGGCAGGTGACCATGCAGCACAACAACCTGGCCGACGTGCCCATGGAGCAGCGGAACACCTATCAGCAGGCGTTCGTGCAAGTCTGCAATCTATGGGAACTTAACGAGCACACCCGCCCGCTCGTCTTCAGCAAACGCCTGGCCCAGATCGCAGCCGACCTGCTGCAGGTTGACGGCATTCGCCTCTACCACGACCAGGCTCTCTACAAGGAAGCCAGCGGCGGGTTCACCCCCTGGCACGCCGACCAGTTCTACTGGCCGCTCGCCACCGATCGCACCATCACCGTCTGGATCCCCCTTCAGGAAACGCCGCTGGAGATGGGCCCGCTGGAGTTCGCCGTCGCCAGTCAGAAGTTCACCACCGGCCGCACTTTAGAGATCAGCGACGAAAGCGAGCAGCAGCTTCAGCAGATGATCGAAGCCCAGAAATTCCCCATCGATCGCGGTCCGTTCGACCTGGGCGAAGTCAGCTTCCACCTCGGCTGGACCTATCACCGGGCCGGCCCCAACCGCACCGATCGTTGCCGCGAGGTGATGACCATGATCTACACCGACGCCGCCAACACCGTCAAACAGCCGGCCAACCACTACCAGCAGGCCGACTGGGACAACTTCATCCCCGGCATCCCCATCGGCTCCCCAGCCGCCTCGGCGAAGAATCCACTGCTGTTTGATCGCCGCCCATAGCCCGCCTTCGCCCGCCAATCCGCGATGAACGAGCCCATTGCCGCGCACAACGCGGCCAGCGTTTGCAGCGCCTCCGCACGTCAGCCAACCCTCGCTCGCAGCAGCCCTTGCGCGTGCTCAAGTAGCCCATGCGCGCACAAACGTTGCGCTTTGGCCCGCTCAACGTGACAGGGCGAAAATCAGCGACCAGCCATGAGCCACGAGCCATGAGAGGTGAGGTGGCGGAGACCAAATTCGACGTCGCGCAGCCACCATCACCAAGCCCCTCCTCCAATAGCCGGCGAGCTACGTCTCGCCGGGCTGTCCGTTGCTGGGTAGTGTCAAGACTTTTTCGCACTTTCATTCAGCATCATCCAAGTCAAGCGT
>CAYYGM010000022.1:0-38298 GCA_964471555.1 uncultured Phycisphaeraceae bacterium
GCCGAGAATCTGCAGGTCGGCCAGGTTGACTTTGCCGTCGCCGTTGGCGTCGCCGGCATGCAGGTGGGCGCCGATCTGTACGCCATTACCGCTGGCATCGAGTGCGATCCAGGCATCGCCGCCGCCGACGCTGCCGCCGGTCTCGCCGAGGGTGGTGGAGCTGAGGCCGGTGACGTAGTTCCAGTAGTACCCGCCGGACCCAGCCGAGCCGGTGGCCGCGTTGAAGACCGCCAGGACGTTATCCATGCTATAGACGTTGAGGCCGACGCCGACGAACTTGCTCAGGCCGTGCATCACCGCGATTTCCTGCTCGGTGCGGGCCTGGCCGACCCAGATACCGACTTCATCGATGTACCCCTCGAAGTCGCGAATGGGCGAGGTGGTGCCGGTGGGGTAGATGGTGCCGATGTACATGCCGACGGCATCGGGTGTGCCTTCAACGCCGTCGAGGTCGTGGTCGAAGGCGCTGAGCTGGAAATTGCCGGTGTCTTTGACGAAGGTACCGACCAGCATGCCGTTGAAATACATCTTGGAGGTATCATTGGCGCGGGTGACGGTGAGCATCGACCACGCGTTCTTGGGCACCAGCACGGTGGCAGAGCTGACGGTCTGATCCGTGTTGAGTCCGGCCTTGTAGCTCCAGGTGATCTTGGCGGTCGAGCCGGCGTTGCCGGCACTGACGGACAGTGAAATGTCGGTGTCGGTGCCGAGGATGTAGCTGCGGCTGCTGGCAGCGGTGCCGGAGCGGAATACGTCAGGATTGACCCAAGCGCTGACGGTGGCAGTGTCGGTGAGGTTGAGGTGGTCGGCGATGGTCGTGCCCAACAGGACGCAGTTGTTGGTGTTCAGGTCGTCACTGCCGATGCCTTGGAAGTGATAACTGGTGCCGACGACACCCGACTGATGGACCGCACTCATGTCATTGCCCGTGCCACTGAAGATCACGCCGTTCTCGGCCACGGAGCCGTAGTTGATCACCGTGGTGCCGAGGGCGGTGCCGTTGTTTTCATCGAGTTTGTAGTAGCCTTCGAGCCCGTCGCTGATGATGGCGTGCGCCATCGAACCGCTGAGCAACACGCCCAGGGCACATGCCGACAGAATGTGCCGTTTGACCATTTGATACATATGCAATCTCCTTGGAAAGAGGTACCGAGCAGAACAAGACACCTGCAACGTCAATGGAACCCGGATGGCTGGACCGCCTCATGTCAAACCAACGAGCGGCAGAGAAACCACCCGCAGTCAAGACCATGGACTTATGACATAAAGGTTTTTCCGTGAGGGTTGTCACACACGCAGGCTCGACCACAAAGCACCCGAGACCACGCCTGCCACAAAGCCCCGGACGGCCTTTCAGCCGCCCGGCGCGAAGTCATTGAAACGCATTATTTGCGACGACGGGACAGAACCATCGAGACGCCGGCCGCCAGCAACATCACGCTGGCCGGCTCGGGAATGAGCTGCACGCCGTTACCATTGGCATCGAGGGCGATCCAGGCGTCGCCGCCGCCGACTGTGCCGCCGATCTGGCCCTTGGTGGTCGAAGCCAGACCGGTGACATAGCCCCAGGTGTATCCGCCGGCCAGGGCACTGCCGTTGGCCGCGTTGAACACCGCCAGCACGTCATCCATGGCGGTGTCGTTGAGTTCGACCTGAGCGAAGTAGCTGAGGCCGTGGATCAGGGCGATTTCCTCTTCGGTGCGAGCCTGAGCGACCCAGACGCCGATTTCATCGAGGTAGCCGACGAAATCGCGGCTGAGCGTGGTGCTGCCGGTGGGGAAGATGGTGCCCAGGTAGAGGCCGACATCGTCCGGCGTGGTGCCGCCGTCCAGGTCATGGTCGAAGGCGCTGAGCTGGAAGTTGCCGGTGTCCTTGGTGAAGGTGTCGATCAGGATGCCGTTGAAATACATCTTGGAAGTGGCGCCGGCGCGGGTGACCGTGAGCATCGACCATTGATTCTTGGGCACGATCACGGTGCTGGAGCTGACGGTCTGATCCGTGTTGAGAGCAGCTTTGTAGCTCCAGGTGATCTTGGCGGTCGAGCCGAGGTTGCCTGCGCTGACGGACAGCGAGATGTCGGTGTCGGTGCCGATGATGTAACCACGGCTACCGGCGCCGGTGCCCGAGCGGAAGGAGTCGGGATTGACCCAGGCGCTGATGGTCACGGTGTCGGTGTTGTTCAGGTTGTTGGCGATGACGGTGCCGGCCAGGACGGCGTTGTTGGTGGTGGCGTCGGCGGAACCGATGCCTTCGAAGTGGTAACTGGTGCCAACCACACCGGCCTGATTGACCGCGTCCATGGCGTGGCCTGTGCCGCTGAAGATGATGCCATTCTCAGCGACCGAGCCGTAATTGACCACCGTGGTGCCGAGGGCCGTGCCGTTGTTTTCGTTCAGCTTGTAGTAGCCTTCCAGACCGGTGCTGATGGCGGCCTGAGCCATGGAACAGCCCAGCAGCACACCCGCGGTGCAGAGCGCTTGCACAAAACTTCTTTTATTTGGACTCATTATCCATCTCCTCGCAAAATGTGAGTAAGCGAAAGGACGCTTGTTCAGATCAACTGCCAAACCGAATCGCGTGACATTGGAATCCTCTGTCGGGGACCATGCACCTCCTTCATTGCTCACCGGCAGCAAACCGGCAGCTTAGGCCATGAATTCACATAAACCGTTGTGTGCGGTAAGTTTTGATGGGAATTGAGCTTGGGAGCTCCTGTCAATCTCCAAACAGGCCGACCGCCTACACGGAGGCAAGCACCGCCTGTTCGTATTACTATACCCAAATATATTATGAAGACAAGAGAGAAGTCAGAATATTCGTAGCCCACCGCAAGCGTCATCCGCCGAAGGTAGAAGCAATCGACGTTGGGGCCTGCCACAGCCCAATCCCGCGGCTGCCAGTCCCACCCAAACTAGCAGAATTGAGGCACCTACTCCGGCTCACGCCGCGGGACGCTCCGGCAGGAGCAATGCTAAGGTATGGCGTGTGCAGTCCCATCCAGGTAAAGCCATGAAGATGAAACCTCAGGAGCAAGCGGTTCCGGCGGCGTTCGGCATGCTGGACACTGACGCGCCACGCTACCAGCCGTTGAGCACCGTGACCGTGCGCATCCAGGGCCGCGGCTGCGGTGACAGCGCATGCACCATCCGCGTGTGTGACCCCATGCAACGGATGTACTTTCAGGCCCAGGTTCCCCTGAACGATAACCGTGGACAGGTGACGTTCACCGCGGCCGGTCCGTTGGGCGCCCACTACGTCTACCTGATCTGGCCCGGCAACCCGCAGCACAGCCGCTACGTCAACTTCGTGCTTGAAGCCCATACCGCGGTGCACAGCGGAGACCGACAGTTCGACGAGCTTTACCCCTTCACCCGCGATCGCATGCTGCTCGGTCGCCGCGCATACGATCTGCCCGACGGCAAGCTGGTCGGATACATCTCCGCTGACACCCTGCACTTCGACGGCATCTGGCTGCGTGATTCGGTCTACGGCCTGCCCGCTTACCAGTACTGGGAGCGCGATCTGATCCATTGCATCGAGCGCTTCCTCGATCGCCAGCAAGACGACGGCCAATTCGTCGACGGCATTGAACGTGACGGCCGCACCTGGCGTGTCGGCCTCGAAAGTGACGTTGAATACCTGCTGGTGCTGGCGGTCTGGCAGGTGTGGAAAGCCACGGGGGACCATGCGTTTGCCCAACGCGCCCTGCCTCGCCTGGAAAAAGCGCTGGCCTACGTGACCAGCAATCCGAAGCGCTGGGATGCGACGCACCAACTGGTCAAGCGCCAGCACAGTTGCGACACCTGGGACTTCGACATCGACGGGGCCGGCGACTGCGGCGACCATCGCCAGGTCATCGCCAACTGCGATCAAAGCGGCTATTTTCAGGCTTTTTCCATCATGAGCCGCCTGTGCCGACACCTCGGCGAATCGGACAAAGCCAGCCAGTGGCACGACCGCGCCCAAGTCTATCATCGCCGAGCCAACGATCTGTTGTGGGACGGCAGCAAGTATCTGCATCATGTCCATCTCGATCCGATCGATCACGGCGACTTCGATGAATCACAGCAGCTTTCCATGGGCAACACCTGGGCCATGACCCGCGGCCTTGCCGACACCGCGCAAGCCACGCGCATCATCGACGAATATCATCGCCGCCACCGCGACACCGGCGACGCCTACCCCTGGTGGAGCCTGCAACCCGGCTATCCCGATCACCTGGGCTACTGGCATCAACCGTTCACCCAACAAGGCGGCTATGCCAACGGCGGCCTGATGCCGTGGGTCGGCGGGGAACTGTGCCTGGCCGGGTTCATGCACGGGCGCGAAACCTATGCCGTACAACTGCTGCGGCAATACGCCCAACACCTCGACAAACACGGCGGCGCCCAGGTCTGGTATTGGCCCGACGGCACGCCCGGCATGCGCACGCATAACGAAATCAACTATGCCGGCTGGGGCATGGCAAGCTGGATCACCGCCCTGCTCGAAGGCCTGGCCGGCGTGCATGATGACGCGGGGCAACTGCGCCACGTCGTGCTCTCGCCGCGCTGGCCCGCCACCGATCGCACACGTGCGCACATCTGCGTGCGCTACGCCGCTTCGCAGAGCTACTTCGCATACCGATACAGCCTCGACACACAAGGCAAAACCATCGAAGTGCAGTTGACCGGGTCAGGGGAATCGGTTGAATTGCGGCCGCTGCTGCCGGCCGGCTGGCGCGTGGTCGGGGTCGAGGTGGAGGGGCGGGCTCTCGATCATCAAAGCTGCCGCGTGGACGGCTCCGACTATGTGGTGGTGCCCATCTCGGCGAAGGTTGACGTGCCGCTGCTGGCAAACGTGCTGATCCGCTGCAACGGCTGAATCCTTTTTCCCCAAGCAACATCTGTGACCGCGCCACGGTGCGAAACCATGGTCACTGGCATTGCCGCAGCACCTCTCGCGGATTGCCGACCGCAGGCTCTCTGCCTTGCACACCTGTCTCACACCGGGCCAAGTGTTTAATGTATTTCTATGTATATTTAACACTTTTTCTTCTCGACCTCAAGATCGATATATTTATAATACATTATTTAACAGATTTATATGAATTACACCAGTGTCTCGCTGCGCAATGTGTTGATTTTATCAAATTTCTATTGACTACACTTTTACAAATGTGTTATACATATTATGCCCTCATGATGAGGCCGTGTGAAAACGAACTGCGAGGCATTTGTGAGCACGCTGACACGAACTCTGAAAAACAAAATCGTCACCGACTTCATCAGTTCCGGTGCCGTTGCACCGGGCGGCAAATTGCCCTCCATTCGCGCCATCGCCCAGAAGTACAGCTCCAACACCACCACCATCAGCAAGGTGGTCGCTGTGCTGGCGGCTGAAGGCATCGTCACCAAGCGGCACGGCAGCGGCATCTACTGCACCGCCAACGCTCGCAACCTCATCGCCCACACCCACTCATCGCACCGCAAGATCGGTTTCGTCGTCCACGACATCAACACCACCCTCGGCCATCGTCTGTTGACCGGCGTGGAGGCTTCGGTCAGCAATCACCGCGGCACGTTGGAGATCGCCAACAGCTATCACGACGTGCAACTGGAGCGGCAGCACCTGGAGGCCATGCGGCAGCGCGGGGTGGAGGGCGTGGTGCTCAAGGCGGCTCCCAACCGCACCGACGCTGACGAATATCTGGGCGGGGAGCTGCGCGACTTTCCCATCGTGCTGGTGGACGACTACCGCCCCTCCATGCGCCGACCGAGCGTTATTTTTGACAACTTCACCGCCGGCCGCGAGATGACGCTTCACCTCGTGCGGCAAGGTTGCCAGCGCATCGCTTTCTATCTGTTCGAGGACTGGCACCGCGTGCTGGAAGATCGCCTGGCCGGCTACCGCGCAGCCCTGAAGGAGTCGGGGATCCCGTTCCGGCCGGAGTTGGTGGTCCAGCGCGGGGCCCTGACCGACCTGGGCAAGCACAATCATAACCCGGCCCTCTCTGCCGTCGCCGAGCTGCTGGCTCTTGATCCCCAGCCCGATGCCATCATCGCCCCGCAGGACTATTGCGCATCCCTGTTCATAGATTACCTGCGACACAATCGGCCGCAGGATGCTGCCCACATCATCGTCACGGGTTTTGACAACGACCCCGGCACGCAGGATGCGATTTATCGCACGGCCACGGCGTCGCCGGCCTGGCCCACCACCTTGCCCGATTTTCGCCGCATGGGCACGCGGGCCACGGAACTGCTGTTGGAAATGCTTAACAGCAAGGGCGACAGCGCCCGGGAAGTGCAGATCGTACTGCCCTGCCCGCTGCTGCTGCCGCGGCAAGCCGAGTCTTTGCAGAGTTCTTCTGCGCCGGCCGCCTCTGTCTGACTGCTCACAAGCGCGGGCTGAATGTGCCCGCCGGGATCCATTCAACTTGTTTACAGGAGGCGATAAGATGATTGCGAGTGAACAAAAATTGTGGCTTGGCATGGCCATCATGGGTTCGCTGATATTCAGCGGCTTCAGCGTCACGGCCCAGGGCGCGCTGGTCAGCGACAGCCCGGGCGCCACGGCGCTCTGGCACATGGATGCAGCGCCCGGCGGGATGGTGGCGGACGACGACAGCGCCAATCCCGGCCGCGATAACGACCTCACCCTGTCCAGCGGCGCCTCGTTGACCACCGGCCTGGACGGCAACGCCCTGGTCTGCGACGGCAGTTCGACGTACGGCATCAGCGCCTACACCTGCCTGCCCACGACCAGCGTCCATGTGGAGTTGTACATCAAGTGCAGTACTACCTCGCCGCCGGCTGAGGGCTATCACATCCTCAACGCCGACTCGCTGTGGCAGGTAGTGCAGGTCGGCAACAAGATTTACCTGTACGGCAGCGGCAACAAGGTGAAAAGCCACGGCGTGCTGACCACCACCGACTGGTGGAAGATCGAAGGCGACGTCGTGGCCTCCGGCGTCACGGGCACCGCCACCATCACCCTCACCAACATGACCGACATGAGCACGTACACCAACAGTGCGGCTGTGGACACCAACTGGTCCGGGGCCACACCCAAGAACGTGATGGTGGGAGCGATCGACGTGGGCACCGGTCCGCTTTATCACTTTGCAGGATTGATCGACGACGTCAAGGTCGATGCGGGAGCGGTTCCCGAACCGGCGTCGTTGGCGCTGATGGGCGCGGCGGGCCTGATGCTGCTTCGCCGCAAATAAGTGTCTGACACGGCCTGGCACCCGCGCTGCCGGCGGCACCGACGGCGCGGGTCACCTTCCGCCGCCAGTGGAGTGCCAGGCAGGCAAAGGCTGCTGAAGAAGCGGGAGTGCGGCAGCATGAAACGAATCAAAGATGGCGGGCCGCGTGGGCCCGAAGCATCCATAGCACCTGACACGGGAGGATGGTTCATGGTTCATATAAAAGACAAAACGGCTTGGTGCCTGATGGTGTTGGGGTTGCTGGGATTCAGCGCGCCGGCGCAGGGATTGCTGGTCAGCGACAGTCCCGGAGCCTTCGGCGTCTGGCACATGGACACGGCGTCCGGCAACGCGGTGCCGGATGACAACAGCGCCAATCTCGGCCGCAGCAACGCCCTGCACCTGTGGGACGGCATGACCCTGGGTGCCGGCCTGGACGGCAACGCCCTGGTCTGCGACGGCGTTTCGGGATATGCCACGAGCAGCTATTTGTGTCTGCCGACCGACACCATACACGTGGAGACGTATATCAAGTGCAACACTGTGGCCACGCCGGAGGAGGGTTATCACATCCTCAACGCCAGCGGTGATGACGCCAACAGCCTGTTCCAGGTGGTGCAATATATGCAAAAGATTTACTTCTACGGCAGCGCCAGCAAGGTCAAAAGCCACGGCGTGCTGAACACCACCGACTGGTGGAAGGTGGAAGGCGACATCGTGGCCGCGGGACTCATTGGTACCGCCACCATCACGCTGACCAACATGACCACCATGGAGACGTACACCAACAGTGCCGACGTGGGGACGGTCTGGACGACTCCCAAGTACGTGATGGCCGGGGCCATCGACGTGGGCACCGGTCCGCTTTACCCCTTCAACGGCATGATCGACGGGACTAAGATCGACATACCGACGGCCTACCACGCCGGTGATGCCAATGGCGACGGTCAGGTCGGTCTGTCCGACCTTCAGATCCTCGGTGACAACTGGCAGTCCACTGACGCCCGCTGGGCCCAGGCCGACTTCACCGGCGAACGCGCGGTGGACCTGGCCGATCTCCAGATCCTCGGTGACAACTGGGGCTACGGCACCACCCCGGACATGACCTTCGAGCAGGCCCTGGCGAGCGTCATGATCCCCGAGCCGACCTCCCTGACCCTACTGAGCCTGGGTGTTGTAGCCCTGTGGCGACGCCGCACGGATCGTTGATTCTTCAACCTCCTTCACGCGGCGGTCGCTCATCGGCAACCTCCGCGCTTGAATCGTCACGAATGCATCCGTTCGCCCCTCTAAGCCATGGAGCCACTGACCATGTCACACCGCCGCAAGGGATTCACGTTAATCGAGTTGCTGGTGGTCATCAGCATTATCGCCCTGTTGATCTCCATCCTGTTGCCGGCCCTGCGGCGCTCGCGTGAGATCGCGGTGGGTATTGAGTGCGCATCCCGAATGCGCAGCGTGGGCATGATGACGTTGATGTACGTCGGCGACAATGACGGCAAGCTGCCCACCAACATGAGATATCTGAGTCCAGCCACCGGCACGGAAATTGACATGTACTGGTTCACTCTGCTCAAGCACTACTACCAGAAGATGGGTATCAGCCGCCAGGCATACAAAGGGGAACTCCTGGTCCGCTGCCCCACGCAGGAGCATTGGGCGCTGGAGATGGGTGGCACTCTGAGTGTTGGCTTACGGGCCATGTACGGATACAACTCGTTTTTCATGGGGTGGCCGGGTGTCACGGAGTCGGGGTGGCGTCAATTGACGGACATCTATCAACCGTCCGACCTGCCCTTGTACGGCGACTGTAACGGTGAGGAGTACGGCGGCAAGATCGGCGGCTGCGCCATGGGGGTCATCGGCGGCGGCGGTTACACGGCCTACCCGCACCCGATCGCCTACCGCTACGGCTGGGCCAGCGCCAGGATCGGCACGGCGCACAATGTCTGGGGCGCCGCCGCCAATCACAACGGCTCCATCAACTACGCCGCGGCGGATGGCCACATCATCAACGACGGCCTGTGGCCCTGGGGGACAGAGGCCAACCCGCCGCCGGCCTTTCCGTACTACTCCAACTTCTTCCACCCCAAACGCAACGTCAATATCTTGCCCACCATACCGTGAGCGACGGAATTGGCACGCGGGCGCAGACTGGTTGATGAACCCGAACCCACCGACGGCTGAATGGATATCCTGTACGCTCACCATCGCGATATCCGGCAGGCACATCCCTCTCCCCCGGCCGAGGCAAGGTGAATGTCCGTCGATCTGAGCATAGAAATCACCGTCATTGTCATCTACATGGCGTTCTTGCTGACGATCGGCTGGATGTATCGCAAGGTCAACCACGATGTCAGCGACTACTTCCGCAGCGGCGGTAAGGCCACGTGGTGGATGGTGGGTCTCAGTTCCTTCGTAGCCGGGATCAGCGCCTTCACTTTCACCGGCAACGCCGGAGCCAGCTACGACGCCGGCTGGGCAGTGGCGCCGATCTACATCGGCAATACGTTTGCATACCTGCTGGATGCAGCACTGCTGGGGCCGTGGTTCCGGCAGTTGCGGGTGATCACGTTTCCCGAGGCTCTGCGCTCGCGTTTCGGGGAGCGCACGCGGCAGTTCTACGCCTGGATCAAGGTGATCCAGTTTCCGATCTACGCCGCCATGCCGCTGTTCGCCCTGGCCCTGTTCTGCGCCGCGGTGTTTCATCTGAACCTGTACGGAGTGATCGTGGCGGTGGGCGTGGTGGTGCTGCTGTATTCGGTGATGGGCGGGCGCTGGGCGGTGATGTCCACCGATGTGCTGCAGGGCGTGCTGATGATGGTGGTCACGCTGCTGCTGACGATCCTGTGCCTGGTGAAGATCGGCGGGCCGAGCGGTCTGTTTCGGGCGATCGATGAGGCGGGGCTGCAGGAGACGTACGCCATGGTCAAACGGCCGGACATGTTCGAGATGAGCCAGTACACGCTGGGCTGGGCGGTGGCGATCTTCTTCGGGCGCATTTTCAGCCAGTGCTCGATGTCCGGTGCGGGGCGCTACGTGTGTGTCAAGGACGGGCGCAGCGCACGTCTGGCGGCATTGTTGAGCGCGGGTTTGATGTTCGTGGGCGTGCTGACGTGGTTCATTCCGCCCATGGTGGCCCGGCTGCTGTATGCGGATCAGGTCGCGGCCATCGATCTGCCTCATCCGCCGGACGCCGCTTACGTGGTCATCAGCGCCGAACTTCTGCCCCGCGGCATGATCGGGCTGGTGGTGGTGGCCATGTTCGCCGCCACCATGAGTTCGCTGGACATGGGGCTGAACACCAGTGCCGCCATGTTCACCCGCGACATTTATCCCGCCCTTGCACGATGGTTCGGCATAGCGCCGCGGGAGGGGCGATCGCTGCTGCGGTTGGGCCAGATTTATTCCGTGCTCTTCGGGCTGTCCATGGTGGTTGTGGCCATGTTCTACGCTTTGAAGTACGGCGAAAGCATCTTCGCCCTGGCGGTCAGCTTCCTGGCCACTCTGTCATTGCCGGTCTTCATGCCTCTGATCCTGTGCCTGTTCGTGCGTCGCGTGCCCGCCTGGTCCGCTATCGTCACCACCACCGTCATGTTCTTTGTTTCCCTGCTGGGATTGTTCAGCGAGTCACTGTTCGGCAGCAAGTGGACTTTCCAGCAGTTGATGCTGATCAGCGGCTCGGTGGGGCTGGCGGTCTTCATGGGCAGCCGACTGTTCTGGTTCACCGCCGGCGAGGCTTATCGCCGCCAGACACGTGAGTTCTTCGAACAGATGCACCGGCCGGTGGATTTCGAGAAGGAGATCGGCCAGGCCACCGATCACGAGCAACTGATCCTCAACGGCGCCGTGCTGATCGCCGCGGCGTGCTTCATCAGCCTGCTGCTGCTGGTGCCCAACAGCATGACCGGCCGCCTGTACATCCTGGCGGTGGCAGCCAGCGTGCTGGTCATCGGACTGTTCATGCGCTGGGTCGGCGCCCGGCAATGGCGTCACGCCCAACGCCCCACACTTTCACCCGTTTCCGCGGAGGTTCCCTCATCATGACACGGCTGCTCCACTTGCTGCTGAGCGTGCTTCTGGCGTTGCACCTGGTCCTGCTGAATGCAACAGCGCCTGCAGCGGCCGAGCTGTACCAGTTCTCACCCGACAATCCCATCGATGCGCTGATCCTCGCGGCTGGCAACGCCGCCACCGATGAGCAGCGCCTCGATGATCTGCGCCAACTGCAGAAACGGACCGACCTCCCACCGCAGTTGCGGGCCGACCTGGACAAGCTGGTGCCCAGCATCGATCGCTGGACCTACAAGGAAATCCTCTGGTACTACCACAATCCCGGTGATTTTCAGTATGACATCGCGGAAAACTCGCCGCTCTATCCCATCTTCGTCTTCTATAAAGCTCGCGGCCTGGTCTGGCGGCAGATGGAGTCGGGCAAGATCTGGGCCAGGTGGGCGGACCAGCACGATGCCTACCTGGCCGACGTCTGGCACAAGTTCACCATCACGCGACAGGCGTTTCCCGACAACCCCATCGCCCGCATGTACCTGGGCCGGCCGCTGCCTTCACCGCTGCTGATCGAGCCTGACCCCAACGCCCCTGCCTGGGCGGCCGCCACCCGCGAAGCGATCGAGCGCTGCAACAGTCTCTACGAATGGTGGGTCGATCATCGCCTGACCGACAAAGGCGTCTTCCGCGGCGGCGAAGATGACGACTGCGAAATGTGGCGCGAGTGGGCCGGCGTGCTGATCGGTTTCGACAATCCCAAGCTCACCAGGGCCCAGGCTTTCTTCACCCGCAGTCTGTTGGCCCAGGACTTTCTCCAGCAGGGCTACAGCGATCGTGATCTGGACGTCGAGCACACGTCCGAGCCGACCTCCGACACCATCACATGCATGCTGCATCTTGAACCCAACAAGCCGGAGTGGACGCAACGCGCGCTGCGCATCTTCGACATGATGCAAAAGACCTGGATGGGTGTGAACCAGCGCGGGTTCCTCCAGTTCAAGAGCATGTACATCAATGCCGACCGCGTCAATCCCGATCCGGCCAAGGCCTGCGATGTGCCCTACTGCTTCTCCGCCACCACGCCGGTGATGCTCTACTGGCAACGCAGCGGCGATCCGCGTTGCACCAGGCTGTTCAGCGCCTGGCTCGACACCTGGGTCGATGCCTCAAACCGCACGGATGGCGACAAACCCACCGGCGTCATCCCCGCTTCGATCCATTGGCCCGATGGGCTGACCCGCAACCCCGGCATGCCCTGGTGGGATCCGCAATGTCATCCCATGGAGAATACGCTCTACGAATGGCCCATGGCCCTGGGCAATGTCACGCAGGCCCTGGTGCTCGGCTATCACATGACCGGCGACGAAAAATACATCGAACCCCTGCGGGCGTTGATTCATCTGCGCATGCAGTACCTGGACAACCCCGACATGGCTAAAGACGCCACACCCGGCAGCGCCGCATGGGTCGCATCCCGGCGCATCGGCGGCTCATGCGCCGGGGCAGCGGTACGCTACCGCATGCTCTCGGGCAGCCGTGAGTTCGATGACTACCTGTTGCGCGAGGGCGGCTCATACATCCAGTACCGCCTGCAGCCGGATGGAAAAAACCTTGACAAGGTTGTGGCTCACATCGCGGACACCGCCGACGTGCTGCGCTACAACGTGGAGTGCCACACCAGCGAGGCTCGCTACACCGATCGTTTTTTCAGTGATCGTTTCAACAAGATGCTCCCGCCGGACTCGCCCATGTTCGGACGCAGCGTGGATGCTCTGCTGCTGTACAACCTGGTCACCGGCGATCCGGCCGGCAACCCCAAGGTGCTGCCGCTCAATGCCGTGCGCTGGATGACCGAGCCCAAAGACCTGGGCGTGTTCGTCACCGACACCGGCTCCGATCGCCTGTCGGCCCTGCTCTACAGCTTCCGGGACGAGGCCCGCGACATTGATGCGGAGTTCTATCTGCTCAAGCCGGGCGACTACCGCGCAAGCGTCATGACCGGCGATCAGGTGCTGCACGCATACGACCTGCCCGTCAGCGGGCGCATCTCGAAGCTGACCTTCACACTGCCGCCGCGCACCTCCTGCCGCCTGCGGATCGAGCCGGCCGGGGCAGCGACTGAAAACCCTTGATTTCCCTGGTGTTTTACCAGTTTTCAAAATACAGCGCGGTCAGCGCCAGGTACGCCGCCGACTGCGCCGAACGGCCGTGCGCTTCAGGCCAGCGATCGAAGCGCACGCGCTGACGCAACTGCGGCAGCACCTGTTTGCGTGATGCGACAATCAACCGATCGATCAGCGGACCGCTGCCAGGCAGGTGGCTGGCGATGATGACGTGGGATGCCCGCGTGAAGTTGATGGCATTGGCGAAACCCACGCCCAGCAGATTCACCATGCGCTCGATGGCGGGATGATCGACGCGCCCGTCAGCCAGGGCTCGCGCCAGACCGCCGCGCAGGCCGTGCGCGCTCAGGTCGCGGCTGTCACAGATGCGCTCCAGGCAACCCACACCGCCGCAATAGCAACGCCGCGTCTTGACCTGCAGCCGGTTGTGGCCCAGTTCGTTGGCCCCGCTGATGCAGCCCTGGTTGGGTCGGCCATTCACAAGGAATACCGCGCCCAACGCGCCATCTTCGAAGTAGATCAGCAGCGTGTCCTGCTGCGGGGCGCGGGCATGCGTCAACAACCAGCGAGCGGCCACGGCCTGCGACTCGGCTTCCATCACCAGCGGCCGATCACCCGCCGCTTCGCCGATCGGGTCCAGCTTCACCGCTTTTAAGCGTGGAAAGACCATGGAGAAAGCGACGCGGTTCTGCTGGCGATCCACGAAGCCGGGAATGGCAACGCCCACGGCGAAGGTCCGGCGGTTGCGCAACTGGGTGATCATCTCCGCCGCGGTCCGCACCGAAGAACGGGCGCTGGTGCGCCTGGTCAGCAACTCGCCCTGCAACTGCCCCAGCACATTGAAGCGGCCGACCTCGATGCGACCAGCCTGAAAGCAGACCCCCAGCACGTGCCGCGATACGTCGTCGATCTCCAGCGGCAGGCGCGGCCGCCCCACGCCTTCCGCCAGGGCATCGCTCTCGCGCAGCAGGTGTTGCGACAGCAGATCCGCCACGTCGTCGTACACCGTATTGCGGCGGATCTGCGTCTTTTTCACCAGTTCGGTGCGGCTGAGCGGCCCCGCGGCCAGCAACTCGAACATCTCGCGTTTTCGCCGGGCCAGCAGGCTCATGACGGGCATTATAACAGACTTGACACAATTATGATCGTGTGCGATCATAATTATCCGTCGGGGGTATCCTGACCAGCTTCGCAACCCTCACCGAGCGAGCCAGCCATGATCAAATGCATCAGCTACTGGTCCACCAAGGACGGCCTGAGTAACACCGAACCCATCGACCGGGCCATGGATGCCGCCAAGGCGGCGGGCTTTGCCGGCATCGAGTTGTGCATCGGGCCCGAAGGCGTCTTGAACACCGCCAGCAGTCAGGCGGATTGCGAACGCTTCCGCGACCTGGCCGCCCAGCGCGGGCTTGTCCTGCGGACACTGGCCAGCGGCATGAGTTGGGGCAACAACCCCACCAGCGATGACCCGGCCGTGCGCCGCCGCAGCATCGAACTGCACGCCGCCGCTCTGCAACGGGCCGCCTGGCTGGGATGTCAGGCCATGCTCTTTGTGCCCGGCGTGGTTGCCAGCCCCATCTGCCCCGACATCATCCGCTACGACGTGGCGGTCGATCGCGCCCGTGAGGCCTGCAAGCAACTGCTGGAAACGGCCGAGCGCGTCGGCGTCGATCTGTGCATCGAGAACGTGTGGAACGGCTTGATGTATTCACCGCTGGAGTGGCGCGAGTTCGTGGACAGCTTCGCCAGCAAGCGACTGGGCGTGTACTTCGACGTGGGCAATGTGCTGGGCTATCACCAGTATCCGCCGCACTGGATCGAGCTGCTGGGCCAGCGCATCCGCCGGGTGCACATCAAGGACTACAAGCTCAATTTCGACTGGAGCGGCAGCTACAGCTTCTGCGAATTGCTGCAAGGCGACGTGCCGTGGCAGGCGACCATGCAGGCGCTGCGCAAGGTCGGCTACGACGGCACGGTGGTGGCGGAGATGCTCCCGCACAGCGACGGGCTGCTGGAGCGCACCAGCAAGGCCATGGACAAGATTTTGACGATGTGAGGCGAAACCCGCCAAAGGATTTTCATCATGATTCAAGTCGGTGTCATCGGACTGGGCATGATGGGCTCGACCCATCTGGACGTGTACGCCAAGCGCGACGATGTGAACATTGCCGCGATCTCGGATATCAATCCCAAACGTCTGAGCGGCGAAGAATCCGCCCGCGGCAACATCGAGGGCCAGGCCAAAGGCGGGCTCGATCTGTCCAAGGTCAAGCGTTATCCCGAAGGCAAGCAGTTGATCGCCGATGCGGACGTGCAACTGGTGGACATCTGCCTGTGGACGCACCTGCACCAGGAATACGCCATCGCGGCGCTGCGTGCGGGCCAGCATGTGCTGCTCGAGAAGCCGCTCTGCCGCACGTACGCCGAGGCCAAAGCGCTGGCGGAAGAAGCCAGGAAAGCCAAAGGTCTGGCGATGTGCGCCATGTGCATGCGCTTTTGGCCGGGCTGGGTGTGGCTCAAGCGTGCGATCGATGAGCAGACCTACGGCAAAGTGCTGGCGGCTCACTTCCGCCGCGTGGCGGCTCACCCGGGTGGAGATTTCTACAAGAACGGCGATGCCTGCGGCGGCGCGATCCTCGATCTGCACATTCACGACACCGACTTCGTACAGTTCTGCTTCGGCACGCCGCAGGCGGTTTTCAGCCGCGGCTACCGCAAGGAAACGAACCAGATCGATCACCTGACGACGCACTATCTCTACGACGGCGGCCCCATGGTCGTCGCGGAGGGCGGCTGGGCCATGAGCAAGGGCTTCGGCTTCCAGATGCAGTACACCATCAACTTCGAGCGGGCCACGGCCGTGTTCCACTTCGACGGCAAGGACAACCTGCGCCTGAGCGAACCGGGCAAGGAGCCGCGCATGGTCGAGTTGCGCGAAGGCATGGGCTATGCCTACGAGATCGCCTACTTCCTCGACTGCATCAAGAACAATCGTCGGCCGGACACGGTCACGCTGGATCAGGCGGCCGAGTCGGTGCGCATCGTGGAAGCGGAAAACCGCAGCATCGCTGAGGGTCAGGTGGTGAAGCTGTAACACACACCCGCGGAAGGGTGCCCCGCCGCCGGCCAACGGTTACACGAAGTTGCGGATTCACTGCGGTTTACTGGGCATCGGCGGGATATTCCCGGTCGCCGATCTGCTTCATCCATGCAGCCAGTTGCGCCCGCAGGTGATCGCGCACCGGGGTAAGCGATGGATTGTCGATCAGGTTGTGCTGCTCCAGGGGATCCTCCTGATCATCGAACAGGTATTGCTCGTTGACGCCGGTGAGCACCAGCTTGTAGCGCTGATCGCGTGCCATGCGATGGCCCTGGCCGTGCTGACCACCCAGGCCGACGCATTCGCTGAAGACCACGTCGCGCACTTTCGACTGCGGATCAGCCAGCAGCGGCAGCAGTGATGTGCCCATCAGGTTGTCGGGGGGCGACTGGACGCCTGCTAAATCCATGAGCGTGGGATAGACATCGAGGCTGGACACCAGCGCATCGCAGCGCACGCCGACCGGCACGCCCGGGCCCACGATGAACATGGGAATGCGCACCGATTCCTCGTGCATGGTGATCTTGTTGCCCAGGCCGTGATCGCCCAGGTGATAGCCGTTGTCGGACAGGAAAATGATCACGGTGTTTTTGCTCAGACCCAGATGATCAAGCTGCGCGATCAGCGCACCCATCTGATCATCGAGGTGAGTGATGACCGCCTGGTAGGCCTGGATGAACTCGCGCATGGTTCGCTGATCGCGGGGCGGACCGGCAGGCAGGTCGTGATAGTTCTTGCGATAGTCCGAATCGCGATAGAAATGCTCACCGGGCAGGCCCTGATTGTTGATGCTTTCCGGGTCAGGCTCGACCTGCCAGTTGCCGGCCAGCTTCACATCGTCCGGCGGATACAGATCGAGATACTGCTGATCGGGTAGCAGCGGAACGTGCGGCTGCCTCGGGGCCAGGAACAGGAAGAACGGTTGCCCATCGTGAGCGTGAGCATCGAGGAACACGGCAGCGCTTTCGAAAGTCTTCAGATCGTTGTGCTCTCCGTAAACTTTGCCTTCGTTGAAGCCGTAATCGGTCGGATCACCCAGGTGCGACTTGCCGTAGAGCGCGGTGAGGTAGCCGGCCTGGGTGAGTTGATGGGGCAGTGTCTGGTCGGCCCGCGGCGCTTCGTTGAAAAATGCCTCGAAGTTTTCCCCGGCCAGCGAGATTACGCCGTGCTGCTCAGGGAACAGGCCGGACATGATCGAAGCCCGGCTGGCAGCGCAGATGGGGCTGGCGATGAAGGCGCGGTTGAAGATCATGCCGCGCCTGGCCAATGCGTTGAGGTTGGGCGTGTGGACGTTGGGGTTGTCGTAGCCGATGTAGTTGAAGGCCATATCGTCCACGAGCACGACCAGCAGGTTGGGCTTGGTAGCTGCGCTTGGCGCGATCGGCTGGCGCATGCTCTGGCAGGCATTGATGGAAAGTCCTGAGATGCCCGCGGCGAAAAGGCCGGCCGTTTTCAGCAGGTTGTGCCGTGTGTGCTCAGCCATGGGCATGCTCCATGAAAGATCAATGATGATCCATGATTTGAATATCAAGGCGCGACAGCGGCGGGGACGGAACTTTCCGCAGGGCCCAATCGCTCCTGAAACACCCGGTCCATGCGGGCCCGCATCTGATCCAGCAACGGGGCATAGGCTGCGTCATCCACAAGGTTTTTCCGCTCGATGGTCAGCGGTCCTGACGACTGATCATAATCATAAAGCTCTTCGGCCAACGCATGACGGTCCGGCCACGTCACCCAGCGCGTGTAACGGTAGCGCGGCATGCGAATGGTGTAGCCCATCGCCTTGGGCGCCAGCTTTTTCCACGGCCGGGAAAACTGGCTCAAGGCCACGTCACGAAATTCACGCGATGGATCTTCCAGCAGCGGCGTCAGACTCATGCCGTCCAGGTCCGCCGGCGCAGGCAGACCGGCAAGCTCCGCCAATGTCGGATAGATATCAACGCTCTCGACCAGGGCATCGGTGGCGACGCCGGGCTGCGCCATGCCGGGCACGTAGATCATCATCGGGATGCGCGTGTCCAGCTCGAAGTTGGTGTGCTTGCACCAGTGGTCCTGCTCACCGAGGTGATAGCCGTGATCGCCCCACAGCACGATGATGGTGTTGTCCGCCAGGCCTAGCTGCTGCAGCGCTTCGAGCACCTTGCCCACCTGGGCATCGGCGTAACTGACACAGGCATAATATCCCTGGCGCAGTTCGCGGGCCTGCTCGAGCGTGACGTGCTCATCCTTGGGAATGCCCTTGTAACCGCCCAGTTCACGGTAATCCGACCAGGCGATCTCCGGCACACCGGGCGTGCGCTCCGGCTCCTGGATCGGCATCAGATCATCCGCGTTGTACATGTCCCAGTATCTGCTTGGTGCACAGAACGGTGCGTGCGGACTGCCGAAACCGAGCGCGAAAAAGAATGGCTGACCGCTTGCGGCAAACTCCTTCAACGCAGCGATCGCCTTCTGGGCCGCCTGACCATCCTTGTACACATTGTCCGCCACGTCCGCGCGCTCGGCAGGGAACGTGTCCTTGAAATTCGCCAGCCCCTGATTCTGCGGCAGGGCATAGAGTCCCTCATCGGGCCAGTGCGTCTGCGGCGGCGACGACCAGGACTGCGGATCGGATTCCTCTTCGACGCCCGAGCCGCTGAAGACCTTGCCGATGGAGAGCGTGGTGTAGCCGTGGTTCATGAACAGCGCGGGCAATGTGACGGCGTCGGGGCGCACCTCGCGGAAGAGGTTGCGGTTGTGCCAGACGTGCGTGCGGTCGGGAAGCAGGCCGGTCAACGTGGAGACGCGCGACGGGCCGCACACCGCCTGCTGAATGTAGGCGGCATTGAACAGGCGCGATCGTTTGGCCAAGGCGTCCATGTTCGGCGTCACAGCATGGGGATCGCCGTAACAGCCGAGCGTTGGCCGCATGTCATCGACCATGATGAACAGCACGTTGCACGGGCGCTGGTTGTCAGCCGGTTGCTTCGTTTGCGCCCACAGCAGCGGGGAGCCGCCGAGCATCAACCCCGCCGCCAACACCGCCGAGCCGCGATTGTCCGCCATTTGTGTTCGCTCCTGGATCAATCCTGCAATTGATCGCGCATCAGATCGTACACTTTACCGTCCTCGGTGCCGACGATCAGGTCAAGCCGGCCGTCGCCGTCGAGATCCGTCGGATCTGGCGAGGCATTGTGGGCCCCCATCTCGATGAACGAACCGTCACGCAGGCGAATAGCACGAGCCCGGGCGAACACCGGCTTGTCGGATGTGCTCACGTTTTCCAACCAACAAGGTGAAGCCTTTTTCGGAAGCTGATCCTCTGGCAGGAAGATCTTCTGCAACGGACGCGCGGTGCCGAAGACGACATCCCAGTCACCGTCGCCGTCCCAATCGCCGATGGCCAGCTTGGTGCGACCCCACAGGCCGTCCTCACCGCACAGGCGAATCGTGTCGCCGTCCTTGTAGTGCAGCTTGATCACGCGATCGAAATCGGTGCTGCCGGGTGCGGTGGGAATCGCCACGGCCAGATCACCATCCCAGTCCAGATGCAGCAGGCAAGGCATGTTGCAGCCGGCAAAGTTGGCTTGCTTGTCGATGATGGCCGGACGGGTGCGCCAGGCAGGCGAATAGGGCTGGCCGTCCTTGGTGAAGCGCACGCGCGGCTTGAGCACGTGCGGATCGGCAGTGCGGCCGTAGAGATACAACTCGCAACGGATATCGTTGGTGATGATCTCCGTGATGCCGTCACCATCCCAGTCGCCGACGGTGGGGTTGAGGTAACCCCAGATGCGTTCGCTGGGCCCCTGGATCGAGCCGTCGGAACCGGCCAGGTGATGAATGGTCTTGCCGTCGCTCTGCATCTCAACGGGCGCGCCATAGACGGTCGGATCGCTGGTGCCTGGGAAGAAGCTGAGCAGGCCGGAGGAATCGCCGATGATCAGGTCGGGCCTGCCGTCACCATCCCAATCGGTGCGGCAGGGATTAGCCAGTGTGTCGACGGAAACGGGACCGCCGCGCATCTTGAGATAGTCGATCTCAACGAAGTTTCCAGGCAAAGTGCCCTTGAGCACGCTGATGCGGCCGGGGTTGCCGTCGGCGAGCACCTCGATTTGACCATCGCCATCCATGTCACAGACCGAGAGCTTGGTGGGATAGTAGGTGAAGCTGAGCCGGGCGTTGTTCGCCAGGAGGTTGACCGCGCGATCGCAATACAGCTCATCACCCACCATGTGCGCAGGCAGCGCCAGCACAGCGTCGATGTCGCAGGCAATGAGGATGTAGCGCTGGTCGTTGAAATCAGCGATGGCCGTGGCGCGGTTGCCGGGCAGCGTTTTGATCTGCACTGCGAAGCCGGGCACGCGCTCGTTGACGATCTTGAGTGCGGCAAAAGACAACACGCCGTCGGCATCGCGCGAACCGGGAGCCCACATGAGATAAGAGATCGCATCCCATCCGAGCCAGTTGCCGAGGATGTCGTAGCCGCGGTCCTTGCCCTGGTTGAGCAGGCCGGAGCGACCTTCCCACATGGAGACGCCGTCGGGACGATCCGACAGTTTGCGGACTACCTTGTGAACGAGCAGGTCTTCGACGCCGTCGCCGTTGATGTCGCCGATGTACCAGCCGCTGGGATAGCCGTCGCCGCAGGCCTCGTCGAGGGATTTGCCGCCGATGGTGATGGCGGCTGGTTCGGCGAAGCTGGGCTTACCGATGGAGCCGGTGTTCTTGAGATAGATCAGGTTTTTCTTTTCGAAGGTGGTGTCTTCGCCTGTGGCGACCAGGTCGAACAGGCCGTCGGCGCGGGGCAATGCCTGATGGCCGGTGCCGGGCAAGTTCAGCAGCGTTTCCCCGGTGTCATACAGCGGCAGTTTGCCGGGTGAATCGGAAAGTGTGCGGAAGATCGCAGTGCGACCGCCGAAGTGGATGCGGGCGCAGGAGAACAGCACATCCACGCTGCCGGGCCCGCTCCAAGGCGCTACCGCGCTGTAGGAATGCAGAAAGTCACGCAACGAATGCACCGCATCATCAGTCACGCGCAGCGTGGGATACACCTCGTACAGCGGCGGCGGCAACGGCTTGACCTCGGTCTGAGGCTGCCCCACATCCTGCGCCTGCTCATCCTGATTGCTGAAAAGGCCCGCCAGTTCAGAAGCACTCAACGCGCGATCGAACAGCAGCAGGTCATCGATGCGACCGAGGAACGGGCGCTTCTGCCCCCAGCGCCCGATCTGCAGCGCCGAGCCGCGCTGCATCGGCCCAGCCAGATCCGCATCGTTGTCCAGCTTCCCGTTAATCCAAAACGACAGCTTGCTGCCATCAAAGACCAGGGCCACGTGAAACCACTGACCTTCGGGCAAAACCTGCTTGCCGTAAGCACTCTTCCAGCCGTCGGGCGTCAGGTAGGCGAACTGCAATTTCTTTTCACGCAGGCGCAGCACGCCGCTCGGATCCTCTTTGCCGTCCACGAACGACGCCAGCGACATCGGCCAATTGTCATCGAACTGGCCCGTGCTCTCGTCGGGATAGCGCGTCACGTTGATCCACATCGCCAGCGTGAAGCGATCCAGCGTGGCCGGCAGACGCAGCGTGTCGCAGCGGGTGGCGGAGCTCATCACAATGCACCCCCCACGCACGCCGTCGTCCAGGGCTGCCTGCTGAGTCTTGATGCCATCCAGCGAATCAAACGACATGCGCAGCATCGGTCGATCCGCTGCTCCCGCCGCGCTGTTCAAACACAGCAACAGCATCGCCATCCAGTACCAGCGTGCTTGGAACATCAGTGCAAGCTCCCATCAGGTGAATGTCACTCTTTTAATTCATCGCGTCCGAACACGTACACCCGGCCGTCCTCCGCGCCCACGATGATGTCCAGTCGGCCGTCACCGTCGATGTCCGTGGGATACACCGTGGCGTTGTGTACGCCGAGGCAGATGAACGAGCCGTCCTTCAGCAGCAGCGGGCGGGCGGGTGCGAAGACGGGCTTGCTGGACGTGCCCACGTTCTCCAGCAGACCGGGTGAAGTCTGGCCGCGCGGGGGCATGCGGTCCAGCGGCAGGAAGTATTTCTGCACCGAGTTGGCGGTGCCAAGCAGAATGTCCCAGTCGCCGTCGCCGTCCCAGTCGGCGATCGCCAGCTTCATGCGGCCCCACAAACCGTCCGGCCCGCACATCAACATGGTCTTGCCGTCTTCGTATGTCAGCTTATCCACACGGGCCAGTTCCGTTGAGCCGCGCGACTGCGGCACCGCGACCGCCAGCTCGCCGTCCCAGTCCATGTGCAGCAGACAGGGCAAGCCGCTGTTGTCATAGTTGTAGCGCGATGCGATGACCGCCGGACGCGTGCGCCAGGCAGGCTTGTAGGGTTTGTTGTTCATCGTGAAAAGAAGGGGAGCCTGAAAGTCGTGCGGATCATCCGTGCGGCGGTAGAGCGCCAGATGGCACATGATGTCATTCGTGATGATCTCGCTGGAGCCGTCCTCGTCCCAGTCGGCAACGGTCGGTTGCAGATATCCCCAGCGCCGCTCGGTGGGGCCTTGAATGGAACCGCCGTAGCCGGCCTGAATCTGTATGACTTTTCCCGCGCTGCGCATGTACACCGGTTCGCCGTAGATCAACGGGTTCGCCGTGCCGGGCCAGAAGGTGAGATAGCCGGATGAATCGCCGATGATCAGGTCGGGATGGCCGTCACCGTCCCAGTCTTCGCGGCAAGGGTTAGCGAGCGTATCAACGCCGATGGGGCCGGCCTTCTGCTGCACCGAGTCGATCTCAATGAACTGGCCCGGTTCTTCACCTCGAAGCACCGTAATGCGGGCGGGATTGCCGTCGATGATGAGCTCGGGCTGCCCATCGCCGTCGAAATCGCAAGGTGTGATCTTCGTTGGATAGTAGATGTTGTGCAGGCGCGCCCCGTCAACCAGGAAATCGATCGCCTTATCCGCGTAAAGCTCGTCACCCTGCATGTGCACGGGCAGCGCGAGGATGCGATCGGTGTCACCGACCATGACGATGAACTTGCGGCCGTCAAAGGTCATGACGCGGGTGGCGCTGATGCCGGGCACCGCTCGCCATTGCACGGCAAAACCGGGGTAGCCGTCGTGGATGATCTTCGGCGCGGCAAAGGACAACAAGCCGTCCGCATCGTGCGAGCCTTTGGCCCAGAGCACTTTGGAGACGATGCACGCCCCCAGCCATTTGCCGGTGATGTCGTAGCCGCGGCCTTTGCCTTGGTTGGGTTTCTCGATGCCGTCCCAGAACGAGCCGTCCGGCCGATCCGGCGCCGGCTGCACCACGTCGCAGAAGATCAGGTCTTCGATGCCGTCGCCATCCAGATCACCCAGCGACCAGGCGTCGGCGTTGCCGGCAGTAATGTCGGACATGTTCCGGCCGTCGATCGTGATGCGCTGCGGCTCAGCGAATCGGGGTGAGCCGACCTGGCCGATGTTCTTCAGATAGATCAGAGCGTGATTGTCGAACGGAGAGTTGACGCCCTCGCCCACCAGGTCGAACAGACCATCATCGCGCCGCAGCACCTCGAAGCCGACCCCGGGCAGGTTCGTCAGCGTTTGGCCTTCGTCATAGACCCATGGCCGCCCAGCAGAATCGCTCACCTGATGAAACAGGGCCGTGCGCGTGGCGAAACGTTTGACGTAATCGCCGCTGATCAGCAGATCGTTGGCTTGCGGCGATGACCAGGGCACGATGACGGCATGCTCCGACAGGCCCAGCACCAGCGGATGCACCACGTCATCGCCGACGCACAGCATGCGGTACTTGCCGTATGTGGACTTGATCTGCGTCTGTTGCAGGTTTTGCTGCACGTCAATGTTGGAGCGGTTCTGCGCTGCGATCAGCGCGGGAAGCTGATCGCCCAGGGCGTGATCGAACACGGTCAATTCATCCAGGCGTCCCAGGAACTTGCGCACCTTGCCCCAGCGGGCGACCTGAAGCCTGCACCACGCGGGCGGCGCTGACGGCGGCTGCATGACCAGATCCGATTGGCCATTAACCGCCAGGCGCAGGTTGCTGCCGTCGAACTCCACCGTGAGGGCGAACCACTGATTCACCGGCAAAGCACGGTGGGCATCCAGATTCTTCCAGCCGTCAGGAATGGTGTACGCATATTGCAGACCACGCCGGGTCAGGCGCAACACGCCCACCGCCTCGTCCTTCTCATCGAGAAAACTCACCAGTGTCATGGGCCAGTGCGTATCAAACTTGCCGGCCCCTTCGTTGGGATATTCCGCCACGTTAGCCCACAGCGTGAGCGAAAAGCGATCGAGTGATTGTTGGCCGGGCAGGCTGATCGTGTCGCACTCGGACTTTTCATCCATGACCAGGCTTTGGCCGTTGACGCCTGCAGCGTGGGTGGCGTTATCACAGTGGAAGCCGGGATCAGAGCCGTCAAAGCCCAGATGCAGCAACGGTTGCTGGGCAAGAGCAGGTTGCGCCAGCAGACACATGACTGCGATCAGCAAAGACAGCATGTAGCAGTGGCGTTGCGGGACATCAGACATCATGCATTCACTCCACAAACAAAACGCATTCACCACGGCGCGATCACGGCCGGCAGCGGATCGACGGTGTACGCCATGCGGTTGCACAGGCGCAGCATCAGGCAGGCTTTGATCTGGGCGTGCTGCGGGTCGGCCCAGAGATTGCGATGCTCGTTGGGATCGGCTTGCAGGTCGTACAGTTCGCCCTCCACCGGCTCGTTGTGGCTGATGGTCAGCTTGTGGCGGCCGTCGAAGAGCATGGTGCACATGGGATCGTTTTCGCCGTTGACCGCAGCACCGTAGTGGTATTCGCAATAGATATCCTTGCGATGCTGATCGGGCGCATTGCCTTCGGTCAGCAGCTTCCAGAACGACCGGCCCTGCATCGTCGGCGGCTTGTCAACGCCGGCCATCTCCAGCAGCGTGGGCGCGATGTCCAGCAACTCGATCAACGCCCCGCTTCTGCCGCGCTGCTGCACGCCCGGCCCGGCGATCACCAGCGGCACTCGGGCCAGCGGTTGATAGAAATACGCGCCCTTGAGATAAATGCCGTGATCGCCCAGCATTTCGCCGTGGTCGGACATGAAGATCACCAGCGTGTTCTTATCCTGCCCCGTGCGCCGCAGCGCTTCGAGCACGCGGCCAACCTGCTCGTCGATCAGATCCACCATCGCCCAGTAGGAGGCCTTGAGCATGCGATGCTCGCAATCGGAAATATCGTCATAGGTGTAACGGATGTTGAGTTGATGATCCTTGCGCTGCCACTGCGTGGTGTGCTCCAGCTCGCCGGGCACGTAGTCGGGCAGGGGAATCTGGTCGATGCGATCCATGTAGCGCTGCAGGTGCGAAAGCGGCGCGTCGAAGGGCTGATGCGGATCGAAGATGTTCAGCGAGAACAGCCAGGGACGTTCGGGATTCTGTGCCCCCTCTTCGATGAATTCGATGGCGCGGTCGGCGCACCAGGTGGTCTGGTGCAGTTCGGCCGGCATCCCGACGCGCACGTGCTTCATGCCTTCCATGAAAGGCGTTTCATACTTGACGCCCTTTTGCTTGAGCCAGTTGAGATAAGCGTTGCCGCTGTTCTCCACCTGCGGCCCGTGCGACCAGTGGAAGACCTCGTAGCCGTCATCGATGCGCGGCTCCATCTCCTGCGTGACCGACGGATTGCAGGCTGAAATGTGCAGCTTGCCCGACAACCCGCAGCGATAGCCGGCATCGGCCAGCACGCGCGTCACCAGCAGTTCGCCGGCCGGCATGTTCTGACCGTTGCGACGATCGCGGTTGGTCGAGGGATAGCGGCTGGTCAGGAAGCTGGCCCGGCTGGGCGTGCAGGTGGGGTTCTGGCAGTAGGCGTGCTCGAAGTTGACGCCGCGGGCTGCGAGACTGTCGATGTGCGGCGTGTGCACCCACGACTGCCCGTTGCAACCGAGGGTGTCCCAGCGCTGCTGATCGGTGCAGATCCAGAGAACGTTGAGGGGTTTTTTCATCATCGTGGCATACTCACAAACAAAATTTTCTTCGTCGCGGTTTTACGGAGTGTCCGCAGCCCGGCCCTGCCCCCAGTAGGTCAATTCGTCCGGCACCGGCCGCTTGTTGGGGATCATCAATGCGATCAGATACCCCACGCCGTACAACAGCAGGTTGCCCAGCAGCACCGTGTAATACAGATCGAACGGCACCTGGAACGTCGCCGGCAACTTGTTGCTGATCGTACACCACAAGGCAAAGATCACTGTCAATCCGATGCCGATGCTGACCGCCAGCGTGCCGGTGCGTTTGGTGAAAAACCCCAGCAGGAACACGGCCAGCATGCCGGCATGCGTGATGCCGTTGACGATGACCAGAAAGTCATTGAGCGTCTTGGTCTGCGAGTTGAGCAAAGCCCAGGCCCCGCCGACCATGACGACCGCAGCCAGCATGGTGAAGAGCCAGCCGGCCACCAGATAATGGCGATCGCTGCGGTTGGGCATGATCTGTCTGCGATAAATATCCATGGTGACGGAACTGGAAAATGAATTGAGGCATGCGGACAAGGTGCTCATGGCCGCCGCCGCAATGCCCGCGACGATGATGCCGACGATGCCGACCGGCACCTGCGTGGTCAGAAAGTGCGGCAGGATGTCCTCCGCCTTCGCATTGTCAGCCCCGGTGAGAATCTGCTGGGCCGTCGCGTCAGGAAACTGCTTGTAGAAGACGTAGAGGCAGGTGCCGATGAACAGGAAGATGGTCCAGATGGGAATGCTCATGCCGGCACAGACCCAGATCGTCCTGCGGGCGTCGCGAGCCGAACCGGCGGCGATGTAACGCTGCACGTTGACCTGGTTGGTAGCGAAATCGCCCAGGGCGCCGGTCAAACCGACGATCATCATCATGGACACGCTCTTGTGGGTCAGCGACAGTCCCCACCGGCTGGGCTCAAGTTGCCCGGTGGCGGTGTTGAGGTCGTAGAACGACAGTTTGTGGTCGATCCATGCCGTGCGGAAAACTTCGAGCAATCCGCCGTCAATCGTGCCGATCAGGATCGCCAGAATAATCAGGCTGCCGCCGACCAGCACCACCGTCTGGATGGCGTCGGTCCAGATCACGGCATTGAGCCCGCCGAAGACGGTGTAGAGCGCGGTGATGATGCCGGCAAGCACAATACACAAGTTGGGGTCGAGCCCGGTGATGGTCTTGATCACGACCGAAAGCAGATACAGCACCGCGCTGAGCCGCAGCAACATGATGATCGCGAACATGATGGCCGCGTACAGGCGCACGCCGGAATTGAAACGCGCTTCGAGGTACTCATAGGCGCTGGTGACCCTCGTGCGGCGATACAGCGGCACAAAAAAGTAGCCGGTCAGCAGAATGCCGATGGGAATGGCAAAGGTGTTGGCGTAACGAAACCACGCGGTTTTGTAGCTGTCGGCCGGCAGCGCGATGAAAGTGATCGAGCTGATCACCGAGCCAACCATACTCAGGCCCAGCAGAAACCCGCCATGACTGCGGCCGCCCGCGAAATATTCCTCGGTGCTCTTGTTACGTCTGGCGAAGTAAACGCCGATGCCCGCCATGGCTAACAGGTACACGACAATGATGACTTGGTCGGACCAGTGAAGTGTCATATCGATCCCTGTGACAGGGGTGATGCGGTTTCATCGCTGTGCGCCGCCATGCGGTGAATCCGCAAGGCCCTCTGTGATATGCGGCGCATGGCCGAGGATGATACTGCATCATCGAGTCCGGGCATAACCAATCACTCACTGTACCAGCCGGACCGGCTGATTTTCTTCGACGTTTCAGATCAAGCCGGAAGGGCAGGACACCCCCTGCCATGGAACGCTTACCAGGAGATAATGCCGGTGCGCAGTGAGTTGTTATAGCCGGTGGCGCCTGGAGGCTCCTGGGCATCTTCCAGGCCGGGGCCGATCAGCAGCCCGAACCACAGGCTGGTGACCTCTTTCCAGTGGGCCTGCCTGGCGTGACCATCGACGAAGCCGAAGTTCTTGCTGTCACGGTTGCCGTGGTACATGCCGTAGAGGCTGCTGTTGCTGAAGCGCATCCAGCCGGTCCAGTTCTTGCCCTTTTCCAGGTCACCGCTGGGATCGGTGAAATAAGGCCGCAGCACGGCGATATTGTTATGGTTCACGTCGTCGTGATAAGACACGACGCCATGCGGACTGCGGATGTAGTCGTAGCGCACGTTGGAGACAACGCCGTTGGCGCAGTAGGTGAAATCGTTGTCCACATTGGGGGGATACGAACCGGCGATTGCATCAATCGAAGGACAAATGAAGGCCGCCCTGCTTTTGTTCATGTAAGGAAAAAGATTTCCGATCCAGCTTTCCTCGGCATAATTGCCATTAATATCCAGACTGTTCGTCAGCGGATCACGGACGATCCACGTGGGGCTGGAAGCATATTGATACGGAAAGTAGCTGCTGTTGTCCACGGCATACGCCGAACCCGACATGGAAAGCTGGCGCACATTGGAAAGACACGCCGACGCCTGGGCCGCTTCGCGCGCCTTTCTCAACGCGGGCAGGAGAATGGAAATCAGCAAAGCGATGATGCTGATAACGACCAGCAGTTCGATCAGTGTGAAAGCTTTGCGTTGTGCCATGGGGAGCCTCTGTTTCATGTCAGGGTGATCGGACGCATGTCACCGGCCAAACGCAAGGGTCGCGGTTGGACGGCCCCTGCGTGGAGAATGAACATCAAGCCGTCAATGATTCGCCGCCCGACGCAGGATGCACGGCGTCATCACAGCCGCCAGCAGTAATGATATCGTGGCCGGCTCCGGAATCGCCACGCCGGCCAAGGCCAGGTCGAAACTCAGATCGCTGCTGACACCGTAGCCCCAGTTGTCGCCGAGGATCTGAAGGTCAGCCAGGTTGACGTTACCGTCGCCGGTGAAATCGGCCTGTGACCAGGAGGCTGTCGTGGATTGCCAGTTGTCGCCGAGAATCTGCAGGTCGGCCAGGTTGACCATGCCGTCGCCGTTGGCGTCGCCAGGATGATTTCCCGCGAAGCCGGTGACGTCAGCCCAGGTGGTGCCGATGCGGATTTCATCGATGTCCGCCCCGCTCCAAGCCGCCCCGCCGCCGACTGAGATGACAAAGTTGTCCGCCAGATCGGCGTTATCTTCCACGTCACCCACGACCGTCCATTCGGTGGTCGGCTCAGCACCGATGGTGTCGGTGGCGCTGTAGGCCTGAAGGAAAATCTGATCGTTGCCGGTGGCCACCGCGGCGATCTTCACCACGACCAGGTACACCGTGTCATTCTCAGCCACCAGGGTGCCGGCCGTGTTGTTGCCGATGCGCTCGGTCTGGAACAGTTCGCTGCTGCTGACACCGCCCACCGCCGAGTAGGTGGTGGACTGGCGGAAACCGGCATTGGACCATTCGCCGCTGGTGGAAGACGTTGCCCCGTGCCGCTGTAACAGGTAGCTGAAGTAATAGTCCTGGTCCGAGGCCAGGTTCACGCTGGTGGACATGTAGCGCACCGTGCCGAAGGCTTTGCCCGAGGCGCTGTTACCCGTGGACGCCAGCAGCAGGTTGGGCATGCTGAGGCTGCCGGAGACGATGGTGCCATCGACGTCGTTGCTCCAGGCGCCGCTCCAGCCCGTGCCGCCGTCGAGGCCGGCCTCCGTGGTGTTGAATCCGCCCGGGGTGTAATCGAAACCTTCGTAGGCCAGCAGTTCCGCCTGCGATTGCGAAGTCATTGCCAACGTGGCAAGCCCCAGGCCCACCGCCAACAGGCATTGGGTGAATGGCTGACGCATCAGATGTTTCTCCTTATGAAATAGGTCCGTCACGATCACTGCATATGCAACACAAATGTTGCTGGCGCCACAGCGATCGTAGGGTCCGGAAGTAAGGGCATTCATCGATGACACGAGCGTTTCCAGCAAGTTGTTGAGCCCAGACAAGGCAAGGGCCGCGATCGGACAACCCTCACGGATGCACAGGAGTGTCAGCGCCGACCTCGCAGCAGCGCGCCGGCCAAACCAAACAGGCAGATGCAGGTCGGTTCCGGGATCGCCCCGCCGGCCAAGGCCTGGTCGAAACTCAGATCGCTGCTGACACCGTAGCCCCAGTTGTCGCCGAGGATCTGAAGGTCAGCCAGGTTGACGTTACCGTCGCCGGTGAAGTCGGCTTCCGCCCAGGTGGCGATGGTGGACTGCCAGTTGTCGCCGAGAATCTGCAGGTCAGCGAGGTTGACCATGCCGTCGCCGTTGGCGTCGCCGGGATGTAAGGGGTTGATTTCCGCCCAAGTCGTGGTGATGCGCACGTTGTCAATCCAGCCATTGACATGCACTTGCGGTAAGGAGTCGCCATTGGTGCCGATGCGGACCGCGGTGAGCAGGTCCAGGTCCGTACCCGAGAGGGTCTGATACGACTGACCGCCCACAGCCGTGTTGGCACCTTCACCAGCGGAGATATCAGGATTAACCCAGAAGGTTACGGCATCCCCGCCGCCGACGCCGTTGAGATCGATCTTCAACACGAGCAAGGCAGCCGTCGTCGTGGAGACGCCGGAATCGACGGTCATGCTGCCGCCGGAGCCGTTGTCGACGTTCCACATGGTCCAGGTGTTGGTGCCGCCGTTGAGCTGGCCAATGCGGAATTTTTCTGAGCCGCCCTGCATCAGCAACATGCCGAACTGACGATTGCCGTTATTGAGGTTTTGGCCTTGGAAGCTGATGTAAACGGTGCCGCCTGCGATGTCGCCGAAGGTTCCGGCGTCGATGCTGCGAGACAGCCAACTGGATGAGCCGCCCGACTCATCGATCACGACGACATTGCTGGTCGTGCCATAGCCTGCGCCATCGCGCACATACATATCATTGAGTGACGTGCCGCCGCTGTTGTTGCCCCAGATGCTGCTCCAGCCGGCTCCGCCGGTGCCTGAACCGTCGCCGAGCTGGGTGCCGATTGTGTAGTCTTCGAAATCATCCTGGGCAACAACCGTTCCCATGGCCACGGTTGCCGCGAGCGTCATGAAGAGTGCGGCGGCAATGCTGCGAGCCCAAAGTTGGCCTTGATGCATGATGTCCTCCAGTTCAAAAAAGTGTAAACAAGCTAAATATCGAATCATGCGAAACGATCCACTTCCGTTGGTTGGCCCGGCGTATCAGGTTCGGGCGGGGTCCACCCGGTGTATGTTTCTGCCCAGGACAAATCTGTTCTGTGCTGTAGCAGAAATCACCCGGTGTTACCCGCCCGAGACCTGTTTTCAACCATCACACACGATGACGGCGCGTCAGCAACAAACCACCCACCGCCAGCAGTCCCAGTGAGGCTGGTTCCGGGATGATCTCCGACCACGTCGTGACCACACGGATGTCGTCCATCCAACCCCGGACATGAGTCTGTGGCAAAGAATCACCGTTCGTTCCAATACGCACGGAAGTGAGCAGGTCCAGGTCCGTGCCGGAATACGTTTGATAAGACTGACCACCCACCGGCGTATTGGAGGCTTCGCCCAGCCCAATGTCCGGGTTCACCCAGAAAGTGACGGTGTCCGCACCGCCTGCGCCATTCAGCTCCATTTTGACGACAACCAGCGATTCGGTGGTGGTCGCCACGCTTGAAACAATGGGATTAGAAGCGTGGTCCACGTTCCACATGGTCCAATTGCTGCCGCCGTTGAGCTGGCCAACGCGGAACTTTTCTGAGCCGCCTTGCATGAAAAGCATGCCGAATTGGCGGTTACCACCATTCAGGTTCTTTGCCCGGTAGCTGATATAAACCACACCGCCGGCAATATCACCGAATGTACCGCCATCAACCACCTCACGTGATAACCAACTCGATCCGGTTGTCGCGTCATCAATGACGGCAACCTGGGTGCTTGTGCCGTACGACGTTCCATCCTGGACGACGATGTCGGCTGCGGGCGATGGACCGAAACTGTTGTTGCCCCAACCACTGCCCCAACCGGTTCCTCCATTGGCGCCAGTGCCGGTCGAGCCCGGGTCCACTCCCAATACGGTTCCAATGCTGTAGTCTTCAAAATCCTCCTGGGCAATGACCGCTCCCGTGGCCATTCCTGCCACGAGCGCCATACCCAGTGCGGCCGCAATACTGCGAGTCCATAGTTGTCCTTGATACATCATTACCCTCCAGTTCAAAAAAGTGTAAACAGACTGCAATCGAATCACATGAAACGATACCTGTCAGTTGGTCGGGGCCGGCGTTTCAGGTGCCGGCGGGGTCCACAAGGTGAAAGCAATGTGCTCAGGACGGAGTTCCTGCGTGGTGTAGTAGTAAACCACCAGCACCTGGCCGTCGGGCATGGCAGCGGCACGGACGTAACCCAGATCCCATTCGCGGCCGTCGTCACGCAGCACATATTCATCCGACCAGGTGCGGCCGCCATCCTCGCTGATGCGCCCGCGTAAACCGAACGGACGATTGCGCCAGCCATAGACCATGACAATGCGCTGACCGCCAAGACTCACGATGCTGGCGGGGTTGCCGTTGTCGATGCGAAGATCGCTCCACTTGGACCAGGTGCGTCCGCCGTCACTCGAGCCAGCCAGATCGATCCAGTAATCCTTTTTGATGCGCCAGCGGATCGTTGACAGCATCACGCCGTCCGGCATCGCCAACACGCCGGGCATGATCGCGTAGGCCGGCAGAGAGCTGTTATCCAGCCCTTCCAGCGGATCGGCGCAGATCCACGCAACGTGCTGGAAGGTTTTGCCGCCGTCGGTCGTCTCGACCATCATGATTCGCCCATGTTCGCCGAGCTTTCGATCCACATTGGTGACCGAATAGAACAACCGGCAACTCTGCGGCCCGGTGACGATGTAGTTGGTGCGCGCGGACACGGTCTGGAAGCCGAAGTCCGGCAGCTTGTAAGGGCCTTGCCAGTTGTGGCCGCGATCGTGGGAAATGAAAAACGTGGAGCGCCACGCACGCAGGGCAAAATCAGGGTTCCCGAAGTCAATGTTGCCGGGACAATCGACCGCTTTCGGGATTGGCGGATACGAATCATTTTTCACGTAACGACCATCTTCATCGAAGCGACCGGGAATACTGACCTCCGGATGTTCCTCGATGGTCCAGGTGTTGCCGCCATCGAGCGAGCGGGCAAACACCTCGCACTGGTAGGCCTTGTCATCGATATTGTGGAAGTCGCTGCGCTGGATGAAGGGACAAAGCGCAAAGCTGACCAGCACCTCATCATCCCACTGCCACAGGCCGTAGTTGGCGGGCCAGCCGCCGAACAACCGGGGATCAGAAAACACGATGCCGTTGCGGACATTTGCTTGCAGTTCTGCGTAGGCTGATTCAACGATCAGCATCGCGCATCCTGTCAGCACCATCATCAAAGCCGAAAAACCACGCTTTTGCATAAAAACCTGCTCCGTGAGTAAATTGAAACAGAGAGTCGCCTCGATCAATAACACGATTGCATCAATTAGCCGGCATCGACCAGTTCTCAGTCGTCCCCATCCGCGGTGCATAGACCTCGACGAGCCGATCATCGCTTCCTTGAAGGTTGGCGGCATGGCCGTCTGAGAATGAATAGTTGGCGTCTGCCCTTTCACGCACCACATCGATTCCGCCCGCAAGCACGTCATCGACGCGATACTCTGACACCAGGTAGGGTGAAACAGAAGGGTCGTTGAAGTAATTCACCTGGGCTGCAACCTTCGGCGGAAGGTGATTGACGATTGTCCGCTTGCCCACCTGATACGACATTCGATCGAATGCCACCACGGAAAAACGTCGGTTGTTGTATTCCCAGATATCACCACTACGTGTCCACAGATCCTCATGTTTTTTAGTGAATGTCGTCCCATCGGGCGAATACGCGAAAAAGCCTGGGGCCAAAGGATAATCTCCGTAAATACGACGCGGCCCATAACCGGCAGGCGATGTGTCAATGTCTCGCTCCAGCTCCGGCAACATCGGGCAATGAAAATAGTCAGCCGATTGCATGTACGGCTTGTACATCGGACGCACATCAGCCGGGGGGTTCTGTGTCGATAACTGCTGCGGCGACCAGAAGTCACTACTGCCCACGATTTCGTAAAGGTGCAAAGGCAGGCGACCTTCGTCACACTCATACGCTGCCATGGCTGTGGCTATCGTGCGAACATTGGACAGACACTGAGTCACCAGGGCGGTCTGCCTGGCCCTTCTTAACGCGGGCAGGAGGATAGAGATGAGCAGGGCAATGATGGAAATCACCACCAGCAACTCAATCAGCGTAAAAGCGGAACGCCGACAACGAAGAAACCAATTCATCGCAGATCCTTTTCATCCCACTGGGATGGAAACAAGTAAGGAAAGAGCCCAAGAAGCATTCACTGCTTAAGATCTCATTCAAACCATGACGCACGACGACGGCGAGCCGACAACAAGCCTCCAACCAGCAGCAGAGTCATTGAGGCCCATCGCGGCGCTGGCCACCGAGTTGGCGGCAGGATGGCCAGCACCTTCGTCGAACCTCCGGCGCGCCACAGTCGTGCCCCGGGCGGACAGGGCCGACCCCGTGGCGGGAACAACGGCAAGATATTGTGCTATGACCACCCTCTTCATCCGTTTCTCCCTTTGTTCTGCTTTCAAGAATGCAACTGGCAGTCAATCACGAACCACGAACAGGTTCGTTCACTCTGCCGGAGTGTCTGACCAGTCATCGCGTAAAGAAACGCCCGGGATCAAGGTGGGCTTCAACACCACCTGCACGTTTTCATAGTCCGGATTGGCGATGCGCATCATCAGATGATCAACGGCACGACGACCGGCTGCCTGGGGATTCAAATCGATCGTGGCCGGACGCGGGTACAAGCCCATCCGCGCGCCCTGTTCGTTGTCCGTACTGACCAGCTCCAGATCGATGCCGACCTTCACGCCTCGCTGCTGCAACACGGCATGCGCCACCGCCGCTTGAAAGTCAGAAGGGATCAGCAACCCAGTCGGCCGCGGCGAATCTGCCAGCATGCGATCGACCTGCTCAGCCACCTGCTGCTCGAACCACGTCATGTCCAGATCGACTTCCCACATCTTCGTGAGATCCTGCGACGCGGTGTAGGCGGCGCATGTGCGGCCGGCTTCCTCTACCATGTAACGGAAGTACCGCACACGGGCTTTGGCAGCGGCCTCGGGAAGAATGTTGATCGCTCCCAGGTGACGATGACCGCGCCCCAGAAGGTGCTCGGCAGCTAACCGTCCAATCTGCTCGTTACCGGCCAGCACCACGTCGCCGGTCCTGGTGCGGTGAGAGTGCAGCCAGACGTGCGGCACATGCTCCAGGCTGTCAACCAGCTCATCCGTCGGGTTGTGGCCGGTCACGATCGCCCCGCGCACCTTGCCCCGCAGCACATATTCGGGCAGTTGGTTGGACTCAGCGATGTAGGCCACGATCATGGCCAGACGCCGCTTGCTCAGCGCCTGCTCCACGGCCCGCACGAACAGGTAGCCGGTCGATGCGTAGGGGTCGAACATGTGATGCGAACTGACCAGCAGCGCCACGCAGTCCAGCTCGCTACGACGCCCGCCGCGGCCGCGCGGCAAAGCCTCATAGCCGAGCCTCTCCATGGCCTGCGTGACCCGCTTGACGCTGGCGGGCGACACGTTGGGGTAGCTGTTGATCACGCGAGAGACCGTGGAGGCCGAGACACCCGCACGCTTGGCGATTTCGGTGACAGACATGTAACCGATCATAAAAAGATTCCCCAAACAGTCAACCAATATTCAGCAATTCTTGCAACGACTATTTCACGAAAACAAATATGAAAATATATAAGTTATTTTTAATTAAAGATTTATTTAAATATCTAGCCGTGATGCAAAATAATGCACGAACCAAGAATATTCATCCAGAACTGGCGTGGATGGTTTCCGGCAAATATTGCGTGGTATTCTGCGGGGCAGCCGACACTGATACGACACCGCAGTTCACCTGCACCATCAGCCGGCTGAAGCAGCGGCAGGTATGTCGCGGCAACTCAGGCATTCGACCTGGTTTGGCCACCCGCCTGCGTGTGGTGGCGACGATAGTTGGCCGGAGAAACACCCATCACCATCTGAAAGCGGCGGCACATGGCCGAGGCATTGGAGAAGCCGCAGTCGTGGCTGATCTGTTTGATCGGATCGCTGGTCAGCGTCAGTCGTTCGCGGGCGGCGCGCAGGCGGCGATCGATCAGCACCTGGTGCGGCGACTGGTTCAAATGCTGCTTGAAAACCGCATAGAGATGGGCCACACTCCAGCCGCTGATTGCCGCAAGATCCTCCAGGCACAGCGGCTCGTGATAGCGGTGCTCGATGACGTCCAGCACGCGGATCAGCCCCGTCGGCAACTGGGATCGCTCGCTGAAGTGATGGTAAAGCTGAGCCTGGAACAGCAGACTGTCGTAGGCATAGTCCATCAACACCTGATGGTTAAAGCGGTCATCGACGTAGCAGCGCACCAGTTGCCGGGTCAGGGCCATCACCTCGTTGAGTTGCGGCCACAGTGAGATACGGGGCACCGGTCGCGGCGTGTCGGGCGGAAACTTCAGGTGCACCACCAGGCAACTGTAGGGATCCTTCTGATCGCAGCGGGCGATGGTCGATTCGCCCGGCCCATGCCACAGCAGCATGCCGGCCGTTGCCTCCACCCAGTCGTCCTCGTGGCGAAACCAGCCCCGTCCGCCAGTCATCAGCTCGATGCGATGGGCGTCGGACGGTAGGATGATCGGCAGAAATCGGCCTTTGCGCACATGGTGGTAATGGTTGATGATCACCAGTTGAATGGGGCGGGCATCGGGCATCTCGGGGACACCTCCCAGAGGCGAGGAATGGGCAACAAATCATAGTTTTTTATCATTTCATTTCGATAAATCAACGTTATCATCATTATTGTTACGTGATTTGTAATGTTTTTTGACAAGATACGTTCCAAATGGATGAGCAAAACCAACCTCTCCGTGTTCCTCATCCGTGTTTGCCCGTATCCCTTTAGGAGGATCAATCATGAAGCAATGTCACTTCTGGGTCACATGTGCATTGGCCGGCATCTGCCTGGCGCTGGGTGCCAGCAACACCTGGGCGACTGTTCTGGCCTCGGAGGATTTCAGCTACGGCGGAACCGGGGCGTCACCCGTGGAGTTGATCGGACAGAGCGGCGGTACCGGCTGGACCACCGATCAGAAAAACAGCACCGGCATCAACGCCTGGGTGCTCGACAACGGCACGGCCACCGGCACCAGCAACATCAAAGTCATCAACGACCAATCCATCGTCCCCACCACAGCCACCAACAGCGCCACGATCTATCGTTACCTGGCCACGCCGCTGGCTGACGTGGCGGACAACACCTACTACGTCAGCTTCGATGCACAGGCCCTCAGCGGCGACAATCGTTTCTTTGGTCTGCAACTGGAATCGGCCGACGGTTCCGGCAAACGCATGCTCATCGGCAGCGGTTCCGGTTTCACCAACTGGACCATCGATCGCGTGGATGTCGATGGCGCCACATCCCTGGACAGCGGTGTGGCTACCACCAACTACTCCACCCTGCTGGTCAAGATTGTCATGGGCGGCTCCGGTACCAACGAGTCGGTCAGCTTATGGATCAATCCGGACCTCAGCGCGGGGGAAAACATCGCAACCGCGATCGGGGGCCAGGCTTACACCACCACGGTGGACTGGGGTGACATCGGCCGCGTGCGCCTCGGCGGCGGCAACACCAACACCAGCAGCCCCTTCGTGCCGTTCATTCTCGACAACATTCTGATCTCCGATAGTTCGCCCTTCGCCCATGCCGGCGACGCCAACAACGATGGCATGGTCAATCTCGCTGACCTGCAGATCCTCGGCGACAACTGGCAGTCCACCACCGCCGCCTGGGCGCAGGCTGACTTCACCGGCGACGGCACGGTCAACCTGGCGGACCTGCAGATCCTCGGCGACAACTGGAA
>CAYYGM010000023.1:0-38142 GCA_964471555.1 uncultured Phycisphaeraceae bacterium
TGCGCTTCTGGCTGATCCCCGCATTGCTGGCCGCCGCGGCGTTGGCGACGATCAAGCTGCGGTGAAAAAGGCATTGAACCGCAGAGACGCAGAGAACACAGAGAAGAGAAGTAACCGCAGATAAACGCAGATCAGACGCAGATGAACACAGATAAAGCAAAACGCTGAATTCATCCGCGTTCATCTGTGTCCCATCCGCGTTTATCAGCGTTTTCTGTCTTCCTCCGCGTCCTCTGCGTCTCTGCGGTTCAAACTGATCGTCGTTATGCGTTGTCTTTCAGCCAGTCGATCAGCAGGCGGACGCCGAAGCCGGTGGGGCCTTTGGCTAGTTCCACGCTGTCGCCTTCGGTGTTGGCCACGGCGGCGATGTCCAGGTGGGCCCAGGGCAGGGTGGGCATCTGGCGTGCTGCGTCGTCGCCCACGAAGAAGGACAGGAAGCCTGCCCCCTGGCCGGAGTGGGCCCAGCGCTTGTCGTTGGCGTTGATCAGGTCGGCGTGCGAGCCTTTCATCATGTCGCGCAGTTCGTTCCACAGGGGCAAGCGCCACAGACGATCGCCACTGCTCTGGCCGGCGGTGATGAACTGCTCAGCCAGCTTGTCGTCGTTGGCAAACAGGCCGGCACAGAACGGGCCCAATGCTACGCTGACGCCGCCGGTGAGCGTGGCCAGATCGACCACGATGCGCGGCTGGTAGCGCTTGGTGCCGTAGGCCAGTGCGTCGGCGAGGATGAGGCGGCCCTCGGCGTCGGTGTTGGTCACTTCACAGGTGACGCCATTGGTGAAGGTGACGATGTCGTCAACGCGGTAGCTGGCGCTGTCGATCATGTTCTCGACGCAGGGGACGAGGGCGACCAGGCGTTGGGGCAGCTTCAGTTGGGCGGCCGCGACCATGGCAGCGATGACGGCACAGCCGCCACACTTGTCGTACTTCATGGTCTTGCCGCCGCCGGGCTTGAGCGAGTAGCCGCCGGTATCGAAGGTGACGGCCTTGCCGACCAGCAGGATGGGCTGAGATTTTTGATTTTTAATTTTTGATTTTTGATTGGAGCGTTTAGCGGGCGAGCTTGCTCGCCCCTCGTATTCCAGCACGATCATGAGTGGCGGGGCGGAGCCGCCGGAGCCGACAGCCAGGAGGCCGCCCATGTGCAACTGTTTGGCTTTGGCCCGATCGATGATGGAGCAGCGCAGGCCGGTCGTTTTGCGGGCCAGGTCGCGGCAGAAGCGGGCCATGTAAGCGGGGTTGGCCACGTTGGGGGGCGTGGCGGCCAGGCGGCGGGCGATGTCAACGGATGTGCCCACCAGCAGGCTGTCGCGGAGGGCATCGGTATTTTTTTTGCTGCCGTCGATGGATAAATCCAGGTCGAGCGGCCGGTCCTGCTGGCCGACGGCCTTGCTGCGGAAGTCGCTGAACTCGAAGTTAGCCAGATTGACGGCGGCGGCGATAGCGGATGCGGCTTCGGGGGCGGGCAGCCGATCGTTGACCGCGGCCGGATCGGCCCAATGCAGGGCGGGCAGGCGGTTGCCAAAGGCGCAGCGCAACACGGCAGCCGCAGCCCGACGCCAGATGGCGGCGCTGACCTGCTCGGCAGGGCCCAGTCCCGCCAGGATCACGCGGCCTTCGACCAGGCGGGTTTCGCCCAACTCACTGCGGAAGGGGGTTTGTTTGAGGGCGCGAGCCACCACCTGATCCAGGTTGGGATTATCGAGGCTGACGGGGCGTCCGCCCTGGATCATGGGCAGAACCCGCACGGCACGTGACGAGCGATTGAAGCGAATCTGTCGATACATGGACATTTTCTCCGGCGGGCGGTACAAAAACCCGAGGCAGTGTATCATGGCGCAACGTTAATGTTGTAAAGTAGTTGAGCGCGGCAGCGGGTCGCGCAAAGGTTTGACAGTGTCCAAACGGGCTGGTAACTTGCCACCCCACCCTGTATGCCTGCGGATTGCCGTTGCGGGCGTTGGCGAACGGAGTTGATGGGTTGGCGTCGCTTTGGAATCTGCGAGGGTTCGAATGAAGTTCACTTCATGGCCGATGGCTGGGTGGGCATGTGTCCTTGTCACGATGTTCGCGGTCGTGGCGGTACAGGCCCAGGATCAAGCGCGTCCCACCATTCCCGCTGAGATGTATCAGGTCGATGGGCCGTTCTCTGCCGAGCAGTTGCAGACGGTGCAGGCTTACGTCGACTATTACGTTCACCAGTTAGTCGGCGGCCAGGAAGACGCGATCGTCGACGGCCGCAACGAGCTGGTCGCGCCGCTGGAAAAGGGCGGCAGCAAATCATTCAACGAGCAGTACTCCGCCCTTGTCGCCCGGAAGCTGGATGCCTCGGCAGCCATGAACAAACCGACGCCGCCCGACGGCGATGACGAAGAGGCGAAGCAGAAAGAGCTTGCCCGCCAGGTGGTGGTGCGGCTGAACACCATGGTCGTCAGTTGGCGTCTGATCAAAGACCAACACGTGGTGAGCCTGATCCTCAAGGGGATCGAGGATGAGAACCCGGCCGTGCGCTACTGGGCTGTGCGAGCGGTGAAGGGCGGCGATGCCTCCACGTTGTCACAGGAACAGCGGCAGAATCTGGTGACCACGCTCGGCCGGCAGGTCAACGTGGAGCAGGTCCAGGAAGTGGTGCGACAACTGCTGCTGGCATTGATCGAGTTGGACGCGGTGGAGCAGGTGCAGCAGGCCCTCAACGAACAGATCAAGCGGCACGTCGGCAAGCCCACGCTGACCTATGACTCTGAGCGCGAGGCCATGCGTTCGCTGCTGCAGAAGATCCAGGTGAAAGCTGCCAACGGCGAGGCGGTGGATCAGTCATTCCGCCAGTTGGCCCGGGCCGCCTGCCGCTACATGGAACTGATCACCCAGCAGACGCCGGGCGCTGCCTTGGATGAAGAGACCGAGCGCGATCACCTCGAGATGGTCAAGCTGTGCGACATGGTGCTGCGGCAGGCCCGCGAGGCTCTCAAGAGCGCCGTGGCTGCTCCGCCCAGCATCGATGCCGCGGCGTTCGGCAAGAACTGGCCCGCTCTGCAGCAGGCCGCCCTGCAATGGCACACCGTGCTGACCCAGCCGCCGTTCAGCTTCAGTGAGGAAGATCTGTCGGTGGCGGGCAAATAAGCAGGATCAGGGATGATCGATGATGGATGATGTTCAAGTCAGTGCTTTTTCAGATCATCCATGATCCATCACCCATCAGACAACTCCGGCGGCTCATACTCCTGTCGCATCGCTTCTTCCACCTGCCGCAACAGATCGAGGTAATTCATCTGCCGAATCTGAAGATCGCGCAGCAGCGGGTTGCGGGCCACCGCCAGTTGCAGCGACTCCAACTTACGCTTGTCTTCGACCTCGATGGGTTTGCCGGCCTCCTGCTTCTCGCCCAGCGATTGCACGTGGCGCTCGAAGTCGGACAAGGCGCGCTGGGCGTCCGTGTCCTGCTTCAGGCTTTCCAACGTTTCGGTCAGTTGCCTGGCCGCCTCGTGATCGGCGATGAGCTTGCCCAGTTCGCGAGCCCGGCGGAGGATGTCTTCGGTGGCGGCCATAGGTACCCCTTGCTGTTTCCGACCACGATTCTCCGGTAGCATAACAACTGGCTGCCGGGAACTCGATGGCCTTGTTCCCCGTTTCGTACGCATCATCAGAAACTGATATCCCTTGTCCAACCACTACACCGAACGCATTCTGGATTACATGGCCGACCGCCGCTACGAGCCGCGCGGGGTGCGGGATCTTGCTGCGGAACTGTCCATCCCCCAGGACCAGTTCGAGATGTTCCGTCGCTGTCTGGATGAGCTGGTCCAGGAAGGCCGGGTTCTGCGCAGCGGCGGCGGGCAGATTGTCCTGCCGCCCATGGGTAGATTCGTCACCGGCTCCTTTCGCCGGCACGAGCGCGGCTTCGGCTTCGTCATCCCCGATTCACCCACCGAGCACGGCGACCTGTTCATCCCGCCCGGCGACAGCCTCGATGCCATCACCGGCGACCGTGTCCGAGCCAAGGTTCGCAAGGAACGGCGGGGCGGGCAGGCTTCCTACGCCGGACAGATCATCGAGATCCTACATCACACCGATCGCCGCTATGCCGGCACGCTCGTTCGCAAAGGCAACCGTTGGCTGGTCGTTGTTGATGGCAGTGCCCTGCACGATCCGGTGGTCATCCACGATCCGCAGGCCCGCAACGCCAAGGCCGGCGACAAGGTGGTCATCGAACTGGTCGATCGCGGTGAGCCGACCGGCAATCAACTGCCCACCGGTGTGATCACCGAGGTGCTCGGCGAAGCGGGGCAGCCCGATGTCGAAACGCTGGCTGTGATGCACGCCTTCGGCCTGCCCGATCAATTTCCCGAGCCGGTGGTGGAAGAAGCCCGACGTGCGGCCGCATCATTCAGGCCCGATGCCCTGCCGCCGGGACGCGAAGACCTGACGAGCCTGTTCATCTGCACCATCGATCCACCCGACGCCAAAGACTACGACGACGCGATCAGCATCGAACGCACCGACGACGGCGGCTACCAACTGGGCGTGCACATCGCTGACGTGGCTCATTTCGTACGTCCCGGCTCGGCGCTGGATGAACAAGCACAGCAGCGCGGCAACTCCACGTACCTGCCACGTCGCGTGATTCCCATGTTGCCGGAGTTGCTGTCCAACGGCGTATGTTCGCTGCAGGAGGGCGTCAACCGCTACGCCAAGAGTTGCTTCATCCGTTACGACAGCGACGGCCATGTGCAGGACGCCCGCTTTGCGCGATCCGTGATTCGCTCGGCCAAGCGACTGACGTACCTGGAGGCCCAGGCCCTGATCGACGGCGACCTGCGCGAAGCGATCAAGCACGTGCCGGCCGGTAGCGAGCCCAAGTATCCCCGGCAGTTGATTCCCACCTTGCAGTTGATGGACGAACTGGCCAAGGTGATCCGCAAGCGGCGGCTGGATGAGGGCATGATTGTGCTGGGGCTGCCGCAGGTGGAGTTGATCTTCGACGAGAGCGGCCGGGTGATCGATGCGGTGCCGGAAGATGACGCCTTCACGCACACGCTGATCGAGATGTTCATGGTCGAAGCCAACGAAGCAGCCGCCCGGCTGTTCGATTCGCTGGATGCGGCCATGCTGCGCCGCGTGCATGCCGACCCGGATCCGCACGATCTGTCGGAACTGGAGCGCTTTACGCGCGTGGCCGGCTACAACATTCCTTCGCGCCCCGATCGCCGGCAGTTGCAGGGGTTGCTCGATGCCGTGCGCGGTAAGCCCGCTCAACATGCGGTGCATTTGGCGGTGCTCAAGACGCTCAGCAAGGCCGAGTACGCGCCGCTGCTGGTCGGGCACTTCGCCCTGGCCAGTGAGCACTACACGCACTTCACGTCGCCCATTCGTCGCTACGTCGATCTGGTCGTGCATCGCGGCATTGATGCTTACCTCGACGCCCGCAGCGGCAAACGCCGGCAGATCAAGCAGGCCCTGCGCGATGAGCTTCCCGATGAGCAGACGCTGAGCCAGATCGGCAAGCACTGCTCCGCCACCGAGGTCAACAGCGAGTCCGCCGAGCGCGAGCTGCGTACGTACCTGGTGCTGGAGTTGCTGAGCGATCAACTCGGTGAGGACTACGCGGGCACCGTCACCGGCGTCACCGGCAGCGGGGCGTTCGTGGAGTTGGACAAATACCTGGTTGACGGCTTCGTGCCGCTGGAGGATCTGCCCGGGCCGCCCGACGAGCGCTGGCAACTTAACCGCAACACCGGGGCCCTGGTCGCCCAGCGCAGCGGCAAGACCATCACCATCGGCGACACCTTCACCGTGCGCATCGCCCGCATCGACCTGCCCCGCCGTCGCATGGAATTAGTGGTGGTCGAGCCGCTCTCTCGCAAGCAGAAGCAGGAGAAGAAAGGCCGCAAGCAACCCCAGGGTGCAAAGAAAGCGCACAAGCAGTCGATGAAGATCAAGCAGAACAGAAGAAAGAAACGACGACGATAACCCGTTTAGCGGGTGAGCTTGCTCGCCCCTGCGTTGATGTGCGAGCAAGCTCGCACGCTAAACATGACGACCCTCGCCCTCTACTATCACGACCTTTCACCCTACGCCATCGGGCCCGTCCGCTGGTACGGGTTGTCGTACCTGGCGGGGTTTTTCATTGCATGGCTGTGGATTCGCCGCGTGCTGCGGGTGGGGCGATGCGATCTGGATTATCGCAAGGCGGGCGATCTGGTGGTAACGCTGGCGCTGGGTATTGTCATCGGCGGGCGGTTGGGATACGTGCTGTTCTATGAGCCGGCACTGCTGTGGACGTTCAACAAGGAGATTCCCTTCTGGCACCTGCTGGCGTTGAACAAGGGCGGCATGTCGTTTCACGGCGGCGTCATCGGCGGCACCCTGACATCGTGGTGGCTGGCCCACAAAAACAAGCAGCCGGTGATGTTTGTCTGGGATCTGATGGCCTTCGCCGCGCCGCTGGGGTTGTTCTTCGGCCGCATCGCCAACTTCGTCAACGGCGAACTGTGGGGGCGAGCGGTGTCCCGCGATTTTCCCCTGGCGGTGATCTTTCCCAGCGACCCCGAACGGCTGCCGCGCCATCCGTCACAGTTGTATGAAGCCGCGACAGAGGGGCTGCTGCTGTTTCTGGTGATGCTGTGGTTCTATCACAAACCGCGCAAGCCCGGGTCGGTGGGCGCGGTGTTCCTGATCGGCTACGCCATCGCCCGCATCTGCTGCGAGCAGTTTCGTCAGCCGGACGAGCAGATCGGCTTTCAACTATTCGGCACCACGCGCGGCCAGTGGCTCAGCGCTGCCATGATCATCGGTGCGGCCGTGCTGCTGTGGTTCCTGCATCGCAGCAAGCGTGAGCCGATGGGAGGGTGGAAAAAAGTGAAAAGCGCAAAGTGAAAAATGAAAATATGCAAACCCACCTTGGGCGAGTGTTCTGATTTTCACTTTTCACTTTGCGCTTTTCACTTTCACCCGTTCACCCCATCTCAATCCGCGGATCCACGTACGCATAGAGCACGTCAACAATCAGGTTGAACAGCACCAGCATGGTGGAGAACAGCAGCACGACGCCGAGGATCAGGAACTGGTCCTTGGCCAGCACGGCATTGATGAAATGCTGGCCAAGGCCGGGGATGTTGAAGACCTTTTCGACGACGAACGAGCCGGTCATGGCGTAGGCCGCCGCGGGGCCGAGGAAGCTGAGCACGGGCAGGAAGGCGACCTTGAAGGCGTGGCGGAACAGGGCCTGCCGCTGGGATAGACCCTTGGCCCGGGCGGTGCGCACGAAGTCGCTGCTCATCACGTCAGCCAGGCTCAGGCGGATCAGTCGTGCGATGTATGCGGCCGGCATCAGTCCCAGCGTGATGGCGGGCAGCACGACCTGTTGCGGACTTCCCCAACCGCTGACGGGAAACCACGCCAGCAAGCCGCCGAAGACGACCAGCAGGACCGAGCCGGTGACGAAGCTGGGCAGACTGACGCCGATCAGTGCAATGACCAGGCTGGAAGCGTCCCACATCGAACCCGGGCGCAATGCTCCCGCCACACCAGCCGTGGTGCCGAGGATCAACCCCACCGCGATAGCCGCGGCACCCAGTGTAACGCTGACCGGCAGGGCGCCGCCGATGATCTCGCTGACCGTCCAGTCCTGATACACCATCGACGGCCCGAAATCGGCCCGGAAAAACACGCCCTCCAGATACTCGGTTAAAAACTTCCGGGGGTTGTCCAGGTGATAGCGCCGCTGCATGGCGGCCGCGATCTCCGGACTGATCTGCCGCTCCTCATTCTGCAGCGGATTGCCCGGGACCAGCCACGCCAGCGTGAACGTGATGGCGAAGATCACCGCCAGGATGATCGGCAATTGCAGCAGACGTCGCAGGATCAGGTTGAGCATGGCCGCCCAATATAAGGGCGGAAACCCGAATGACGAAATTCGAATGACGAATCAATGACGAATACTCAAGTGATGAAATTATGACCCCTTCGTCATTCGGACATTCGTCATTGGAAATTGATTCGTCATTCGGGTTTCCTGTTCACTTTCACATTTTCCATCCGCCAGCGGCCCCAGGCGTTGGAGTCGAGGCCGGCGATCTGGTCGCTACGGTACATGTTCAGGAAAACGTAGTGGAACAGCAAAGCCATGGGCTGCTCCTGGATGAGAATGGTCTCGGCTTCGCGCAGCATCTTCGTACGTTTGGCGGGGTCCATTTCGTTCATCGAGTCGTGGATCAGTTGATCGTAGCGGGCATTGGACCAGTTGCAGAGATTGTTGGGAGCGCCGGTGACGCGCATTTCGAGCCAGGTGTTGGGATCGGGATAGTCACCGAACCAGCCGGAGCGGGAGATGGAGAACTGGCGATCGAGTTTTTTCTGGGCCGCAGCCTTGGGGTCCATCACGTCCAGCGCCACCTGTACGCCCAGGTGTTCCTGCCACATGTGGGCGATGGCCTGGGCGACGTCTTCATGGATGCTGATCGGTGCGAAGAGGATCGACAGGCCGGTGATTTGGGATGGATCGGGATAACCAGCTTCGGCCAGCAGTTTGCGGGCGGCGGCTGGATCGAAGTGGACGCCGACCTCGACGGGCGGATCGTAATTGGGTAACGCACCCGGCGGAATGAAGGTGTAGGCGGGCGGCTCACCCAGACCGGTGACGAATCGGGTCAGGGCCTGGCGGTCGATGGCCATGGACAAGGCGCGGCGAACGCGGACGTCCTTGAGCGGATTGTCGCGGCCGTCGGGCAGTTTGTCCGCACAGTTGTAGTTGTAGAAATAAGTCCCAGCCATGGTGACGGTGTGCACGTCGCCGCGTTTCTGCTTGATCAGTGTTTCGCCGAACTGCCCACCCGGGGCGCCGGGCCAGAAGTCCGCCTGTCCCCGTTCGAACAGCAGCAGGGCGGTGTTGGGCGACTCCACGATCAACTCACGGATCGAATGGTTGCGCATCACAGCGCGGTTCCAATAGGTGGGCGAAGCGAGCAGGTCCGTGTGCTGGCGAAATTTGACGTCACCCAACACGTAAGGCCCGTTGGTGATCAGTTGATCGCGGCGATGCCAGTAGGCGTTGGCGACCTCCCATTGGCCGGTGTTGGGATCGAAGTGGGTGTTGGCCTCGACTGACTTGGCGTGCACCGGCATGAAGGTGGCGAAGGCGACCAGTTGCAGGAAGTAGGGCGTGGGGTGTTCCAGTTCCACTACCAGCGTCAGGTCATCCGGTGCGCGTAGCCCGACGTGCTGGTTGAAATGATCGAGGGCCAGATCCCAGATCAGTCGGGCGCGGTCTTCATCGCTCATGGCCGGCTCAGCCGCGCCGTCCGAACGGGCCATGTTCTGTGCGTAGGCTTTCAACTGCACGCTTCTGAAGTCAAAAAACGCCTTGGCTCCGCGGATGTAAAACACCAGGTCGGCATAGGGCGTAGCCAGGTCCGGCGTCATGGCGCGACGCCAGGCGTAGAGGTAATCGTGGGCAGTGACCGGATCCCCGTTGGACCAGCGGGCTTCGGGACGCAGATGGAAGGTATAGGTCAGCCCGTCGTCGGAGATGTCCCAGCTCGTCGCCCCGGCCGGTTCGATGGACATGTCGGAAAAATCGAGATTGACCAGCGTCTCGAAAAGGTTGTGTGTCAGGCGGATGTCGTGCATGTAGGACATCTTCTGCGGATCGCGGCGATTGTGCGGCGCATCGGTGATGAACACGAAATCCGCCGGCGGCTGCACCCGCCCGCAGGCTGCAATCAACAGGCAACAGAAGATCAACGCCCGTCGCATGATGGTCAGTGTAGCTTCAAAGATGAGCCGTTGGCCACGAAGGCACGAAGGACACAAAGACAAGGCGACATTCTCTTGTTTTCTCTTCGTGTTCTTCGTGCCTTCGTGGCTATTCCTCGATGTTGAGCACTTTGACTTTTTTGTTGAGCGTGTTGCGGTTGATGCCCAGGAAGTCGGCCGTGCGCAGCTTGACGCCGTCGTTGTAGTCCAGAGCTTCACGGATGAGCTGGCGCTCGACGTCGTTTATCACCAGCGTCCAGATTTCACCCTCGTAACCGCGGTACTGCTTGATGGCCAGCTCGGCCAGCTTGGCGGTCAAAGCCTCAATCGACTCGTCCATCACGTCGCTGCGTGTCTGCTGAGCGTACATGCGGATCTGCAGCGGCAGCAGATCCTCGGTGAACTGGTCGCTGGTTGAGAGCACCACGGCCCGTTCGATCGTATTTTCCAACTCGCGCACGTTGCCGGGCCAGGGATAACGCAGCAGCACGTTGAGTACATCGCGGCTGATCTTGCTCAAATCGCGGCTGTTTTCCTTGTTGTAACGATCGAGAAAGTGGTCGATCAGCTTGGGAATGTCCTCGCGGCGGTTGCGCAGGGCGGGCAGGTGAATGCTGACCACGTTCAGGCGGTAGTAGAGGTCGTCGCGGAAATTACCTTTGCGGACTTCTTCTTCCAGACGCAGGTTGGTGGCGGCAATAACGCGGCAATCGACCTTGATGGTGCGGTGATCGCCCACGCGCTCGAACTCGCGCTCCTGCAAGACGCGCAGCAGGCGGACCTGCAACTCCGGTGTTAGCGTGCCCACTTCGTCGAGGAAGATAGTGCCGCCTTCTGCTGCCTCGAAGCGGCCGACCTTGTCCTTGACCGCGCCGGTGAAGGCGCCTTTGACGTGGCCGAACAGTTCGGATTCGAGCAACTGTGGAGATAGCGCGCCGCAATTCACCCTGATAAGGGGTTTATCCTTCCGGGGGCTGTTGAAGTGAATGGCCTTGGCGATCAGTTCCTTGCCGCAGCCGGTCTCACCCAGCAGCAGGACGGTGGCGCGGGAGCTTGCCACCTGCCCGATGGTTGCCAGCACGTCGAGCATGACAGGGCTGGTGCCGATGATGTTGTCGAAGCGATACTGCTTGAGCAGGTTGTCGCGCAGGGCCTGGTTCTCAGCCAGCAGCTCGTCCTTCTCGCGCTGGACCAGGTGATGGATGCGGATGGTCTGGGCGAAGTTGCCGGCAATGATCTTCATCAGCCGAGCGTCGGCCGCGAGGCGCGATTCATCGACAAAGGGGATATCGACGCTGACCGCACCCACGCGGCTGTCGCCGTCGGAGATAGGCACGCAGATAAAGCTGGTCGCTGCCTGACGCGCCGTGGTTCGCTGCAGGAAGTCGGGGTGCTGGGTGATGTCGCTGATGACGGCCGGTTCGCCGGTTTGGATCACGCGCCCGGTGACGCCCTCACCCACGGCATAGCGTCCACGGGCCTCCTCCTGAGGCGTCAGCCCCACGCTGGCGGCAATGCGGAACTGCTCGCTGGCCTCGTCCCAGAGGACAAGCGACGCTCGCAGTACCCCCAGCCGGGCACCGACCAGGGCCATGGCCTTCTGAAACACCTCTTCCAACTCGATCGCATCGCCGAGAATCTGGCTGATCTGTTCCAGGATGACCAATTCTTGTTCAGATCGATCCATGACTGCTGATTATATCGGCAATCGAACTCTTTTCCAGCCCAACTCTTGGTCGTTTGGGCCGGCGCGCACAAGCTGGCCAGCATTTTTCATTTTTTTGGAAGTGTGGATAAAAAATTTATTTTTATGATTTTTATCTATTTATAAATTTTTTGTCGCCAAAAAACCCCGCTCGGCGCGCACAAACGTTGCGCTGCGGCCAAGGGTGGAGACCTCCAACCCGGAGCCGCAACGACATGAACGCAGTTGACCCACCCGCCACGCTTGAAGCCGACCTGTTGCAAGCCCTGCTCGATGAGCACACCACAGTCACGCTGCCCCGCCTGCGCCGCTTGTGGGACTACTACCGCAATCCCACCAATGACCAGGGCAAGCCTGCTCAGTACTTCGGCCTGCCCCAGCGCCTGCGCCATCACGCCGCGGACACGCCACCCCGCGAACAGGTCATCGAGAACGACATCGCCTGGCGCATCGGAGCGGGCATCGACTTCCTGCTGGCGCGGCCGCTGACCATCCAGTCCTGCGCCGGAGATCCGACCTTGTCCGACGCCATCGAGGCGCTGCTTAACCGCACCTTCGACGCGGCCGGCGGATTCCGCTTCTTCCAGGATCTGGCGTTGCTGGGTTCGGTCTATGGCCACGTCGATGCCCTGGTGCAGCTTGACGGGCGCGACGTGCTGGTGGAGTTGATTGAGCCGACGCGCGGCATTCCGCTGCTCAACAGCGATGACTACCGCCGGCTGGACGCCTATGTGGTGCATTACCAGCAGCGGACCAACGATCTGGAATCGCCCTCCTTTCTCACCCGCGTGCGCGGCCGGGTTCTCGGCGGCGCTACCTTGACCGCGCGCCGAACCGTGGTCCAGCGCACGCGGGTTTTCACTGATCAGACCATCACCGGCTATCTCGGCACGCACTCGCTGCTGGGCGATTCGCGCACACTGGTCGAGACGCAGGTCAATCGTCTGGGCCGGGTGCCCGTGGTGCACATCCAGAACCTGCCGCGCCCGTTCGTCTTCGAGGGCCAGAGCGATGTCGAGCCGCTGATCAGCCTGCAGAACGAGTTGAACACGCGCCTGAGCGACCGCGCCAACCGCGTCACTTTTCAGTCGTTCAAGATGTACCTGGGCAAAGGCATCGAACAGTTCACGGAGCGTCCCGTTGGACCCGGTCAGATGTGGTCAACCGATAATCCCGACGCTGCCATTCAGGAGTTCGGCGGCGACGCGGCCAATCCATCTGAAGACGCCCATATCGCGGAGATCCGTGAAGCCCTGGACAAAACCAGCGGCATCAGCCCTTTGGCGGCCGGGATCATCCGCGGCAAGGTCGGCAACCTCACCAGCGAAAACGCCCTGCGCATCGTGCTAATGGGCTTGCTCGCCCGCACTTCCAAGAAGCGCAGCAGCTACGGTCGCGGCATCGAAGACCTGTGCGAGTTGATCCTGCATGCCGCCGACGTGGCCGGCGTGCTACACACCGAACCCGATCAGCGCAGCGTGCGCATCGAGTGGCCCGATCCGCTGCCGGCCAACGAATCACAGAAGCTGCGCGACGCGCAACTCAAACTTGAACTGGGCGTCCCCCGGCGACAGGTGCTCGCCGAACTGGGATACCTCGATTGTGCGGAGTAAACGCCATGACCGACGTCACCGAAACTGTTGAAGTCAACGAAGTAAACCCCAACCAGGAAGCTGCCGCGACCGACAAGTCCGCCTTGGCGGATCTGCCCGAGGCACGACTGGTGCCCGTGACCGAAGCGATCCGCTATCGCAAGCGTGCCCAGGCCGCCGAGCAGCAGCTCGAATCCACCCGCTCCAAGCTCGATGAGCTGGCCAGTCAACTCGACGAAGCACAACAGACCATCAGCGCCTTGGAGCGCCGCCAGCGCATCGACGCCCTGTTGGCTGAGTCCGACGTGGTTGACATGGAGGCTGCCAGACTGCTGACCGAGCGGGCGGTGCTGGAGATGGATGAGCCGGACGTGAAGCTGGCGGTGCAGGATCTTCAGCGGAGCAAGCCGTACTTGTTTCGCCGCACGCGAACGTCCCGTTCCATGAGCCCGGCCGTGGAAGATCAGCCGACCCACGCCGAGCACGCCGCCGCCGAGGCCCGCGCCAGCGGCGACCGCCGCGACCTGTTGCGCTACCTGCGCCTGCGTCGCAAGAGTTAGAAGATTGCATTTAGCCTAAATGCTAAATGATTTCAGTGTCCGCAAACATTCAACCTTGACAAGGAGTTTTCTCAATGTCGTTCACCGGTAAAGCCACCTATTCCGCCGGCGCCACGCTGCCCGAGATCGCTGAAGACGTCAGCGACATCATCGGCATCGTCAGCCCTTACGAAACCCCGCTGCTGGATCATCTGGGCGATCCACGGCGCGAAGCAACCTCGACCATTCACGAGTGGATCGAGGATACGCTGCTGCCCAACACCGATGCCGTCGATGACGCCACGTTCACCGACCCCGACGTTGACACCCAGTTTGACGTGGCGCACGGCTCGCGCTTCCGCGTGGGCGATCAGATCCAGGTCGAAGGCTCGCGCGAAGTGATGCTGGTGACCGACGTCTCCAGCAACACGCTGACCGTGGTGCGCGGCTACGGCAGCACCACCGCCGAGGATCTGGCTGACGAACAGGTGATCCGCATCCTGGGCAATGCCGCTCTTGAAGGCGACGACGCCCCGGCCGCCCGCTTCACCAGTCGCAGCCGCCGCAGCAATTACACGCAGATCTTTACCTCCACAGTCGAGGTCTCCGGCTCGCAGTTGGCCGCCCGCCAGTTGGCTGTGGCTGACGAACAGGACTACCAGAAGCAGGAGCGTCTGCGCGAACTAGTGCGCGACCTGGAAAACTGCGTGATCAACGGCGTCTCTCCCGCCAGTAATCCGCATGGTGATGCCTCCACGCGGCGCACACTGCGCGGCATCATCCCCTCGCTGAGCACCAACGTCACTGATGCCAGTGCCGCCGAGCTGGATGAAGACCTGCTCAACACCGCGTTGCGTTCGATCTGGGAGCGATCCAACGCCCGCATCGACACCATTGTCGTCAGCGGCTTCCAGAAGCGCCAGATCAACAGCTTCATGACCTCCCTGCGCAGCTACGACGCTCGCAACACGCGCTATCGCGACCTGGTCAGCGCCTACGAAAGCGACTTCGGCGTCTGCCGCGTCGTGCTCAGCCGCTGGGTTCCGGCCGACGCGGTGCTGCTGCTGGACTCCTCGCGCATCGAGGTGCTGCCGCTGGCCGGCCGCAGCTTCCACTACAAGGGCCTCGCTGAAACCGGCGACCGCAGCAGCGGCCAGGTCATCGGCGAGTACACGCTGGAACTGCGCAACGAAAACGCACATGGCCTGATCCACAACCTGGCCACCAGCGCGGCCTGATTTGAACCCCCGCCGCGGTCTGCCGGCTCGTCGCCGGCGGGCCGTTTTGCTTTGTTTTACAGATGTATCCGGCCGTATTCGACGAAAGAAGCAACAACACATTTAAGTTAAATATGTTCTTCCTTTCGCCGTCTGTCTGAGGAACCTGTCATGAACTTTTCGAGTGATCGTGATTTGCTGATTGAGGAGCCGATGCTGTTTGCGGACTTGCCGTTCGCCTCACAGCAGCGGGTGTCGGTCGTTGATGGCATTCTCAGTGGCACCACGCTGACCAGTGCGACGGCGGACTTCGAGGCCGCTGCGGTCGGGGCTGGAGATGTGGTGCTGATCGGCGGCGTGGCGCACGAAGTGTTGAGCCGCAGTGACGCACACACACTTCAGGTCTCACTGCTCCGCACGCGCAGCACGGATGCGGCCATCGCTTCCAGTGATGGACAGAACCTCGCTGTGCAGGTGCGCACCTTCGGGCCGCAGGCGGTGATCGTGCACGATGAGTTGCTCCGCCTGCTGGGCATCGATGCGGACGACCCGGAAGAAGAGTTGAACGAAGACTCGATCGTGTCGCTGTCGCTGATGGCTCGGCTGGAGACGCTGGGCACTCTGGCCCTGGTGTATGCCGGGGGCGCGGCGGTGGTGGGAGATAACGAAAACCTGCGGAGCAAGCAGGAGGAATATCAGCGGCGGTTCAGGCAGCAAATCGCTCGGGCGGTGGTGCTGATCGACGCGGATGGCGACGGCTTTGCGGATCAGCAGCGGCGATTGGGTGTGGTGCGACTGGAGCGTGTGTGATGAGCGTCAGCTTTAATGGTGAAAACCTCTTTGACAGCGGGCCCTGCCGATTGCACACCGGCGGGCGTCAGTTACGGCACACGTTGCAGTCACCGATCAGCGGTGACGGCGAGGCGTTGCGATCCGACGGCCGCACCGGGCGAGGCATTACACAGACGGGGCGACTGGCGGCTGATTCGCTGGTGGGTTTGAAGCTGCTGGGCGATGCGATCGAAGACAAGCTCGACGGTTTGCCCGCGACACTGATCGATCAGGAAGGCAATGAGCTTCAGAACGTGGTGATGGTTCGTTTCGAGCCGGGCGCGGCAAGGCGCATCGGGCCGCGCTGGATGGTGGATTACCGCGTTGAGTACGTGCAGGTGACGCCGTGAGCAGTATCGAGTCCGACAGTGCGACGCAGGATGTATTCGAGCTGGTGTTGGCGCGGCCGGTGATCACCGAAGCGGGCGAGCATCCGCGCCTGGTGCATCTGTGGTGGCGTGCGCCGCAGCAGGGCGACCGTGTGGTGTGGGTGTTTGTGGATGGGGAACTGGCGGATGTGGTATGGGACAGCGAACAGCGCGAGCTCTGGTTGAGCATCGACCGCAGTCTGCCGCGCCGGATCGAGCTGGTGGCGGCTGATGCGGACGACCCGCCAAGGAGGCTTGTTTCATCGTGTTGGCAGCCGTCGGTGCAAAGCGCGGCGCTGGTGTCGCTGGTGCGAGATGAGACATTGCCGGTGGACACGCGCGTCGCGGTGCTTGACGGCGAGCAGGTGTTGGATGATGAGCCGATGTGGGCAGACGGTGAACATCGCAGTGGATTCGGCGCGTTGTTCGGACAGGGCGCGTTTGGCTTCGATGCGGCCACGGGGCCGGGGTTAGGACTGGGCGAACTGGGCGTGGGGCCGCTGGGGGCGGACAACTTCGCGTGGCGCTGGCGGCGGGATGATCTGGAGGACGGAGAACACGCGCTGAGTTTGCAGGCGCTGTCGCGCGACGGTGAAACGTTGGATGCACCGTTGGAGCTGGAGCCTGCAACCGTCGAACGTTTGCCGCAGCCGCCGGCGAATCTGCACATGCAAAGCAACTTCACACTCACCTGGGGCCAATCATGAGCGAACGATATCCCACAGATGCCGAACTGTTGTCTCTGACCGAGGATGCCGCGACGGGCGTGGAGTACATCGCCACCGGGCGGTCGCCGTATCATCTGGAGTTTCGCCGCATGTTGCAGCGACTGCTGCTGGCGTGTGGGCGGGCCAACGATTTGCGCGTGTACCAGGACGGTGACCTGAGCGTTGGCGTGCGCGGCGGCCGCTGCACCATTGACGGCCAGGCCCTGGTGTTTGCCGGCGCCACGCAGCAGGCGGTCACAGCCAGCCAGACCAACTACATCTATCTCGACTCCTCTGCGACGCTGAACATCAACACCAGCGGTTTCCCAGCCGATCCCTCAACGTTTATTCCTCTGGCGGAAGTTGTCGCGGCAGCGTCGGCCATCACTCAGATCACCGACCACCGCAGTGAGACGATCTTCGCCTCGCCCAGCGCCGCCGCCATCGGCCTGACCGCTTCGGTCGATGAGATCAATCAGGCCATCGACGGTATCGGCGGCACGGTCACCGCGTTAAACCTCAACCAGCTTTGTGCCGGGCCCACCACGCCGGCCGATACGCTGCATCATCATCGTCAGATGCTTCAGAGCGTCGATGGCGAAGCGGCTTTCGAGTTCATCAACGATTCCGATGATTCGGCTGCCAACATTGCCGTGCGCTGGAGCCTGCCCATGCTCATGGCTGCCGACGCCAAGCTGCTGGTCAACACCGACACGGGCTTCCTGCGTCAGTCGTATGGCGGCGTGGTGCATGATCTGCTGGGGGCCGTGCACGTTCAGTACGCCATTGGGGGCCAGGTCACTGCTTCGCAGAGCGCCAAGCTCGTCGGCATGGTGCCCGTCAGCGGACAGGTGACGGATGTGATCCTGTCGCTGGGCACGAACATGCAGTCGAGCACCGGATCCGACGGCCTGACCGCCACGGCCAAGGTGAACGGGGCGTCGTTGTGCAGCACCAATCCCGCCCTGCGTTCGAGTGATGGCACAGGGTTCCGCTGCACGGACCAGGGCGACGGTGTGGCGGCGGTCGTCAAGAGCGACGGCACGCAACAGGTGCAGCGCGGCGATGTGCTGACGCTGGACCTGACGCGCACGGCAGCCGGCAGCGTTTCCGTTCAGGCGGCCAATGCGGTCGTGCTGATCGTGATCCGCAATGACCGGCCGGAGTAACCACCGGAAGTGATGGATGCGCGAATGTTTCAATGACTGATGGCTTGAATTCAGGAAATCAGGCAATCAAGGAATCAAGCAATTACACAGGAGTAACACGATGACCATTCGCGATTTGTCCAGTGACCAGATCACCGACCTGGTGGGCACGCGCCATCAAACGACCGGCGTGGAATTTCCGCCGGCGGGTTTGCAGCCGTATCACGAATGGCTCGTGCGACAGTTGCATCACCTGGCGGAAAGCTCGTGCGGAGCTTTGCGCGTGGTGCGCGATGATGAAAGCGCGACGACGGTGCGCGTCATGCCGGGGCGAGCATCGGTGGACGACGCGGTGCTGGCTTACGACGGCGGCGTGTTCGACCTGGCAGCTTACAACAACGACGCGGCTTATCTCTGGCTGGAAGACGACAGTGGATCTGCATCGATCGGCATCGCTTCATCCGGGAGTGGTTGGCCGGGCGGCGCGCATCTGAAGCTGGCGGAGGTGACGCTGGCGGCTGGGGCGATCAGTGACATTCTGGACCGTCGTTTCGAGGCGGTGCTGCGAGTCTGACCATGGCGATGATCAAGCACGTGGATTTTGAAGTGCAGGATTTCGGTGAGTTGACCACAGGGCCTGCGACGCACCCGGGCTACCTCCAGGCGGTGCTGGCCTTGAATCCGCTGGCTTACTGGCGCATGGGCGATGCAGCGCCGGGACCGCTGACGGACCTGGTGGCGGGCCATGATGCGACGATCGTTGGCACGGTCAATCTGCAGCAGAACGGTTTGTTGCTTGGCGACTCCGATCCGTGTGCTGACTTTGCAGGCGGGCGCGCGGAGATTGGTACGCCGGCAGCTTTGACCGGCCTGACGGCGTTCACGATCGGCGGCATTGTCTTGACCGACAGCCTGCCGGGCCCCACCGGTTTCTCGATGGCCCTGACGCAGTCCAACTTCAGCGCGACGGGCAACAAGTGGATGATCTGGCTGGCTGGCTACGATTCCGCCCGCCTGGCGTTCACCGTGTACAACGCGGCGAACACAGCCTTCGCCACGCGTTCCACTTTTTCGCCGACGCCCGCAACGGCCTATCACATCTTCGTCACGTACGACGATGCGGGGGACCGCAAGTGCCGCATCTACGTTAACGGCGCGGAAGTTTCTTATTCCGCACAACCAGCCCTGACCGGGACGTTAAAGGACGGCTCAGCCATCGGCCTGTGCATCGGAGACTTGACCGGCGCCTTTGCGGGCGGTGCTGCGCGGTGGGACGGCCGAATGGATGAGGTGGTCATCTTCGGAGCCGCACTCAGCGCCGGCCAGGTGAATGAACTTTACCGGATCAGCGCCGGAATTCTGGAGGCGTAATGGCAACGACACTCGTCCAATCACAAACGGCGGCATTTCCCGATCGCGGAGCCATCGGCCTGCAGGCGACGCTGACATCAGGAGGCGGCGGTGAATATCTATCGTGGGATTTGAATGCCGCGCAGCAGGTGATTTACGTCCGCTGGTTGATGGCTGCCAATGCGTTGGCGGGCGGCCCGCTCGTGCTGGCGGCAGGATTCGATAACGCAGCGGCGGAAACCTTCCGTGTTGCGTTCGACCCCGATACCCGACAGATCACGGCAACGTTGGCGACCGGGCAGACGCTGGACGCTTTATTGTCCGCCGGACTCAACTGGCATGCTGTGGAGCTGGGCATCGACACGGTCAACGGCAACGCGGTGCTGAGCATCAACGGCGTGCGGCGCGATACGATCAACGGTTCGTTGTCGGCGCTGGCTACGCGCACGTGCTGGTTCGGCGTCATTCTCAAGCACACCGATGCGATCGGCGAACTCTGGCTGGATGAGTGGGCGATCGCTGACGGCCCCATCGGCCCGGTTCTGGTGCAGCCGACCTCTGAATATGCGGATGATCCAGCTCGCTGGCTGGTGGTTTACAACACGGCCGTTGCCGACTCGGTTACCTGGGCTCAAAGCTACCGCGATGCCCGCGGCGTTCCTTACGCCAACCTGCTCGGTCTGGATCTGACAACCGACGAGTTGATCGAGGCGGCCACGTTTGCCGATCTCAACAACGCCATCGAGCAGTACCTGGCGGACACCGGCCTTGGCGCGCAGGTGATGGGCGTACTCATCGGTTATCGCGTGCCGGGGTACGTCGATTTCACCGGCACGGACACGCGCTACGCCGTCGATGATCTACTGCATCGGGCCGGCGACTGGGTCAGCGTCGTTTTCAACGCCAATGCCGCAGATGTCCTGCCGCAAAGGCCTACGAAATCCATGCTGGGTGCGGATCGCCTGACCGCCCGCATGGACGGCCCCGACCCGGCTGCGGTGAACGGGCTGTTGAGCCGGGCGGATGCGTTGATGGCGGCGAGTATCAGTGACGGCCTTGACAGTACGTTGTATCTGGATCCCTTCGGCGGCATCGGCTGGCTGTTTTCCTCTCGAACACAGAGCATGGTGAACTGGTCGCAGGACGTTGACGGCCAGAGACTGCACCTGCCCATGCAGTTGAGCGGCCCACTTGACAGCACGACGCCACAGCAGTTCGACGCCATCAACGACGACGGCTTCTTCTGGGGATGGGGTCAACCCACACCGCCCAGCGGTTTCTTCGCCGATCCGGCTGGTCGCCGCATCGCCTGCGTCCAGTTCGACATCACCGGCCCGACGGCGTACACCGCGCGTTCGACTTCAACCAACAACTGGATCACCACGCCGCTGGCTGCTGGTTATGCGGCTGCTGTCGCCACCAGCAAGACCATCAGCGCCTCGACGGTTCCGTATGTTCGGCCGTTCTTTGAGGCTTTGCGAAACGGCTGGACGTTGGCCGAGGCGATGTACCTGGCTAAGCCGCTGCTGCGTGACGGTTTGCATCTGGTGGGCGATCCGCTGCTGCGCGTGAACCTGCAGAAGGCCGGCTGGGAGGTGTTCGGGCCGCTTGCTTCACTGGAGCAGCTCGACCCCGCACAGCCTTCCACCGCGTTACGGCTCGATGTAACAACACATGCGGTTCCAGCCTGCGATGGTTTCTTTGTGGTGCGACAGGTTGATGATCGCGGCCGACAGGAAGCGGGATTGACATTGGCTGACGTGGTCAACGTGTCGGGTGTGGCGGTGCGGCCGATCCTGCGGCCGGTCTGGCCACCGAGTGAGGACAACTGGTCGCTGCGTGTGCGCGAGGGTCAGGTCGAGTTGATCGCAGCCTGGGATCGATCACTACAGGCAGCCGGGGTTCAGAGCGTGCAATTGTGCGGTGAAGTGGATGGGGGATCGGAAAGTGTGCTGGCTTCGCCCGACATTTCACCGCGGGCGCGGATGCTGCAGGTGATGTTGGCCATGCCGGTTGAATCGGGGCGGTATCGCTGGAAGGTTACATCAGTGGACGGCGCGGTCTGGTTGTCGCCTTGGTCATTACCGTTGCAGCCGCGTTCATCGCTGGCGGCGGCGTTACAGACGATGGAGCTTGCATGATGAGCGCGTGTGCCTCACTTGGTTCTGTGCCACTTGCCGGGGCGCGGCCGGTGGAACGACCGATGGTTCTGCTCGATAGCGTGATCGAGCCGCGGTTGAGTGTGCTCAAGGTCGAGATGGCCGGTCCACTGGATGAGCGGCTGGCGTTGCTGAGCATGGCTGGTTCGATTCCCGCTGCCGAGCAATGGCTGATCGTGCAGCCGCTGCGATTGTGTGACGGCCAGATTCGCCGGCGCGTGCTGGTTCATGGAAAGTGGCCTCAACGCATCGACGCCGATCGCATCGAGTTGCGCAGTTCGTGGTCCGACCTGCTCGATGAGCCGTTGACTCAGGTGCCGACGCTGAACCGCGATGGCTCGTTGGTCTTGCAGTCGAGCGGCTGGCTGGCATCGACGCGCAGCGATCAGCGCTACGATGTCGGCGGACAGCAGGTGTACGTGCTTCAGAATGAGACAACCGCCTGGACGGTGCGGCAAGCGCTTGAAAGCCTGTCCACGTTTGCAGGGTTTGCCTTGAACCTTAACGCTCTGCCTCGAGAGACAGCCGACGCGCCGCTGGTGGCGCCGATCGATCTATCCCTGAGCCTGCGACGTGTGCTGGAGCAGGTGCTCGAACCCTACGGCCTGTGCGTCACGCGCGAGTTTTCATATGAAGGCCATAGCCTGATCGAACGGCGATATGTGCGATCATTGAACCGCAGCCGATGCGTGCGCGTGCGTTGGACACGCCCGGGACAGCCGCTGGGAGACATGTTGCGCATCAGCAAGCGCAAGCCGCGGGCGGGATCGCGCCTGTGGCAGGCGCAGGCCGGCGGCCCGGTCGTCGAATCAACCTTCCAACTGGTGGGCGGTTGGGATCCGAACCTGGAAGGCGCGGCTGACGATGAGTACGACCGTTCCGCCAGCAGCGATTTTTCGCTTTACACCAATGTGTATCGCCGCTGGGTGCTCAACGAGGATGGCGCCTTCAGCGGCGAACCATACAACCGTGGCGTGGCGTATGACCTGACCTCACTGTTTGCGGCAGAGCCGATCGCGCCGACGTCATTACGGTTTCTCTCCTGTGTCACGTTGGATGATGCGGGCCGGGGACGCGACCCGATCGTGGAATTCTCCATCGACAGCGGTGTGAACTGGTCGCGCTGGGCGGGTCGCCTGCAGGTGCTCAGTGATCGGGCGGGTGTGTATTTGAATGACACCACGCTGCCGTCGGCTTTCCTGTCTGCTGCCAAAGCGGGTAGCGCCCGGGTGCGGGTGACCGCGTCACTGCGCAGTCCGTTGCCGGTGAACGTGCAACGCTGGCAGGGTAATCCCTTTGCGGGTCTGCTTCCACCGCGGCAGCTTGATCTGTCGAAGATGTTCATCTTCCGACGCGTTGATGTCGGCTCCATCCATCACGACGATGTGTGCAGTGGTGATCTGATTGCCGACGAGCGCGATGACACGGCCGCCATGACCAAATGGCTGGTCGATCGCATGTGGCGGCAACAGCAGTCACTGGCCTCGCGCGAGGGCCAGGCGACGCTGAAGTTGCTGGACGCCGAGGGGGTGGTGCATCCCGGCGATCAACTGCTCGATGCCGGGGCGGCAGGTCGCGATCTGGATGAACAGGCTCAGGCGTTGCGCCGCGAAGGTGGCGTCGTGACCGCGGTGACCTGCGACTTTGATGCGGACGCCACCATAGTGCAACTGCGCTTCTGACAGTCGATTTTCCCGGCCAAAAGGAGTTTTTATGGGCACGGAAATGCTGGAGCCTTTGACCCAATTCGGCATCGCGGGGCTGATGGGATTGCTGTGGGTGTGGGAGCGCCGGCTGTCGCGCCAGCGCGAAACACAACTTGATGCCGCCCACGCGGAGCTGATGCGCCATCGCGAGCAACAGGGCCTGCTGGTCGAGCTGGTGCAGCACAACACGCAGACGATCGAACGTTTCGATCAGACCCTTTCCCAGATGCGCCTGGTCCTGGAGCAACTGAATCATGAACTGCAAAACCGCCGTCAAACTGCTGCCTAGCGTTCTTCTGCTGATTATTTCGGGCTGCACCGCGCCGCCATCGGTCGTACCACTGCTGCAGGTTTCGAGCAGTGCCATGGCTGACGAGGCTGAGCGTTTGCGCCGGGACATCGATGTCGATCACCTGGTGGTCGAGCGGACGCGCACTACGCTGGCCGATGCTTTTGCTGCCGATCTGCGCCAGCAGGATGAGTTGACCAGCGCCTGGGTGATCGAGGCCATTGACGTCTATGTCGCCGCCCGCGAGGCGCTGTTGGCTCGTGAGACCGAGGCTGCGCAGCAGAAGCAGCAACGTGCGGACAACCTTGAAGCAGCCGCCGAAGCCACGCAGCGGGCCATCGATCTGCTGCAACGGCGCGACCAGCTTCTCAGTGACACGGCCGTAGCCCGTCTGTGGCGGTTGTTGGGTGAATCAGAATAAGGAGCCGGAATATGACAGACCTCAAAGACCTGGTGCGGCAGCGGATCGACGTGCAATGGGACGACTGGTCTCATCGCCACCCCAACCTCGCGGCCGCCATCGATCGCGTACAGTTAGCTGACTCGGTGGTCGATCGTCTGCGCGACGACCCGGCTTACGTTTCCGCCATGCAGGATGCCAGTCTGGACGAGAACCAATTGCTGGCCGCCATACGCGTGCTGGAGACCATCGAGCGCCTGGTCAAGCTGGCCATGCCTTTGCTGTAACAGCTTGTTCCGCTACGGCGACAGGTAGAATGGGCTGAGTGACTCGGCAACCCTTCATTCTGCGAGCCTGAAACATGAACCTGTACACGATTGGCTTTTCCGGCAAGTCAGCCCGACAGTTCTTCACCTTACTGCAATCCCATGGTGTTCGCCGCCTGATCGATACCCGGCTGTGGAATCGATCCCAGTTGGCGGGTTTCACGAAACAACACGACCTCGAGTATTTCTGTCGCGTCATCATCAACGCAGATTATCAATATCTGCCGATCCTCGCGCCATCGGCACAACTTCTGGACGGGTACAAGAAACATCAGATCACGTGGGACGAATACGTCCCTGTTTATCTCAGTTTACTGGCGGACCGTCATGTTGAGGAGGTTCTCGACCCGCAACTTTTCGCAGACGCCTGTCTGCTGTGCAGCGAACCGACGCCGGAACACTGCCACCGCCGTCTGGCTGCGGGGTATCTCCAGGAAAAATGGGGCAATATCACCATTACTCATCTCTAATACCGGGGTGATCATGACACGAATCATCTGTCTTGCAAACTCCCGCAAGGAACACAATCGATGCGTTGCCGGCATCAATCTCGAGTCTGGTGAATTGGTGCGGCCGATATCCCGTTCTGATGGACAAGCGATACCTGTGGACTGGACATGCATAGATAGCCGTCCTCTAGAACCGCTCGACATTGTTGATATTCCGTTCGAGCGCGATCGGGACCACGTCAATTTTCAAACTGAGAATAGGTACTGCGGGCCAGGGTGGACAATGATAGGCAAGGCAGAGCCCGTCGATATACAACGCTACTGCGAGTCTGATGACATTATTCTTCACACACCCGGTAGCGATCCAATACCAGAACGTTATTTCAGACTCAGCCATATGAGTCGCCAGGGCTGTAAGTCACTACAGCTCATTCGGGTTCATAATGTTCAATTCACATGTCAAGAGGAAACGAAGTGGATTTCTCACTTTAAGACTCAACGCGGACTACCACACGTACTGCGCGTGACTGACGACCAGTACATTCAGCGGAATCTGTCGGGCAGTAGTTACGTGAAGGTGAAAGCAGCCATGTTGCTATTGAGCTTATCCAGACCATTGAAACATTACCTTTCATCCAAAGACACGCCACGAAAATGTTATAAGTTGGTGGCTGGAGTGATTCCCATTCGACATCCAGTTGACAGGTGGGGCTTGCGACGCCTTTTGGCATCGTGGAGGACGGCCCGACCACCAGAACCTTACGCCTCTTGGCGACAGGGTGCGGGTGGTTTATGCTCATGGCATGAAGCGCATCGCGTGCATGGTTGTCGTGGCCTTGCTGACCGCCTGCCAGTTCAAAGGTGAGCCGCAGCAGGCTCCCGAGGAAGCGCCACCGGCTCCAGGAAACATCGCCTCCCAGGAACAGGCCGATGCTGCTTTCCGTGGACGGGGGGACACCTTCCGGGGGTGGGTGTCGCGGCCGGTGGCGATGCGGGTGTATCCGACGACGCGGTTTGTGAAGCAGGGTGAGCAGGCAGTGCTGGAGGCGCGGGTCGAGTTGTTCGATGAGATGGGCGACTCGGTCAAGGGGGCCGGCGAAATGCGGCTGGAGCTGCGCGATGCTGCCCCCGGAAATCGCGGCGGGGCGGAGGCGCTGCTTTATACCTGGACCGTGTCGTTGATGACGCTGGAGGATCAGCAGCGCTACTACGACCCCGTGACGCGCTGCTACCTGTTTCACTTGAAGCTCGACGAGTTGCCGGCCGCCAGGCGCAATCCTGTGCTCGGCGTGTTTTACACCATGACGGACAATCAGCGCTTCACCGCTGAAGCGCCGGTGAAAACAGATTGGTGATCGAGGAAGAAGAAGTGTCTCGCGGAGGCCGCGGAGAGCGCTGAGAAAAGACAATCCGGTTTATTAACTCTGCGCTCTTTGCGTTCTCCGCGAGAACCATTGCAATCAAGCGATGCCAAGGGCTATGCGACATTCAGCGATCATGCTGCGGGCGTCGGATTCGTTTCGCGCTTCGGCGATCAGGCGGATGATCGGCTCGGTGTTGCTGGGACGCACGTGCACCCAGCGGTCGGGCCAATCGACGCGCACGCCGTCCTGGAAATCCAACTTCCCCCGGAAGTGTTGCCCCCGGAAGTGGTTTTGCATCGCATCGTGCAGGCGGGCGATCACGTCTTTGTCCGCGTCGATCTTTTCTTTGACAATGCAGTAGGCGGGGATGTCACCCATGATCTTGCTCAAGGGCTGACGACGCCTGGCGAGCAACTCCAGCAGCAGGGCCATGGCGATCAGGCTGTCGCGGATGTAGCTGACTGGGGAGAGGATGACGCCGCCGTTGCCTTCACCGCCGATCAGGGCATGGTGCTTTCGCATGGCGGATGCGACGTTGGCTTCGCCGACGGGGGTGCGCTGGATGGTCGCGCCGACGGACGCGGCAATGTCGTCAATCATGCGGCTGGTTGAGAGATTGGCGACGGCTACTCCCCCGGAAGAAGTGAGTTTGTGTAGTGTGCAGAGGGCAAGTGTGTATTCCTCGCCGATGTACCGGCCGGCCTCATCGACCACGGCCAGGCGATCGGCGTCGGGGTCCTGGGCGAAGCCGAGCTGGGCGTCGTGTTGCTTCATCGCATCGCACAGGCCGGTGAGGTTTTCACGTGTCGGCTCGGGGGAATGCGGGAAGTCGCCGGTCGGTTCGCCATAAAGATGCACGACTTCGACGCCGAGCGCATCCAGCAGCAGTCGCGCTTCGGGGCCGCCTGCTCCGTGCACGCTGTCGAGCACGCAACGCAGTTTGGCGCTGCGGATCAGTTCGACATCGACCTGAGCCAGCACGGCATCGCAGTGCACTTTGGCCGCGGTCGCATCGGTGGGAATGTCCGCTGTGGTGGGATGCTCACTCGTGTCGGCGCGGAACAGTTCGATGATGCGGCGGGCGTCTTCGGCAGGCGGCGAGCAGCCGTCGTGACGGATGGCTTTCATGCCGTTCCATGCGATGGGGTTGTGGCTTGCGGTCACCACGATTCCGCCTTGTGCACCAAGATGCAGAGCCATGACCGCGACGGCGGGCGTGGAGGTGATGCCGAGGCTGATGGCCCGGCAGCCGGTCTGCATGAGTCCCGCAGCGGCAGCTTGTTCGTAGCTTTCCCCGGAAGGGCGCGAATCGCGCCCGATGACCACCAGCGGTTCCGCCACATCGGGGTGCGACTGTCTGATCCACTTGCCGACGGCCGCGCCGTAACGAGCGGCCACCTGCGGGGTGATCGTGCGATCAACCAGCCCGCGCAATCCGCTGACACTCAACATCAAGGGCGCATCTTCACTCATTGCATGCTTCATCCATACCAGGCTTGCAGGTCAGCCAGCGTCACGTGCGTCAGATCGGGCACCACGCGCTGGGCACGATGCAGCAGGGCGGCCGGCCCGCTGGTTGCTAATCCGAGTGTCATCAGCCCCGCATCCCGAGCGCTCTGCAGGCCGGCAGGCGTGTCTTCGATGGCCAGGCAATGTTGCGGAGCGACACCGAGGCACTCGGCCGCCAATGCATAGGTGCGCGGGTGTGGCTTGGAGTGCATCACGTCGTCGGCTGAGATAACAACACGAAAGCGATCGCGCAGTTTCAGACCGGCCAGCATCTGTTCGATGTCACGGGCTGTCGCACCGCTGGCGATGGCGATGCGGGGTTGACCGGCTTTATCAATCTCATCCAGCAGGGCCCGCGCTCCGGGAATCATGGGCACACCGGCGGCGATTAACTGGTCGATCGCTTCCTGTTTGCGGTCACACAGATCAGCCAGTTGCTGCTCATCCTCGGGAAGGTTGCGTTCGCGCATCATGGCGCGGAAGGCGTCGCGGTCGTCGTAGCCGATGATGTCGCGGCAGTAGCGTTCCCAGTCGAGGGAAAACCCGATGGTTTTGCCGACCTGGGCCAGGGCGCGGAAGTGCAGCGGCTCGGAATCGACCAGGACCCCGTCGAAATCGAAAGCAATCGCCTGGAGCATTCGGGGAGTGTAACGAACCGGCCGCGTGATACAATCACGGGCCATGACCGATGGCCAGGCCAGGCAGTTGATCGGCTGGCGGGAGTACGTAGACCTGCCGCAGTGGGGCATTACCGGGCTGAAGGCCAAGGTGGACACCGGGGCGCGGACCAGCGCCATCGATGTGGCGGACATTGAGCCGGTGGGGGAAGACAAGGTGCGATTCCATGTGGTGCTGCATCGTCACGAACGCCAGTTGCGGCAGGCAGTTGAAGCTGTCCTGGTGCGGCGGTCGAAGGTGCGCTCCAGCCTGGGCGAGCACGGTTCGCGCCTGGTGGTCGAGACACTGATTCGACTGGGCGAATATGAGCGGCGGATTGAATTGAGCCTGGTCTGCCGCAAGAATTTGATCTGCCGGATGCTTTTGGGCCGAAGTGCTCTGGCCGGGCAGTTCGCGGTCGATCCTGACAGGACGTATCTGCTGACGAAGGAAACATCGCCGGATTGAACGGCGGCGTAGCGAGCATGAAGATTGCCATTCTTTCTCGGAACGAGAATATCAACAGCACGCGCCGCCTGGTCGAGGCAGCCCGGGCCCGCGGCCACGACGTGCAGGTGCTCGACACGCTCAAGTTCTCCTTCTCCATCGAAGGCGAAGCCCCGCAGCTTTATTACGAATCCGAAGAGCTGACCCACTACGAAGCGGTCATCCCCCGCATCGGGGCCTCGATCACTTTCTTCGGCTGCTCGGTGGTGCGCCACCTGGAGCAGATGGGCGTGTTCACCCTTAACAGCTCGCACGCCATTGCCGTCTCCCGCGACAAGCTGCGCTGTCTTCAACTGCTGTCGCGCCACGACATCGGCATGCCCGCCACCGCCTTCGCTCGTGATCGCAAGGACGTGCTGCCCGCCATCAAGCGCGTGGGCGGCGCCCCGGTGATCATCAAGGTGCTCGAAGGCACGCAGGGGGCCGGCGTCATCCTGGCTGAAACCGACAAGATCGCCGAGGCCATTGTCGAAACACTGCAGACCGCCCGACAGAATGTGTTGATTCAGAAGTTCGTGGCCGAGAGCAAGGGCCGCGACATCCGCGCCTTCGTGGTCGGCGATCGCGTGGTCGCTGCCATGCGCCGCTCCGCCAGCGAAGGCGAATATCGCTCCAACGTCCATCGCGGCGGCAAGACGGAAAAAGTCGAGCTGACCGAAGAGTACCAACGCACCGCCATCCGCGCCTGCCAGATCGTGGGCCTGCGCGTGGCGGGCGTGGATATGCTCGAATCCTCCGAAGGCCCCAAGATCCTCGAGATCAATTCCTCGCCCGGCCTCACCGGCATCGAAGCCGCCACCGGCGTCGATATTGCCACCGAAATCATCAAACTCACCGAAGATGCCTGCTCCTTCCCCGACCTGGACCTGCGCCAACGCCTGACCCTGCAAAGCGGCTACGGCGTCGCGGAGTTTCCCATCACACCCGGCAGTTCGCTGGAAGGAAAAACCATCGAAACCTCCGGCCTGCGCGAACACGACGTCCTGGTGCTCAGCATCACACGCCAGGGCATGGTCATGCCTAACCCCGCCGGCGGCCGCGAACTGGTAGCCGGCGACGTGCTGCTGTGCTTCGGCAAACTGGCAACGCTCAAGTCCTTCGTCCCGCCCTCTCAGCCGCGGCCGAAGAAGCGCAAAAAAAGCGGCTGACACGATCAATCGATTGATCGAAACCCGAGTTGATCGCCATCGCGATTGAACCGCCAACACGATTCGAGCGCTATCACGAAATGACCGCCAACGCGACATGGCCGTCACCACGTTTTAACCGTCGTCGAAGCGCGATTTGACCGTCACCGAAACCCGGTTCCCCGTCCCCGTTCAGCGGGCGAGCCTGTTCGCCCTTCGCTCCCTGCCGTCCGCCCATCGCCAACGGAAATCACCCCCACATTTTCCACCCAGCCCGCCCCACAGCGCCTGGCAGCCATTATTAGTTTTCTAGAAAACTAAAAGCTCCTAAAAGAACCGGAATTCACCGCAGAGAACACAGAGGACACAGAGCTCAATATGCTTGAATTCAAGTCTATTCAGTTTTTCTCTGTGCTCTCTGTGCTCTCTGTGTCCTCTGTGGTGAGTTCTTTTTTCTGCTCTAATAATGGCTCTTGCAGGTAATTGTCTGTGGTTGATCTGTGTATTTTGTCGGGGGCCGCATCGAGTATCCGTGACGGGCCGTGCGCATGTTCCCTCATTGACTTCGGTTCGCCCGCGGCACATGCGATGATCCACCTTGATGCTATTATTAGTTTTCTAGAAAACTAATAATAGCAGGCAGGGCTGTTTACGGGGGCAGTCGGGGGCTTTGTGGTGCTGCGGTTGAATTGGGGATGCGCCGGTGTGTGGTGTGTGGTGTGTGTGTGGGGGGGGGGGCGTGCAGGGATTCGTCGCGGGCAAAAAAAGCCCACGGAGGTCGTCCGTGGGCTCGGGGGAAACTCGGTTGTTTGCGGCGCTGTGGCACAGCGCGGCGGTGGATCACTTGATGAACAGCATCTCCTGGTAGGTCGGCAGCGGCCACAGATCGTCGGCCACGTGGCCTTCCAGCGCATCGACGACCTTGCGCACTTCCAGCATGGCGGTGAGCACCTTGTCACGCATGTACTCGGCATGCTTGAGCGTCGAGCCGTGCGGGGCGCTGCCCATGGCTTTCTCCAGGGCGTTGAGGTTGTCCTGCAGGGCCTTGACGTGGTTGGTGATCAGGTCCAGCGTGTCGGTGTCGAAGTTGTAGCCCACGGCCTTGAGGTTGGCGCAGGTCGCGGCCAGTTCGCTCTGGTAGCGGACCACGGCCGGGAAGATCATGGTGCGGCCGATCTCCAAGGTGAGGTTGGCTTCGATGTTGATCGCCTTGACGTACTGCTCGAGGTAGATCTCTTCGCGGCTTTCCAGTTCGCGCTTGGAGAGCACCTTGTACTTCTTGAAGATCTCGATCACTTCCTTGTCGGTGATGGCCTGCAGGGCTTCGGGCGTGGTGCGCAGGTTGGGCAGGCCGCGCCTCTCGGCTTCGGCGTGCCAGGCGGGATCGTAGTTGTCGCCGTTGAAGATGATGGCGCTGCATTCCTTCATGATGGTCTGCACCAGCTTCTGCACGGCCGCGTTGAGCTTCTTGGGGTCGCCCTTGGTGGCCTTCTCCAGTTCGGTGGCGCAGTAGTCCAGCGAGTCGGCCACGATGGTGTTCAAGGCCACCAGGGGGCCGGCGATCGACTGGCTGGAGCCGACGGCGCGGAACTCGAACTTGTTGCCGGTGAAGGCGAAGGGCGAGGTGCGGTTGCGGTCGCCGGCATGGCGCGGCAGCGGAGGCAGGGTATCCACGCCCACATTCATCACGCCGCCGGGCTTGGAGCTCTTGGCGGTGCCGGACTTGGCGATCTGCTCGAAGACGTCGGTGAGCTGCTCGCCCAGGAAGATGGAGATGATGGCCGGGGGCGCTTCGTTGGCCCCGAGACGGTGATCATTGCCGGCATGAGCCACCACAGCCCGCAGCAGCTTGCTGTGACGGAACACCGCACGAATGACCGCGGCGCAGAACACGAGGAACTGAGCGTTGGCGTGCGGGGTTTCACCGGGTTCGAGCAGGTTGCCCTGCGTGGCGTTGCCCAGCGACCAGTTCAGGTGCTTGCCCGAACCGTTGACGCCGGCGAACGGCTTCTCGTGCAGCAGGCATTCCATGCCGTACTTCTGGGCCACGCGCTTGAGCGTGCTCATGACCATCTGCTGGTGGTCGGTGGCGACGTTGGCGTTTTCATAGACCGGGGCCAGCTCGTACTGGGCGGGGGCCACCTCGTTGTGACGGGTTTTGACCGGCACGCCGAGCTTGAACAACTCATGCTCCGTTTCCAGCATGCAGGCCAGCACGCGCTCGGTGATGGCGCCGAAGTACTGATCTTCCAGCTCCTGGCCCTTGGGCGGCGGCGCACCGAAGAGGGTGCGGCCGGCGTTGACCATGTCGGGGCGGGCGAAGAAGAAGTTGCGGTCGATCAGGAAGTATTCCTGCTCAGCGCCGCCGGTGGCCGAGACGCGGGCGATGTTGGTGTGGCCGAAGAGCTTGAGGATGCGGCGGGCCTGGGTGTCCAGGGCCTGCATGGAGCGCAGCACCGGGGTCTTCTTGTCCAGGGCTTCGCCGGTCCACGACACGAAGGCGGTGGGGATGGCCAGCGTGGTGCCGTTGGGGTTCTCCAGGATGTAGGCCGGCGACGTGACGTCCCAGGCGGTGTAGCCGCGAGCCTCGAAGGTGGCGCGGATGCCGCCGGAGGGGAAGCTGGAAGCGTCGGGTTCGCCCTGGATCAACTGATCACCGGTGAACTCCGCGATGGCGCTGCCGGCATAGTCGGGCGAGAGGAAGCTGTCGTGCTTCTCCGCGGTCAGGCCGGTGAGCGGGAAGAAGACGTGCGTGTAGTGCGTCGCACCCTTCTCGATGGCCCAGGCCTTCATGGCGGCGGCGACGGTGTCAGCGATCGATTCGTCAATCGGCTCGCCGGCTTCGATCGTCTTCATCAGTGACTTGAAGACCGCCTTGGGCAGGCGCTCTTTCATCACCGGCAGACCGAAGACGTTGCTGCCGAAGATCTCGCTGGCCGTCTTGTCGTGGAAGTTCAACGGCTCGGTGATGGGTTTGTAATTGGTGACCGCGTTGATCGCGTTCAATCTTGCAGTGCTGCCACTCATCGCTGTCATGACTCCCGTGTGTGAATGTTTGTCCGGTCGATGGCGCCTCCGCTCCGCGCGTACGCCAGCACCGTCGGTTCAGGGCCGAGAATGTAGCCGATGTTGAACTTTTTTGCAACCCCAGAAGTGACTGCCCAAAAAATAGGCAGCCTCGGCCCGCCAGGGCCCCTCTGAGTAAAGTTTGAGCAGCATTCATAACCCTGAACGCTGTTGCAGTCCGGCAGGCCGGAACATGTTGCGATGACCTGACCGCAGCGCGATCCGCTGCCCTTCGACCCACGCCGGCCAACCCAGTCATGCCGCACGGTGCCCGCAAGGCGTCTCCGTCACAATTGTGACCCGAGGCAACCGTTGCTAGTCTCAGGCGCATCATGACCACGACAACGTCTGCCGTTGTTGACACGCAAACCACAACTCAACCTCCGGCACAGCAGCCGCAACCGCTGCACGTCGGCGTCATCGGCTGCGGCAACATCAGCGCCGCGTACCTCAAACATGCTGCCACCTTCCGCGCCATGCGCATCGTGGCCTGCGCTGATTTGAACGCGGAAGCGGCCCAAGCGAAAGCCGCGCAATTCAAGATCGACGCCATGTCCGTGGATGCACTGCTCTCGTGCCCCGACATTGATGTGATTTTGAATCTGACCACACCACAGGCGCATACCCACGTCAACACACAGGCGCTACAGGCGAACAAGCACGTGTACTGCGAGAAGCCGTTGGCTACTTCGCTGGCCGATGCCCAGGCGGTGTTGGATCTGGCGCGGGAGAAGAAGCTGCGCGTGGGCTGCGCTCCGGACACGTTTCTCGGTGGCGGCATCCAGACCTGTCGCAAACTCATCGACGACGGCCGCATCGGCAAACCGCTGGCGGGCACCGCGATGATGATGTGCCCCGGCCACGAAAGCTGGCATCCGAATCCCGGCTTCTATTACCTCAAAGCGGGCGGCCCGGTGCTGGATATGGGGCCGTACTACCTGACCGCGCTGGTGAACTTGCTGGGCCCCATGCAGGCGGTGCAGGCGATGGGCAGCCAGTCCGGGCCGCGCATCTGCACCAGTGAACATCGCCGCGGTGAGGTGCTGCCCGTGGAGGTGCTCACGCACGTGGCGGGCAACATCCGCTTCCAGTGCGGCGCCATCATCACCATCATCATGAGCTTCGACACCGTGTCCGCGCTGCACAACCCGATTGAATTGCACGGCTCAGCCGGGTCATTGCACGTGCCCGACCCCAACCGTTTCGCCGGCCCCGTGGCGCTGGCCCCGCGCGGCGGCAAGACGGCAGAGCCCGTCCCCCTGACCCACGGCTACACCGAAAACATGCGCAGCATCGGCCTGGCGGACATGTGCGACGCCATCCTCCACAACCGCCCGCACCGAGCCGGCGGCGCACTGGCCCTGCACGTGTTGGAAGCCATGCTCGCGTTGAATGAAGCAGCCGGCAGCGGGCAAACCATCGAACTGAAAACCACCGCTGAACGTCCCGCCGCGATGGCGGCCGATCTTGTCTATGGAACCGTCTGACAGCTCTTGCTGCATGTCGTGGTGAACGGATATGAAAAAGAACGTGCTGATCAACTGGGGCGGATGGGAAGGTCATCAACCCGAGGCCTGCGCCATGATCTTCAAACATGAGTTGGAGACACAAGGCCTGCATGTCGATGTGGTGCACGACCTGTCGGTGTACGAGGACGCACCGCGCATGGCGAGCTACGATCTGATCGTGCCGATCTGGACCATGAGCCAGATCACCGAGCCGCAGCGCAAAGGTCTGTGCGCTGCCGTGGCCGCAGGCGCGGGACTCGCCGGCTTCCACGGCGGCATGTGCGACGCCTTCCGACAGGACACGCAATATCAGTACATGACCGGCGGCCAGTGGGTCGCCCATCCCGGCAACATCATCGACTACCAGGTGCAACTGACCGATCTCGATCATCCCATCGCCGCCGGCCTGCCGCGCACGTTTGCCATGCACTCCGAGCAGTACTACATGCACGTCGATCCCGGCAATCTCGTCCTGGCCACCACCACCTTCAACGGCGATCACGATCCCTGGATTGCCGGCACGGTGATGCCCGTGGTGTGGATCCGCATGTTCGACAAGGGCAAGGTGTTCTTCAGTTCACTGGGGCACGTGGCCGCTGATTTCGACACGCCGCCCGTCCGGGAACTGACCCGCCGCGGCATGCTGTGGGCCCTGCGCTGATCAGCGACCGACCGGCAGGCAGTGGATCAACTCGAAAGTTCATCCAACAGCCGGCGAGCTACGCCTCACCGGGCGTCCATCCACCGATCCACCCGCGCAAGGCCCCCGACCGGCTTGTTATACTGTTGGGCCGCGCCACCTTAGCTCAGCGGTAGAGCAGTGCTTTCGTAAAGCACAGGTCGTGGGTTCAAATCCCACAGGTGGCTTTGGGAAGCGGTGAGTTGTGAGGCTTGAGGCTTGTGATTCCATCGCCGACGCCTCACCCCTCAAGTCTTCTTCCCTCCTCAAGCCTTTACGAAGATCGGATCCAGGTCGCGGCTGAGCAGCGCCAACTGTTCCTGTTCATCATCACTGAGCGGCGACAGATTCCCCGTGGCGATCTCCAGCGCCAACCGCCACAGCTTTTCCTCACCCGGCGGCAGCGCGGCCGTCACCGGCAGATTCAACGTGAAACGCAATCCCAATGCCGCTTCGCCCGGATCGCTCAGAGGCTGATACCAGCACTTGGCAAATTCCTTGCGTCCCGGATCATCCTTCGACGCCCAGCGCTGCTTCGCCATCGCCTTCAACGCCAGCACCGATGCCCCCTGGCTGATCGCCTTCTCGATCACCTGCGGCCCGAAGTCGCCCTTGAGAATCGCCGCGAAGTTCACCGGCAGCAGCACCGAGTCGAACTCGTAACGATCCAATGCCGTCAGCGCCGCCGCCACCGAATGGGCGGAGAAACCCAGATGTCGCACCCGCCCGACTTTCTTCTGCTCGATCAGCCACGGCATCACACCGTCATCGGCAAATGCCGCATCGACATCCTTTTCGACATCCGTGATCGCGTGCAATTGATACAGATCGAAGTGATCCGTGTACAGCCGTTGCAGCGACCGCTCGAATTCCTGCTTCGCTGCCTCGGCGCTGCGCTCCGTGGTCTTGCAGGCCAGGAAACAATCCTTGCGATAGGGCTTCAAGGCCGGCCCCAGCTTCAACTCCGCATCGCCATAGCTCGGGGCCACATCGAAGTAGTTGACGCCGCGCTCGACCGCCTCCGCCACCACACGATTGGCGTGCTCCTGTTCCGCATCCTTGACCACGATGCCGCCAAACCCGATCACCGACAGCGGCACACCATCGCGACCGTAGGGCCGCCGCGGCAATTCACCTTGTTTGTTCATGTTTGTTCCCTCCGCGTGCAGATGATTGGCGCCCCACGTCATCGCAGCCGTGGACATCATCGACCACTTGAGAAACTCGCGTCGCTGCATGGCGGTCTCCTTGAGTCATCTTCGGATGTCAGTCGTCGCATCAATCCTGACTCATCGGCTTCTTCGGCTCGGTGAAGAACATCGCGTGCGCTTCGCGCAGCAGGTCGATCAATTGCCCATCCAGCCCGCACTTTTGCGCGATCGGCTTGAGGGCTGCGGCGTGTTCTTCGACTTTCGCTGCGTTGTTGCCGGGCACCCAGTGGCCGCTGTTGCCGAGCATGGCGTAGCGCATCTTGCCGTAGGCGCTCATATCAAACGCCTTGGCCATGCCCAGCAGCCAGAAGATCATCTGCAGGTTCATTTCGCCCGGGGCCTGCTCCCAGTAGGGAAGCGCTGAGTGGAACGGATCGCGCAGCGCCGGATGCAGATCAGCCCGCGCGTCTTCCAATCGCTGGAGGATCGGCGGCAGCAGTTCGCTTGCTTTCTCCAACATCGCCAGTGCCTGCACGTGCAGGTCGAAGTCACTGGGCCGGGCTGCTCCGATGCTGAGTGTGTGCACGTGGGGGTTGGACAGGCAGAACAGATCGTTGAACTGCATCGGCGGCAGCGGCTGTGTCAGCTTCACCAGCTTGTCGGGCGGATCGTAGAGTTTGCCGCCCTTGTCGGAGGGGCTGATGATGAACACGCCCATGTCGTGCTTAGCAGCTTCTTCGATGGCGGGGAGGTTGAGTTGGAAGATCCAGTACCAGTGCAGGTTGATGTAATCGAAGCCGTTGTGTTCGGGATGGCGGATGCAGCGGAGGATGACATCGGTGGGTGCGTGGGTGGAGAAGCCGATGTGCTTGGCCAGGCCGCGCTGCTGGATTTTGCGGGCTGCTTCCAGGCAACCGCCGGGGCGCAGGCTGATGTCCGCCACGTGGGCGTTGTTGATCCCGTGCAGGGAGAACAGATCGACGTAGTCCAGCTTCAGCCGGGCCAGCGAATCTTCAAAGTTGGCGGTGAACTTGGCTGCATCCTCATCGGGCGCGACCTTGGTCTGCACGATGAGCTTCTCGCGCGGCAGCCCGGGCAGAATCGCGCCGAGCTGGCGTTCGCTTGATCCGTAACCCCGCGCGGTTTCGATGTGGTTGATGCCCAGCTCCAGGGCCCGATGGATGGTGGCTTCCAGATTGCGCTGATTCTCCGGCGGCACCTGCGACAGCGGCACATCCTGCCACTTGCACTGATAGCGCATCCCTCCGCAACTGAACACGGGCATCTGCAATCCGGTGCGTCCGAATCGACGGTACTGCATGGTCAAACTCATCAAAACTGTGCCAGTCTCCCCCACAAGCCTCACCCCTCACCCCTTTCCTCAAGCCACCTGCCGGAATCGAACCGGCAACCTGCGCTTTACAAAAGCGCTGCTCTGCCAATTGAGCTAAGGTGGCACGCAGCCCGCCATTTTACGCCCTCACCCCGTCCCCGGCCAGCAGCCGCCGTTCGTTGCAACAATACGTCTTTCTTCCACTTCCCCATTTAGCCTCCGGTGATTACACCGGGGGCTCACCCCGCGTGTATTCACGCGGGGCTAAATACCACTGACCCGAAATTATTGCACCCTGTCGATCGGACCGAATGTGGCAGTATCCCCCACCTTTTTGAGGAATTGTCACATGTGTCCCCAATTTGATCAGTATGCCAGGCGCAGGTTAGACAGGCACTTGCAATCTCTGGGTTTGAATCGTCAGCGACTTGCAGAGTCGATCTGGCGTGGTTCAGTTGAAATCTACGCTCGATACCAATCACCTAAAACTGCCAGAGCAGCATTGAATGGTTGGGCAAATGGCCATCGCGATTTAGACGGTCATTGGCGAGAAATGATTGAAAACAGAATTGGGATCTCACTCGATAAGTTTGTCGGGTGAGTCACAGCACCGCATGTCAATGCGGTGCCCTCCTTGTTCTTGCACGTCAATACAGTAAGTAACGCAACGTCATTCAACAGGGCACCGCATTGACATGCGGTGCT
>CAYYGM010000024.1:0-37998 GCA_964471555.1 uncultured Phycisphaeraceae bacterium
TGGCCTTCCTGTTGTGTCGCCTTGCTGCGCGCGTGGCGGGTTTGGGCCGATCGGATCCGTCACGCCGCGGTGAGGTGATTTTTCATCGCCACGGCCGGTAAACCGGCCTCAGCCGGGGGTTGTTCAAGGGTCACGATTGGTAATCAACAAAAGTCAGCCGACGTTACTTGAGCCCCATCTTCAGCATGTTCTCGCGGCTGATGCGCAGGCTCTCGAAAGCATCCACCGGGCCGCTGTCGCGCTCGATCAGGTACCACTGTACGCCGGCCTTCTTGGCTGCGGCGAGGATGGCGTCCCAGTTGAGGTTGCCCGCGCCGACCTCGCAGAACAGGCGGTTTTTCTCGGCGTCCAGCGTGTAGTCCTTGACGTGGATCGCAGGAACGCGGCCCGCCAGCTTGCCGATCCACAGGGCGGGGTCCGCGCCGCCGGCCTGCACCCAGTGCGTGTCCAACTCGAACCACACCGAGCGATCCATGTTGTCCTGCAGCAGTTGCCAGGGCGTGTCGGTGGGGCTGATCGACTCGGGGTGCTCGGGCAGGGCGAAGGGGATGAACTCGTGATGGTGGTTGTGGTAACCCAGGCTCAGGCCGCCGGCCGCGAGGGCTTTGGCCTTGGGATTGAAACCCTTGATGAAGTCCTGCCACTGGGCCTTGGTCTGGCGTTGGAAGCCGAAGCCGCCGATGGCGGTGAGCTTGCAACCGAGGGCGGCATGGTAGTCGAGCACCTTGTTGGGATTGTCGAGTTCGCCGGGGCCGATGTGGGTTGCGGCGCAGATCAGGCCGTTGTCGTCGAGGATCTTGCGCAGCTCGGTGACCTCGATGGGGCCGAGGGCGGAGGTCTGCACAGCTCCGAAGCCGAGCTGGGCCAGTTTCTTGCAGGTGGCGGCGATGTCCGCGGGCGTCTTGCAGAATTCGCGGACGGTGTACATCTGGACGCCGATTTGCGTGGTCATGGTTTGAGTATCCTTGTAGAAGTTGAGATTCGGCGTGCTATGTTTTATCAGAAACCCGTTGGCGGAGACAAAAGATGAACGACCGTTTCGAGAAGGACATCCGGGCCGGCCGCCTTTGCCGGGGCATGAGCTTCGACCAGAAAGTGTGGGCGGTGACGGCCCGAATTCCACGCGGAAAGGTGGCGACCTACGGCGACGTGGCTGCCGCCCTGCACAGCCGCGCCTATCGAGCGGTGGGCGCCGCCCTGGGACGCAATCCTTACGCCCCGGCTGTGCCCTGTCACCGCGTGATCGGCAGCACCGGCCGACTGACCGGTTTCGCCGGCGGCCTGCCCCGCAAAGCCCGATTACTGCGGGCGGAGGGGGTATCCGTCCGGGCCGACCGGGTGGATCTGCGGCATTGTCGTTACAAACCGTAATCCTGCGGAGAGGTTGATCGGCTGGGGTCGCTGCTGGTTAACCCGCCTCGGCTCTCAGCCGATAAACCCCGCATGGAGCCGGCACGCAATTCCAATCCCCTGGCCTTCGGCAACCCGTCTGAGACCCGCGATCGGCGTCGCCATGGACGACTGCGCTGCGAGGATCTGCGTTGCAGTGTCGGCCAAATCCGTGACCTGTCAGCTTCAGGCATGAAGATCTTCCGCAAGGGCGGCGAAATTGGCCAGGTCGGCGATTGCCTCGAGATCAACATCGAGTACATGGACTCGAGCATGCAGGTGCGGGCCCAGGTCGTCCACAACGAGAAGATCGGCTTCCGCAAGCGACTCTACGGCTTCACCTTCGTGGACCTGACCGACGAGCAGAAGTCGCGCCTCACCGCCCTGGCCCGCATCGCCAGCGACACGCTCACCATCGCCCATCGCTGATCCATCCCAGCCGCATGCTGGATATGGACATCCGCTAGCGCGACAGCGGCACGATGATCGACCGCGCATCGCCCAGCGCTGTCCGCGCCCGCTGTGCTGCATCGAAGGTGGCGAAGTTGCCCACGTGCACCAGAGTCACCGGCACGCCGCGACTGTCGGTGGAGCTGACCAGCCGGGCCTGGCCGATGCGCAGGCTCGCCGCCCTGGCTGCGATCGAGTCGGCCAGCTTGCGGGCGTTGCCGGCATCCTGAAATGCGCCGACCTGGATGGTGTAACCGGTCACCGCCAACTGCTCATCGACCTGTTGTTTGAACGCGGCGTCACCGGCCGCGCGGGCCAGCATGAGATTGGTGCGGGCCTGCGCCCACTGGCCCATCTTCTGCTGGGCGATGGCGGCATAAAAGTAGGCGTTGGCCTGGTCCTGGCCCTGCAGGTACGGCGCTGCCCGCATCAGATCCCGCGCTGCCAGGTCGTAGCGCCCCTGCGACGAGTGGATCAGTCCCAGCGAGGCATAAGCGTCCGCACCCAGCTTCCGGTCCGTCGAGCTGGTCACCGCCTGCAGGTGGCTCTCGGCGGCTGCGAGGTTGCCCATGCGCTGGGCGCACAGGCCGGCCAGGTAGTTGGCCTCATCGCGATCGACGCCGCGCGAGGCGATGATCAGTTGCGTGGCATGCCGATAGGCCGTGGCATAGTCCCCGGCGGCATAGGCGGCGTTGGCAGAGTCCAGGCGCTGCCCCCGCGTCGGTTGAGTCCCGGCACAGCCGCCGGCCAGCAGCACCGCAGCAGTCAGCATTCCCAGCACCCACGTGGTCGGCAAACGTTTCATGGCTTGGTCCTTGCAGTCGGTTGGCTTGTCTTGCGGTATTCTAATGCCAACCGCTTCCCTCATCGAAAGTGACCCGTATGAGCCTGCTGCGGCCGATCCTCCGACATGCCATTCTGCACGGCAGCCGCACGGCCGTCATCGACGACCAGCGCAGCTATTCCCATTTCTCCCTGTCCGCGGCCGCCATGTTCGTGGCCAGGGAAATCGACCAGAAAACCCAGGCTTCGCATGTGGGCATCATGCTGCCGACCAGCGGTGCGTTTCCCATCGCGCTGCTGGGCTGCTGGTTGTCCGGCCGCGTGGCGGTGCCGATCAACTACCTGCTGGCCCGCGATGAGTTGCAATATGTGCTCACGGACAGCGACATCGACACGCTGATCACCGTCGAGCCAATGCTCGAGTTCATCGGCGGCCCCGAGGTGATCCCCGACGGCATCCAGTTGCTGCGCCTGGACAAGATCAACTTCAAAGGCGTTCCCCCATTGCGCTGGCCGCAGAGCTTCGGCGATGATGAGGTCGCGGTGATGCTCTACACCTCCGGCACCTCCGGCCGACCCAAAGGTGTCATGCTCTCCCACGGCAATCTGCACAGCAATGTCCTGGCCTGCATCGAGCACGCCAAGGTCACGCCGGACAAGGTGCTGCTGGGCGTGCTGCCGCAGTTTCACAGCTTCGGGTTGACGGTGCTGACGCTGTTGCCGCTGTATGCCGGGGCCAAAGTGATCTACAGCGCTCGCTTCGTGCCGCGCAAGGTCATCGATCTGATCCGTCAGCATCAGCCGCACATGTTCGTGGCTGTGCCCTCGATGTACGGCGCGCTGCTGAGCGTCAAGAACGCCGGGCCCGAGGATTTCAGTTCCATCGAGTTGGCTGTTTCCGGCGGTGAACCTTTGCCTGACACGGTATTCGAAGCTTTCCGGGAGCGCTTCAACATCACGCTGCTGGAAGGCTACGGCCTGACGGAAACTTCACCCGTCTCGCACTGGTCCACGCCCGACTCGCGCACCGATCATTCCGTCGGCAAGCCGCTTCCGGGGGTGCGCACGTACATCTTCGATGAGACCGGCCACATCCTGGGCGTCGAGCAGGAAGGCGAAATCGTCCTGGCCGGGCCCAACATCATGAAGGGCTACTACAAGCAGCCGCAGCAGACCGCGGAGGTGATGGTCGAACTGCCTGCCGATGCGGGCGCCCCCAACTTCCGGGGGTTCCGCACCGGCGACATCGGCAAGGTTGACGACCAGGGCCGGCTGTACATCACCGGCCGCAAAAAGGAAATGCTCATCATCGGCGGCGAAAACGTCTTCCCGCGCGAGATCGAAGAAGTGCTCAACCGTCACCCGGCCATCAAGGCCTCCGTGGTGGTGGGCAAGCGCGACGACATGCGCGGCGAAGTGCCGATCGCTTTCGTGGAGTTGAATGAAGGCCAGGAGCTGGACGAAGCAGCCGTGCGCAATTTCTGTCGTGAATCATTGGCCCAGTTCAAAGTGCCGCGCGAGATTCGCGTGCTGGAAGAACTGCCGCGCAACCCCACGGGCAAGGTGCTGCGAAGAAAACTGCCGGTGGATTAATGCATCCCATGATTTGAATGCGACATGTTTAGCCGCCGAGCTTGCTCGGCGCTGTGCGAGCAAGCTCGCACGCTAAACGGCGCGCGTCGCGGTCATTTTGTGGATGGTGCCGGTAGAGTTTCTCACGCTGCCGCCGGTTCGAAGCGCGCTTCGATGCGTCGAATCCCGCGCAGCACGTCGGCAGCCGTCTTGAACGCCGCGTGCTGCGGGTTCTTCGGCCGCAGGATCGCTGCCGTCAGGGATGACAGCGAGCGGGCCTGCGGCGAGTCCTCATCGACCTCGATCAGGTGATTGAGCATCGGGTTGCCGTGCGGCTTGTTGATCAGCACCGCTAGGTAAAACGTGTCGAGTGTCTTGTCCACCTTCTGATGCACGGCCGTGATTGTTTCGTTGGTGACGCGGCCGTCGTCGATCATGCGTCCCAGCATGCGCTGAATGTGGCTGGTGCGCATCATCTGCTCGAACAGCGTGTGCAACATGGGCGACTGTTCGAGCTGCTCGCCCACGCGCACCGATGAGCCGAAGTCCACGAAGCCCACGCCGTGCTCGGTGATGACCAGGTTGTCCGCCCGCAGGTCCAGGTGAACGACCTGCGCCTGCTCATGCAGCACGGTCAGCAACTGGGCCGCCTGATGCGCGAACTGAAGCTGCGAGAGCACCGGCCCGCCGATGCGCAGCCAGTTCATCCACAGCTTGCGCACGAAGCCGCGCTCGTCCTTTTCGACCTTCAAGGCCGTCGGCACGCGCCGGCGATCTTCCGGCGGCAGGTCGCGCTGCAGGATCTGCAGCATGGCTGCCTCGCGGGTCAGGAACGTGGGGAACACGTGATCAACCAGCTTGTGGGCCCGGGCCTGCAGATCAGCATCCTCAGCGTCGGGATTTTTCTTGCGCAGACGGTCGAGAATGTCCGCTTCGCCGGGCACGCTCTTTTCCACCACGTAGCGCTGTGCCGCAGGCAATTGCGCATCGGCGCCGATGCGCGGCGTCAGGTGCACGTCATAGGTGAAGCGATCGGTGAACTCGCCCGGCTGCACCAGATGCGTGCGCCGCGCCGCAAAGAAGTAGCCGCGCTTGGCCAGACCCGGAAAGCGCAGTCCCAGCGGCGAGGCCCACAGCGGTTCGACCGGCCGCTCCAGCACGAAGCCGCGCCCCGGCTCGAACAACTCCGCCAGCCGCTGCACCTTGCCCTCGTGCGATCCGACATACACAAACAACCCGCCCCAGCGCAGCTTGTAGAACACCTCATCCGGCAGGCGCGGCTCGCCGCTGGCGGAAAACAGCACGTCCGCCGTCTCAGCGATGTCCAGTTCGCTGCAACGGGCGACCTTGCGGCCTTTGGTTTCCTGTTCGAAGCCCTGCTGCATCACAGCCCGCAGCAAGCGGTCGCGCTGGCGCAGCGTGGTGGCCCCCTGGCCGTCGGCGGTCAGTGTCTTGAACTGGGTATCGAATCCGAACATCAGGCGCAGGGCCTTTCGTGGTTGATGCAATAACAGCTTTGCACCGGCTATCGGCCGCCAACGCCGCCCAGCCCAGCGGCTACGGGCAATTTGATCGACAGCGGACCGGCTCGATGTCGGCCCAGGTGGCATAAACCTGTCTGTCGGCGCATTCGTTCCGCTCATGACTCCGGGGTCCGATCATCTCCGTCGGCCGAACGCGAGCGGATGATCAGCTTGATCGGCGTCTCGGCGAACGGAAGTTGGTCACGCAGGCGGTTGAGCAGAAACCGCTGGTACGTTGCGTCAAATAACTGCGGGTTGTTGACGAACAGCACGATCGTCGGCGGATCCACAGCCACCTGCGTGGCGTAATAAATCTTAGCCTGCCTGCCCCCGCGACTGGCCGGCGGACGCAGCGACGTCACCTGCTCCACCGCCCGGTTCAGCACACCCGTGCTCACGCGCTGGCGGGCTTGGTCGTACAGGCTCAGCACCAGCGGCAGCAACTCGTGGGCATGCTTGCCCTCCAGGGCGCAGGTGAAGGCGATCGGGGCGAAGTTGAGACCGGCCAGTTCCTTGTCCAGGTAGTCGGCGTACACGTCCTGGGCCGTCTGATCCTTCTGCTTGATCTGCACCTTGCCCTCAGCCAGATCCCACTTGTTGACCACAATCGCCACCGGCCGATGGTGCTTGACGATTTCGCCGGCCAGTTGCTGATCGACCTGGCTGACCGGCACGGTGGCATCAACCAGAAACAGGCACACATCCGCGCGGCGCACGCTGCGCAGGGCGCGGTGCGTGGCGTAATACTCGATGTCGCCCTTGATGCTCTTGCGTTTGCGCAGGCCGGCCGTGTCGATCAAGGTGAAAACGCGGCCGTCGTGCTCGATGCGCACATCCACGCTGTCGCGGGTGGTGCCTTCCTGTTCGCTGACGATCACTCGCTGGCAGCCGGCCAGGGCGTTGACCAGCGTGCTCTTGCCCGCGTTACGCTTGCCGACCAGGGCGATCTTGACTCCCTCATCCGCAGCCGGTGCATCGGCGTCGTAGTTGGACCAGTCGATGCCGGCGGCGATCGCATCCTGCAATCGCTGAATGTGGTAGCCGTTCTCCGCAGACACCATCACCGGCTCACCGAAACCCAGCTTCATGGCCTCGAATGACTGGGCCTCGAACTTTTCGCTGTCAACCTTGTTGGCCACCAGAATGATCCGCTTGTCCCCGCAGTGGCGGCGAAGCAGTTCCGCCATCTCCTGATCCAGCGCGACCAGACCTTCCTGGGCGTCGATCACGAACAGCACCAGGTCCGCTTCACGCAAAGCGAACATGATCTGCTGCTCGACCTCGTTGGTGAGATTCTGGATGTCGATGATGCCGTGCCCGCCGGTGTCGATGAGTCTGGCCCGCCCCCGGAACGGAGCCGGGCACTGTGTGCCCGGATCGGACTCACAGAGTCCGGCTCCTTCACGGTTGACGACGTCGAGTTCAATTTCAGTTTCGATGCGATCGCGCGTCACGCCGGCGGTGGGATCGACGATGCTGATCATGCGCCGGGCCAGGCGGTTGAGCAGCGAGCTTTTACCGACGTTGGGTCGGCCGACGATGACGACGGTGGGAAGGGGCATTAAGGGTTTCGAGTTTCGAGTTTCGAGTTTCGAGTTTGCCAGAGGGTCACAGCTTCCGGGGGGCGGGCGTAGCGGGGCAAAATTGTAGCGGGGTCGGCGAATTGATTCTCGGCAGCCCTTTTTCGGCCGATCCGCCACAGCGTATCGCTGCGCGGCGTCTGCTCGGGCAGCAGCGTCACCCCTTGCGGCGGATCAAAGTCCTGTGGCAGCTTGCCCAGCAGCGAAAGCGGCCGCGGGGTCTTGGCCAGCAGGTCCGATAGGGTGATCAACTCCGCTTCGCCGGCGGGCTGACCGAGCTGGTAGCAGCGGGCGTACACCGTGTCGCGTTTGAGGTTGACGCAGACGGCCAGATGCTCGACATCGCTTGCCTGGGCGGCCAGCACATCGACCGCTTCGACGGCCACCAGCTTCACATCGAGCGTTGCGGCCAGCATCTTGGCGCAGGTCACCGCGATGCGCAAACCGGTGAACGAGCCGGGCCCGATGTCGAGGTACACCTGCTTGAGTTGCTGCGGCTGACACAGCCGCGCCACCGCGGGCATCAGGTCCAGGTTGTGGCGGCCCTGCTGATCGAGCGGCACGGTCTGCAGCAGTTGATCGCCGCAACCGAGACTGATCGATCCGGTGCGGGTGGAGGTTTCGATGGCTAAAGAATCGGGTTGCACCGGGCTATTGTAACTTCCGGGGGTCCGACGCTTCGCTGCGCTCAGCGTTCGGCGTTGGGCCTGAGTGGCGCGAGATGGCGAAGGCGAGGTAGCAGCCGATGGCGGTCATGAGCACAAAGCCCAGATCATTCACCATTCGCTTGATGCTTTCGCCCAACATGAAAGGCGTCCACAGGAAAGAATCCCACCAGATGTAGCTTGGTATGGCGGAAGCAACCGTCAGCAACACCGCGGCAATTTGAACCTGTCGATCGTTGGATCGTCCACAGAGTCGCATCACCAATCCGATGACAGCGCCCATGCCGACGGCTGGAATCCAGGTGTTGTTCAGCAGTTTCCAGCAGCCGATCCAGATGAACGGTCCGACGGCCGCGACGACAAGGCCGGCGATGAGGGGGAGAGCTTTGCTGTTCATGCGCTGCCCTTTCAGTCGGCTTGGGTGACAGCGATCAGCTTCTCGAGCACTTGCCGCGCTGCGCCACGGTCGATGGCCTCGGCGGCCTGTTGCAGGCCCTCGGACCAGTCGGCCGCCAGGTCAGCCACGCGCAAGGCGGCGGCGGCGTTCAGTAATACGACGTCACGGGCCGGGCCTTTTTCACCATCCAGCACCCGTTTGATTACCGCGGCGCTTTCGGTGGGGTCTTTGACCAGCAATGAATCGATCGGGGCGCGAGACAGGCCAAACTCGGTGGCGTCCATCTCGAAGGTGTCGATGTTGGCGCTCACCAGTTCGCTGATGCGTGTCGGCCCGCTGATGGACAACTCGCAGAAGCCGGCATCTTTGGCGGTGGTTTTGTAGCCATGCACGACCAGGGCGTGGCGGCAGCCCAACTGGGCCAGGGCGCGAGCCACCGGTTCGGTCAGTTCGGGATCGCTGACGCCCATGACCTGGGCGCTGGCGGCCGCGGGATTGGTCAGCGGACCCACCAGATTGAAAAGCGTGCGGAAGCCGAGATCAGCCCGCACGGCCGCGGCATGCTTCATGGCTGGATGATGGGCGGGTGCGAAGCAGAAACAGATGCCCGCTTCATCCAGACAGCGCGTCAACGTCTGCGGCTTGACCAGCAGCTTGACGCCGAGGGCTTCGAGGCCCTGGCTGGAGCCGCTGGAACGGGTGACGGTCTTGTTGCCGTGCTTGGCCACGGCCACCTTGTGCGGTCGCGCCACAGCCGCGGCAACGATGGCCGCCGCGGTGGAGATGTTGAAGGTGGGTGTGTGATCGCCGCCGGTGCCGCAGGTGTCGATGACGCGCAGGCCGGCCGGGACTTTCACGGCGGCGACCTTGCTGCGCATGACACGGGCGGCTCCCACCATCTCATCAACGGTGGGCCCGCGCATCTGGATCATGGCCAGCAGGGCGGCGGTCTGGGTCGGCGCCGCGGAGCCGGTCATGATCTGCTCGAAGGCTTCGGCTGCCTGTTGAGCGGTCAGCGTGCGGCCGGCGGCGAGTTGGGAGAGAATGGCGTGCATGGTGATTTTCGATTTTCGATCGATTCACTCCGGGCGTCCTGCGAAAACATTTGCAAATCGCAAATCGAAATTCGCAAATTCCTTTACATCATCTCAGTGATCAACCACAGAGCGATCGCAGCCAGGGCCATGAAGGTGATGATCTGAATGCTCAGCACCAGGGCGGCCTTGGGCAGGGCGGACAGATCGTCGAGCTTGATGGTCTTGTAAACCACGGCAATGACCACCACCAGCGGAATCAGAAACAGCAGATAATGCGAATCCAGCGGCAACGGATCGAGGAACGGCCGCCACCCCCGGAAAGAAAAATTCGAAATTCGAAATTCGATGGTCCCAACAGCGGCTCCAGCCGCTAAATTCGAAATTTTCCAGGTCTGCGCATTGACCAATCCACCGGCCGACGACAGCGGTTCTGCCAGCAGAGCGAAGATGGCGGCCAAAATCATCATGGTTCTAAAAGTTCGATTCAGCGCCCCGGATGCTGGTGCCGCGTCACTCGACAACTTTCGGGTCTTTCGTTTAGCGTGCGAGCTTGCTCGCACAACGCCGAGCAAGCTCGGCGGCTAAACGATGGGTCGAAAAACAAAGGCTGACATACCACTATGCACCACCCTGCCCGGCCGGCTGGCGGTAGAGCACATCGACGATGGCCAGAAGGTTCAGCAGGCCCGCCAGCGAGCTGTAGAGCAGGCCCTGCTCCTCGGTGCGGCCGTAGGCGGGGCTGAAGGCGGCCGGGGGGCTGACATTGGGCTCGGGCCGGCCGTAGCGGGTGGCCAGCGACTCGTGAGCCATGTCGACCAGGACGCTGGGAGCGACCAGCATCTGGCCCAGGAACCACATTTTGTGCTCTTTGCGGTCGTAAACGCCGATGCCGCCGATCAGGGTTCCCGCCAGCCACAGCCCGCCGATGGCCAGGCACAGGATGATGGCCCGCTGCTTTTGGCCGATCAGCCAGTGTCCCAGGCCCGGCAGCAACCAGCCCAGCAGGGCGGCCGCCACGTGGCGGGCCGAAACCGTGGGCTGCGGTGACTGCGACTGACTGGCCAAGTGGATGCTCCAGGGGCCGACCGGGGGGCCGGGTATTGAAAAAAAACTCCGCGCCAAACGGGGTTTTTGGATTGACAAGCTGCCCGTGCCCGATAGTTTAACCGCCAGCGCCAGCCGGGCCAATCCAAGGCGGCCCGGTCTGGGTGTCCAACAGCATCTGGTGGAAGGAAAGCCAGCACCATGATCGACCCACAAGACTTACTCATCGCTCCCATCGTTACATCCCCCACCTGGTCCGAGAATCTTGTCATGCAAGATAAAGATGACGTGGAGGACGACGACTTTATGGACGATGAAGACGATGGTGAGTTCGACGACGACGACGACTTCCTCGACGACGACGAAGACGAGGAGTTCTACGACGACGAAGACGAGGATTTCTTCGACGACGACGACGAAGAATTCGACGACGAAGACGCGGATGACTGATCGTGCGGCGATGCGTCGTGCGACGGGCACCGAAGGGAGCATCGCATGACCACGCAGCCCAGCGACGAGCAGAACACCGACAACAATCGCCCGTTGATGCGGGGGCCCGACCGCCGCCGTAATGTCGTTGACACGCGCAGCACCGGCCTGGAGCGCCGCCGCGGCCCCGGCCGCCGCCGCACCGATTTCGCCAAGTCCGCTGAAGAAGGCGAGATGACCAACGAACAGTTCCTGTTCATCAAGGCCATCGACGCCTACAAGCGCGCCAACAATCGGCCGTACCCCACCTGGACGGAAGTGCTCGAGGTCATCCGCAAGCTCGGTTACCGCAAGACCTGCAGCATGGAGCTGGCTTTAGCCGGGGCGGAGGACTGGCGCGAAGCGCCCGACGCGCCCGCTTTCCCGCCGCCGGCCGAGGATGAGGACGAGGCCGCCGCGGCGTGAGGCCATGGCTTGATTGCCTGAATGCCTGATGGCTTGAATGCCTGCATGGGTGGCGGGCTGCTGCACGCCATTCAATTACCATTTTCACCATCCCAGCATTCAAGCAATCAAGCCATCACCAATTCCCCAAATCCCTATCATGTCCGGCGTGAGCGAGCCGCTTCCCTATCGCATTGCCGTGCTTTGCTACCTGTTCGATGAACGGGGACATGTCCTGCTGCTGCACCGTCACAAGCAGCCCAACCGCGATCTGTACTCACCCATCGGCGGCAAGCTCGAACAGGATGTCGGCGAAAGTCCCACCGCCTGTGCCGTACGCGAAATCTTCGAGGAGACCGGCCTGACCGTCGGCGTCGAGCGCCTGCACCTGACCGGCATCGTGTCGGAGACCGGCTACGAAGACCAGTGCCACTGGCTCATGTTTCTGTACGAGGTTATCGGACCTGTTCATGTGCAACGCCGGACTTTCGAGGAAGGTCGGCTGGAGTGGCACGACCCGCGGAAGCTGGGCGAATTGGCACTGCCGCAGACGGACCAGCAGGTGATCTGGCCGTTGTTCTGGCGTTATCGGAGCCGATTTTTTGCAGCACATATCGACTGTCGTGGCGGCGATCTCCGTTGGCAACTGGAGCAGCCTGCCGCCGACGCGGATCCCGGGAAATCCGACTGACGGTTTGTCGGCAGTATAAATTCTGGATTTCCGTGACCTATGGTGTTCAATATTTGCGGAACCCCCCCTGCCGGGTTTACGATAGGGGAATAGGTTAACCTATGTGCGGAGGATATCGCGGGCTTCGTGTTGGGGGCAACGTGTTCAGTGGTATGACATCGGAACGGTTGGGGCCATGGCGGTAGTTGTAAGAAAGAAGTTTGACGATGAAAGCCTTTCGCAGGCCATCGCATCGTTTGATCCACCGTGGGCTGATCGAACTCAGCTCTGGCGTCAGCCGCTCGCGTGCATTCTCCCATTCGATGCGATCGCATTGGCCATCTTCCAACCCGACCACATGTCCACTGACTCGTTCCTGTTGATCGACGGCCTGCCCCAAGGCCAGCCCGACGGCTGGAGCACTACCAATCCCCAGAGCGATCCTCTGGTACACCAGGCACTCCGTCACGGCGTATATCAGGCGCAGTATCCCGATAACAGCCTGCTGTCCGGGCATGTTCTGGCGGCGGCGCTGCCGGCCTGCTTGAACCTGCATTCCTGTTGGTGGCTGGCGGTCTCTCGTAAAGATCGATCATACGACCCGCACGAGCAGCTTCTGCTGACTTCCCTGCTGCGCCACATCGTGGCCCGCTTCGATGCCACCAGCGAGCCCAAGTTCTGCAGGCTGCTGCTCAATCACGAACACGACATCCTGCATGCCGATGTGATCATGTGCCTGCAGTTGGCCCATCACCAGCAACTGCCTGCCACCATCAAGAGCGAAATCCTTCCGGTTATTCAACAACGATGGAAGAAACTGGCCGACCACCAGGATCACCACCTGTTCATTAACCTTCTGGACCGGCCCACCTGGGTGCGCTTTCGCCCCGGGCGGGCCGATCAGCGTCATCATCGCCACTGGTACCTGGAGTTGCGCTCACTCGATACAGCCGACCCGCCGCCGCTGGGACTGGTCGAAGATCCCCGCGTGGCGCTGGCCCTGGGATACCTGTCCGATCACTATCAGCACGCTCCCGCCCTGGCCGACGTCGCCAGGCACGTCCAGACCAGCCCCTTCCACTTCCATCGCATGTTCACCCGCCAGGCTGGCATCAGCCCCAAGCACTTCCTGCTACGCAATCAACTGCTGCACGCCAAGCACCAGTTGCTCAGCAGCCGCGCCCCGATTGGCGACATCGCCCGCAACTGCGGCTTCGCCTCCCACGGCCACTTCACCGCCACCTTCAATCGCATGGTGGGTCTGAGCCCCTCCGACTACCGCGAACGCCACTGATCCCCAATCCCTCCCCTTTTCACGCTTCACACTTCACCGGCCGCCTATTTCCTCCTGCCTGCATTTATGACATAATGTCGCCGACGCAAACCGATTACTCCTGGAGGTTTCCCATGCGATATGCCCTCTTGCCCCTGCTGACTGTGGCCCTGCTGGCTGCCGGCTGCTCAAGCGACACCCAGACCATCCGCTCCACCCAAGCCAACCCCGCTTCCGTAGCCGTGGTCGATACCGTCACCGGCGAAACCATCTGGAGCATGGATGTGCCCCCGCTGTACTCGCTGGTGCTCGACTTCGATCGGGCCGGCGATGTGCCCGCGGTCGTGGTTGATGCCGACCTGCCCACGGTGATGGAATACAAACTGGTGCCCACCGAGAGCAAGGTGGCAGCCTTCTTCTCCACCGGCGAGGATTACGGCGTGATCAATCTGCCGCCGCACCGCGTGCGCATCGACACCGCCTACGCCGCGTCCGCCCCCACCTCCGTGCCGGCCCCGGCCATCGGCGACGTCAAGATCATGAGCGAGCCGGCCGCGGTCGATCAGCAGATGAAGGCCGACACCGACGCCGCCGAGCCCATGCCCGAGGCCAAGCCGGAAAAGTAAGGCCCATCTTTGCCATCAAACATGCAAGGGCTCACGCCCACCAGGATCGACCTGAAAAAGGACGAAGCGCTGACCATCACCTGGTCTGATGGCTCAGTCACCGTCTATCCGATCGCCTATCTGCGCAAGATGTCGCCCTCGGCCGATGCCCGTGAATTGCGCGAACAGATGGAACACAACCCGTTGACCGTGCTGCCGGCCTCCGCGACGCACGAGGGGCCCATCGTGGCTGAGAGTGCGGAACTGGTCGGCCGCTACGCTCTGCGCATCCGCTTCTCCGACGGCCACGACACCGGCATCTACTCCTGGAGCTACCTGCAGGAAATCGCACCCCCGGAAGTGAAGACAAACCACAAGACTGAGCCGTCGTAACTCGTGCGGCCCAATCAAAAATCCTCAATCAAAAATCAAAAATGCATCACCGCTTCGGTTGTCCCGGCTCGCGGATCGTCTTCTGCAGGCCCAGGCGGTGCATCAGCAGGCGCACCGGCTTCTGATGCAGGCGCCAGCGGAAGCGGCGGGTCACGTCGAAGCTGGGCACCGCGCGGGCGATGCCGCCGTCCGGCACGTCCAGATGCTCGGGATAATCGTGGATCTGATTGAATTCAGCGAAGGCCTTCTCCAGCCAGGCCAGGTCGTGGCGGGGGATGGTGCCCTTGATCTTGCTCACCGATTCAGGTCGCAGCGTCGCCAGCAGATCGTCCTCGCGTGACTCGTTGAAGGTGGCGTTGCCATGCACGGTGTTGGAGATGTCGTCCGCGTGCTTGGGCCAGCGCAACATGCCTTCGTCCCACGGGATGCCCAGTTGCTCGCACACGTTGCGCAGCGTCTGCTCCGGCTCGTTGACGAACGACTCGTAGCGCATCATGGTCCAGCCGTTGGCGCGGAACGTCTGCCAGTCCGCCAGGAAGCGGCGCATGCGGATGCGCAGGGGCGGATCCTCCGCGGTGGTGCCGTTGCGGCCGTAGGGCTTGCCCGCCAGCGATGCCCACAGCACACGCACGTCGCGCACCACCAGCAGCGGCAGCACCTCGAAGTTTTCGTCCTCCGCACAAGCGATCTGCTCGCACAGCGAGAACCCGCTGATGGTGGTCTTGTACCAGAGGTAGGGCGCCGTGGTGCCGGTGGGGCGGAAGACCATGTCGCCGTTGGCATCGAACACGCCGTCGGTGTCGCTGCGTTGCAGGAAACACCAGGAGATCAGCGAAGACCCGCTGGATTGCAGGCCGCCGCAGAGGATGACGCGACGTGAACTCATGGCCATAGATTGTAGCATCGGCCCCTGGCCGGCGAGCTGCGCCGCGCCGGGCGACGGGTGCGGCAACTACGCATCAGCTTCTTTTTTCCACTCGCCAAAGCGCTGCACCAGCGGCTCATCAAGCACAGCGGCGAACTCGGTCAGCCAGCGCTGGATGTAGTCGAAGTCGGCTTGACTGTGGCGCACCAGCAGTTCGACCACGTCGATGTGGTCCTGGGCGCGGTTGGCGATCACCTTCTGCAGCAGCAGATCCTCGATGGCCAGGAAGCGCACCGGCTGGCCGGCGACGTCGAACCACACGCCGCGCTCGATGGCCTGCTGAATGTAGGGCGAGGGAACGAAGCTGAAATCGACGCCCATCTGTTCCCTGGGCGCGGCGCAGGGCAGCACCTGGGTCAGCATCACCCAATCCCTGGCGTCCATGTCCCGGACATTCACTGTCAACTGGTTGGCGTCGGCCAGTTCGAGGATGCGGGGCAGATCCCAGGGGCCCATGTCGATCGTGAAGTCGATATCAACGGTCGTGCGGATGTGGCCGTGCTGATTGACAGCCTGGCCGCCGATGACGACGTAACCGATCTGGCGCCGTGTCAATTCCTGCGCCAGGCGGGCCAGCAACTCATCGCCGGCAAAGCGCTCGGGCGAGTCTGGATTCGGCTTCGTCTTCTTTTTTGTCATCGACCAGCAACCCGGGATGCACGCTGTGGACCATCTCCATCAGGTGATTGTACGCGATGCGGTTTTGCACCGGGTCATTGGGCTCCCTGCGGATCATGTCGCGGCGATGCTTGTCCCAGCTCCGGGCAGCCAGGAAGTAGCGGCGCATCACCTCGCGCTCTTCCGGGGAAAGCAGGGGTTCGGGCATCGGGTGTCGCTCCCTGTTCGGACGGATTCGCGAAGCCGCAAGCGGCTTAGTCCAAGCTCATGGTCAGCAGGAACTCGGCGTTGGTCTTGACCTTCATCAGTCGGCTCTTGATCAGCTCCACCGCTTCGACCACGTTCATGTCAGCCAGCACCTTGCGCAGGCGATAGACCAACTGCAATTCCTTCGGATCCAGCAGCAGTTCCTCGCGTCGGGTGCCGGAGGCAGCGATGTCGATACAGGGATAGATGCGCTTGTCCATGAGGCGGCGATCGAGATGCAGTTCGCTGTTGCCGGTGCCCTTGAACTCCTCGAAGATGATGTCGTCCATCTTGGAGCCGGTGTCGATGAGGGCGGTGGCGATGATGGTGAGCGAGCCGCCGTTCTCGATGGCGCGGGCGGAGCCGAAGAATTTCTTGGGCCGCTGCAGGGCGTTGGAGTCGAGGCCGCCGGTGAGGATTTTGCCGGAGTGGGGCATTTCCTGGTTGTAGGCGCGGGCCATGCGGGTGAGCGAGTCCATGAGGATGACCACGTGCTCACCGAACTCGACCATGCGGCGGGACTTTTCAATGACCATCTCGCAGACCTGCACGTGCCGGCTGCCCTGTTCATCGAAGGTCGAGGCGATCACCTCTACGTCTTCCGGCGTGTTGTTGCGGAAGTCGGTCACTTCCTCGGGCCGCTCGTCGATCAGCAGCACGATGACCTTGACGGTGGGGTAGTTCTTGATGATGGCGTTGGCCATCTTCTGCAGGAGGACGGTCTTGCCGGTGCGGGGCGGAGCGACGATCAGGGCCCGCTGGCCGCGGCCGATGGGCGTGACCAGATCGACGATGCGCATCTCGATCTGTTCGGGCGTGGTTTCGAGGATCAGCCGATCCTTGGGATGCAGGGGCGTCAGATCCTCGAAGGTGGCGATGTCGTTGAGCTTGTCGGGCGGCTGGCCGTTGATGGCGTCAACGCGCAGCAGGGCGAAGTAGCGTTCCGACTCTTTGGGCGGGCGGATGGTGCCCTGCACGATGTGCCCGACCTTGAGGCCGAAGCGGCGAATCTGCGAGGGGCTGACGTAGATGTCATCGGGGCAGGCGAGGTAGGAATACTCGGGGCTGCGCAGGAAACCAAAGCCGTCGGGCAGGATTTCCAGCACACCTTCGCCGTACATCAGTCCCTGCTTGACCACGTGCTTCTGGAGGATCTGGAAGATCAGATCCTGCTTCTTGAGGCCGGTGTAGTTCTCGACGCCTTCCTTCTTGGCCAGCTCGTGCAGGGGTTCGATCTCCATTTTCTGAAGATCGTGGATGTTCAGATCGCTGCGCTTGGCTTCCTCGTAGCGCTGCTGGGTCTCGGCATCGAGCTGCTCATCGGTGGATGGCGTGCGGCGGCCGGTGTTCTTCTGCTCGGGGGGCGGGGCCGGCTGCTCTTTGGACACGGCAGACTCGGCGTTGGCGGCCGGTTCGTCGTCGGCCACGGCGGTCAGGATCGGTTGATCGTCCGTGTTGGTTTGCTCGGTGCTCTTCTTGCGGGAACGGCTTTTCTTCGCAGACATGTCTACCAAACTCCTGTGCGGGGCGGGGGGTGCGGCCAAGCGGGTCTTTAGCCGCGGTGGGATAAACAAGTAAACCTGGCGCTGTTCAACTGGGGGAGCAATCGACAGGTGCGTGCGGTCTGACTCGTCCAACTCGGCCGACGCGGCGCCGCACGACGCCACATCCGCCACGACTGGTTATCCATTTGGGATCAAGCGGGAAAGCAGCCTGCGAACCTGTTCCAGCAACTGGACTTCGCCGCCGCCGTTATCTATTACATCATCGGCACGCTGCCGCTTGATGTCAAGCGGGGTCTGATATTTCTCCACCTGGGCCAGCTTTTCGGCCGACCAGCCGCGATTCTGCATCACCCGCCGCTGCCGCACCTCCAGCGGGGCGTCCACGAACACCAGCCGATCGCACACGCCCTCCAGGTGCTTCTCCAGCAGCAGTGGCACGTCCTCGACAATGGCCACCACCCGCGGATCCGCCTGGTGAATCTCGCGCAGACGTGCCCGCTCTTCCGCCACCCGCGGATGAATCACGTTTTCCAGTTTCGTCAACTCCTGCGGGTCCGAAAACACGATCTTCGCCACCGCCGGTCGGCTGATTCTGCCGGAAGCGTCGAGCACGCTTTTCCCCCACCATTGCACAAGCTGATCTCGCACAGCCGGATCATCGAGCTGCGCCTTGGCGATCACGTCCGCATCGATCACCGCGCAGCCGAGCCGGGCGAACTGTTTTGCCACGAAGCTCTTGCCGCTTCCGGGGGCGCCCAGGAGGCCGAGGACGGGTTTGGTCTTTGTGCTGCTCATGTGAATGGATCATTGAACCGCAGAGACGCAGAGAACACAGAGGAAGGCATGATAAAAGCAGGAAACCAGGAAGGCAGGAATAAGAAACAATTCACACGATCTTATTCATGGTTTCCTGGTTTCCTTCTTCAATGGGTTTCTTGTCTTTCTCCGCGTCCTCTGCGTCTCTGCGGTTCAATTTCTTCAGTGAACCTTGTGCCACGGCACGTCGCCGGTGCCGGCCATGTGATTGGCCAGCCGGGCCAACGCGAAAAGCAGATCGCCCAGGCGGTTCAGATACACCAGTGCCGTCGGATCGCCCACGCTGCAACAGGCCCGCTCAGCCCGCCGGCAGACGCATCGGGCCAGGTGCAGTCTCGCTGCCAACTCGCTCCCGCCCGGCAGAATAAACTCGCGCAGCGGCGGCAGGGCGGCACAGGCTTCGTCAATTGCCCTTTCCAGATCCTCGACATCCGACTGCACGATGCGCCGGCTGCCCGGTAACGCCAGCTCCGCGCCCATCTCGAACAGGCGATGCTGCACGCGCGACACAAGTTCGCGCAATTTCCCATCTTCACAGGCAATCAGCGTCCAGCCCAGGCAGGCGTTCAACTCGTCCACTTCGCCGATGGCGGCAATGCGCGGATCGTCCTTGCGCGGCCGATCCCCGGCCAGCAGGTCCGTGTGCCCGTCATCGCCGCGGCGCGTGTAAATCCTGGCGGTCATGGCTCCATCATAATGGCAGATGGCAGATGGCAGATGGATAAGACAGCGGGCGTTTTTCTCCCTCCATCTGCCATCTGCCATTTGCCATCTGCCATGATCTCCGCCGCTTTGTCAACGCCTCCCGATGTGCCTAAAATGGCGCGTTTCCCCCGATCCCGAGCTAAACCATGACCAGCACCGATCCCGCCCCCGCCCCCGGAAGCGCCGCCCCCGGAAGCGCCGCCGCTACTGCCCATGCCATGCCCGACGTGCAGGCTCTGCACGATCGCCGCAACATCGCCATCGACAAGGTCGGCGTCAAGCACATCCGTTACCCCATCACCCTCACCTGCCCGGCCACCGGCGGCGTCCAGCACACCGTGGCCCGCGTCAACATGTACGTCGGCCTGCCCCATCACCAGAAGGGCACGCACATGTCGCGCTTCCTCGAAGTGCTCAACCAGCACCACGCTTCGCTGCGCAGCAACCAGATCATGGCGGTCTGCCGCGATATGAAAAAGCGACTCGAGTCCGAAGAAGCGCACCTGGAGTTTTCCTTCCCCTACTTCATCCACAAAAAAGCGCCCGTCACCGGCTCGGCGGGCATGCTCGACATCGAGGTGGCCTTCGAAGCAACCAGCGGCAAGAGCGGCGACGACTTTGCCATGACGCTCAAGGTGCCCGCCACCAGCTTGTGCCCCTGCTCCAAGGAAATCTCCGGCTACGGCGCCCACAACCAGCGCTGCGAGATGGTCGTCAAGGTGCGCTTCGCCAAGGGCCAGTGGATGTGGATCGAGCAACTGTTCGATCTGATCGAGCAGAACGCCAGCTCGCCGGTCTATGCGGTGCTCAAGCGTCCTGATGAGAAGTTCGTCACCGAGGCAGCCTACGACAATCCCAAGTTTGTCGAGGACATCGTGCGCGACCTGGCGTTGGCCCTGGACAACGAAGATCGCATTGTCTGGTATGCCGTGCACAGCGAAAACTTCGAGTCGATCCACAACCACAACGCCTACGCCTACATCGAACGCGACAAACGCTCCGGCAAGTGAAGCTGCTGTTACTCGGTTTTGACAGGATCAACAGGATCAAAGCGGATTGACAGCATAAACATCAAAAAGATTCATCCTGTCGATCCTGTCCATCCTGTAAATCCTGTCAACAATCGATTCACGGTGAGCAGCGAATCGTAAGCTGCTATCCTCATTCCTATGGCGAGCAGTCGACCGACACCGCTGTGGCGACACCTGAGCTTCACGCTCATGTGGACTTCCACGGCCGCGTCCGGCTTCGGCGATCGCATGATGATGCTGGCCGGGCTGGCACTGCTGGGCGGACTGGCGGCCGGGTCGGCGAACTCCACCGCGATTCAGGCGTCCACCCAGTTCTGGTTCTTCCTGGCCTACATCATCCTCAGCGTGCCCGGCGGCTGGTTAGCCGATCGTCTGCCGCGCAAGTGGATGCTGCTGGCCTGCGATGAATCGCGCGGGCTGATCCTGCTGCTGGCCTGTTATCTGTTGACCGCGGCCCCGGCCGGCACACCCGCGGCTCTCGACACCTCGCATTGGTGGAAGATCTACGGCATCCTCTTTGCCGTCGGCTGTTTCGCCGCCGTGTTCAATCCGACGCGCAATGCCATCATCCCGCAGATCATTCCCCGCCCCCAGCTTCAGCCGGCCAACGCCGTCATCCTGGTCATCAACGTCATCGCCTCCATGGTCGGCATGCTGGTCGGCGGCATGATCATCTCGGGGGATTCGGCCGCCAGCGTGCGAAACAGCCTGTTCCTGGGCGCCGCGTTCTATCTGATCTCGGGCACCTTCTTCGCCTTCCTGCGGCCGGTTGCAGCGCCGCCGATCAGCGCGTCGCAACCTCACCAGGCTCGCTCATTCATGCAGGTGGCCCACTACACGGCCCGACACGGCCGCATCATCTGGCTGATCCTGCTCAACGTCATGGTCTGGTCCGCGGCCGCGGTCGTCTCCAGCGCCCTGGTCGGCATCGGCAAACATCACTACGGCCTGCAGGGCGATGTGCTGCTGGTCCAGTTCACCCGCCTCAGCGCCACCATGGGCGTGGGCATGCTGCTGGGCGGGGCGTCCATCATGTTGATCGGCACGCGGCGCGAATCGCCCATCGTCATCATGAGCGCCCTGGCGGGTGCGGGCGCCTGTGTGCTGTTGCTTGCCATCGCGCCGTGGCGGCCGGTGTCGTACCTGGCAGCCCTGGGCATCGGAGTGTTCGGCAACGTCGCCATCGTCGCCATCATGACCCTGCTGCAGACGCTCAGCCCCGACTTCATCCGCGGCCGCATCATGGGACTCAACAGCATGGTCAACACCATCGCCAGCGTGGCGACCTACTTCGCCATCTGGCGATTGCCCAATGCCGACGTCAACGTCATCATCGTGCTGGAGGTGCTGGGCCCGCTGCTGCTGGTGGTGGGCATCAACGGTCTGTGGCGGCATCTGCGGCAGGGGCCGCTGGATCGCGGCGATCGCAATCTGCTGTGGCACCTGGAACGCCTGCTGGTGCTGATCGTGCATCGAGCCCGTTGGCGCGGGCGCGGCGCGGTGCCGCCGGGCGGGCCGGCCATTCTGGTTTCCAACCACACCACCGGCGTCGATCCGCTGCTGATTCAGGCGGCCCTCAACCGCCGTGTGCGCTGGCTGATGATCGACAAGTATCAGTTCCGAGCCCTCGACTTTATCTGGCATGCCGCCGACCCGATCACCCTCCGCGAAGACGGCAACCCCTCCACCCAGGTGCGCCAAGTGATCAACGCCCTGCGCAGCGGACACGTGGTGGGCGTCTTCCCCGAGGGCGGCCTGCAGCGTGATCACCGCGAATTGCAGCCGTTCCTTCCCGGGGTGGCGGTGATCGCCCAGCGCAGCGGCGCCCCGGTGGTGCCGGTGTGGATCAGCGGCACCCCGCGCAAGAAGAACATCCTGCTGCACCTGCTGTGGCCCAGTCGCAGTTGTGTGGCGTTCGGCAAGCCTTATCACGTCGATAAACACGCCGAGCGCGAGTCGGTGCTGGAAGAACTCAAACGCCGCATGCTGGCTCTGGCGCAGCAAGGCGATTGAACCGCAGAGACGCAGAGGACGCAGAGAAAGACATAAACAGAAACCGCAGATGAACGCAGATGAACGCGGATAGAAACAAGTATTGAATCTATCTGCGTTGATCCGCGTCTGATCCGCGTTCCTGCCTTTCTCGGTGTCCTCTGCGTCTCTGCGTCTCTGCGGTTCAATTCGCCTTTTGATAATCTGGTAACAACTTTTTATTCGGAGACTTCACCATGACGCGCCCCGTTACGCTCTTCACCGGCCAGTGGGCTGATTTACCCTTTGAAACGCTGTGCGAAAAGGCGGCCGAGTTCGGGTACGACGGCCTGGAACTGGCCTGCTGGGGCGATCACTTCGACGTCAACCAGGCAGCCGCCCCGGGAAGCAAGGGCGAAGCGTATTGCAAACGGCGCTGGGAAATCCTCGCTGAGTACGGCCTGACCTGCTACGCGATCTCCAATCACCTGGTCGGCCAGGCGATCTGCGACCTGATCGACGAACGCCACAAATCCATTCTGCCCAAGGAAGTCTGGGGCGACGGCAAACCGGAAGCGGTGCGCCGCCGGGCTGCCCAACAGATGATCACCGCCGCCAAGGCCTGTCGCCGATTCATGGACCTCAAACCCGGTCAATCGAAGAAACAGGCCGCCGTTGTCAACGGTTTCACCGGCTCATCCATCTGGCACAGCATCTACGCCTTCCCGCCCACCGATCAGGCCTACTGGGACAAGGGCTACGCCGACTTCGCCAAGCGCTGGCTGCCGATCCTGGACGCTTTCGACAAGCTGAACGTCAACTTCGCTCTGGAAGTGCATCCGACGGAGATCGCGTTTGATATTGCCAGTGCCGAGCGCGCCCTCAAGGCGGTCAAGAACCATAAGCGCTTCGGCTTCAACTTCGATCCCTCGCACCTGGGCTATCAGGGCGTCGATTACGTCAAGTTCCTCTACAACTTCCCCGGCCGCATTTATCACGCCCACATCAAGGACGCCTGGTGGGGCCAGGGCGACGGCAGCGTCGGCGTCTTCGGCGGCCACACCAGCTTCGCCGACCCGCGCCGCTACTGGGACTTCCGCTCCCCCGGCCGCGGCGATATCGACTTCGAGCGCGTGATCGTGGCCCTCAACGACATCAACTATGCCGGGCCCTTGAGCGTGGAATGGGAAGACAGCCGCATGGACCGCGAGCACGGCGCGGCCGAAGCCTGCGCCTTTGTGCGCGGGCTGGACTTCCCCCGCAGCGAAATCGCCTTCGACGCCCAGTTCGATCGGTAGGGGCCTATGGGGATATAATGACATGGGTGTCCGTGTTCGTGAGTTGATTCGACTGGTTGAGCGTGACGGCTGGGTGCAGGTTCGTCAAACCGGCAGTCACAGGCAGTACCATCACCCCACCAAGCCGGGCACCGTCACCATTGCCGGTGCGCCCGGCGTTGAAGTGCCGCCCAAGACACTGCGCAGCGTGCTGCGGCAAGCTGGACTTGAGGATCGCCAACCATGAGCAAGTACCTGGTCATTATCGAGCAAGGGCCAAACAGTTTCGGCGCCTACGTGCCCGATCTGCCCGGTTGTGTCGCGGCCGGCGAAACGCGGGAGCAGGTCAAGCAATTGATCCGGGAAGCGGTGGCCTTGCATCTGGAGGACATGCGCCGCAGCGGCCAACCCATCCCCAAGCCAACCAGCGCGCCGGAATACGTCGAGTCCGACGCAGCCTGAGACCTTGTGCACGGTTGACGCCACAACCGTTGGGCCGTGACGGGGGCATTCGCATGCAGAACGTCGGCAGAATCCTATTGGACGGCGTACGTCAACTCGACGCCGAAGCTTGTCAGTTGATCAACGGCTATCCGTGCGGACTGGTGGGAACGGCAGTCAAACGTTACGAAGACAAGTGGTCATCGAAATTGGCTGAACGTTTGGCCCGGCACGGCTACGAGACGCAGATTCAGGTGCCGTATCCCGCGCAGACAGGCAAGCGTTGTGATGTGGTAGCCCAACTCGCCGACAGAAGCCGCGTCTGGATTGAGGTCAAGACCGCGTGGAAGTCATGGTTTAACAGCACTGAAGTACGCCTGATCGAACATAATCCGTTCTATCGCAAATACCTGTTCGGCCCGGACGACGGTGGATTGGACACCTCTCATTCACTGGCCCAGGATTTCGCGAAGCTGGACGAACTGGCTCCATCGCCGGATTACAAGGCAATTCTGTTGATCGGCTTCGATGCCGCAGCTTCACCGATGGCGCCGGATGTGGTCGAGCTATGTCAGCGCTTGAAACTGGATGAATCGGGCTGGTCGCAGCTTGGGCCGGAGTGTTGGCCGGACCGGGCTTGTGAATCCTGCCGCATCGCCTGCTGGTTCTGGTGGCGCGGAGGCCGCGGGTAGGGGCGGATGGGTATCATGGGGGCCATGAATCTGCTGCTTCTGCTGGCACAACAGACTCAACCGGGCGCCACCCCTTCCGGGGGCGGGGGTGGGGGCGATGTCACGTTGATGGTGGCGGTGATTCTGCTGATCGCGGCGCTGGGCATCTTTGTGGTCGAGGTCATGGTGCCATCGGGCGGGGTGCTGGGGATGTTGTCGGCCTGTTGCCTGGTGGTGGGCGTGGTCATGTTGTGTCTGGTCAACCTGACCTGGGGGCTGGTGGTGGCGGTGGTGGCGCTGATTGCGCTGCCGTTTGCCATCGGGGGCGGCCTGCGCATCTGGCCGGACACGCCGATCGGGCGCTGGCTGACCATGAGCGAGCAACAGAAAGCCCACTTCGATTCGCAGAAAGAGACTGCGCCCGATCCGCGGGTGGGTGTCGAGGGTGTGGCGATCACCGACCTGCGGCCGATCGGCTCGTGCATGATCAACGGCAAGCGCGAAGAGTGCAGCGCCGCCCAGGGCCTGATCGAAAAAGGCGCCAAGGTGCGGGTGGTGGCGGTTGACGGCATGCAGTTGCGCGTCGAAGCGGTCGAGGGGTAATTAGTTGTTGAACCGCCAAGACGCCAAGAGCGCCGAGACAAAAACATTTTGGCCGCAATAATGCGCAAATGACGCAAAAAAGGAAGAGAGAGCCTCTTCTCACATTTTTGTGATTCTTGTGCCTTATTGCGGCTATTGACTTTGGGTTTGTTTAGCTCTCTTGGCGTCTTGGCGGTTCAAATCCAGTCACAGCAAAGCGGATCACTCGCCCATGGCTTCGATCAGTTGATTGGTCGAGCCGAGCTGCTTGATGCGCAGGCCGAAGTTTTCGCCCACCTTGACGGCGACGCCGGAGCCGATGGGCTTGTTGTTGATCAGCAGGTCCAGATCCTGCTCCACCGGCTTGTCCAGTTCGATGATGGCCCCGGGGGTCAGGCTCAGCACATCGTCCATGGTCAACTCGCGGCGGCCGATCTGCACGATCACCGGCACGCGAAGCTCGAGGACGGTCTGCAGATCGGTGGCCATAAGGACATTATCGGCACGACGGGACGGGATCCATTAGCCCAATAGCCGGCGAGCTACGTCTCGCCGGTGGCTGTTTTCAGGCGATATTCACACGTTTCGACCGTTACAGCGATCGCCTGGCCAGGTCCACCGCTTTAGCCAGGGCAGCGGCCTTGTTGACCGTTTCCTCGTGCTCCGCGTCGGGAACGCTGTCCGCCACAATGCCGCCGCCGGCCTGGATGTGCACCTTCCACGGGGCGGCTGTGTCATCGTTGGGCAAAACCACCATCGTGCGCAAGGCGATCGCCATGTCCAGGTTGCCGGCAAAGTCGGCATAGCCCAAGGCGCCGCCATACGGCCCGCGGCGGGTCTTTTCCAACTCGTCGATGATCTGCATGGCCCGCACCTTGGGCGCGCCGCTGACCGTGCCCACCGGCAGACTCACCCGCAAGGCTTCCCAGCAGTTCGTCCCCGCGCGCAGCTTGCCCTGCACGGTCGATGACAGGTGCATCACGTGACTGTAGCGCTCGACAGTGAGCACGGCCGGCAGGGTGATCGTTCCGGGGGCGGCCACGCGGCCGATGTCGTTGCGGTGCAGATCGACCAGCATCACGTGCTCAGCCACATCCTTGGGATCGCTGACCAGCTCGCGCTCCAGCGCCGCGTCTTCCGCCTCATCGCGGCCGCGGCGGCGCGTCCCGGCCAGCGGGCGACTGGTCACCACGCCGTCCTGCACGCGGCAGAGAATCTCCGGACTGCTGGCCACCAGAATCGCACCTTCGATCTGCAGGTACACCATGTACGGCGACGGATTGACCACGCGCAGGGCGCGATAGATGTCGAACGGATCGCTTTTCGTCGGCAGTTCAAAGCGCTGGCTGGGCACGATCTGGAACGCATCGCCGGCCGAGATGTACTTCTTGCACTCGACCACCGCCCGCTGGTAACCGCCCTCGCCGAGGCTGCTGGTCGGCAGCTTGGGCGGCGGGCTGGACAGATCCACATCACCCAGCGGCAGCACGTCGGCCGGGCAAGGCTGATTCAACAGCGAGACCGTCTGTTCCAAACGGGCGCAGCCGGCGGCATAGGCTTTTTCCAGCGAGTCGTACTGATCGACGCGCACGTTGCAGACCACTTCGACGGTCTTGCGCGCGTGATCGAAGGCGACGATATCGCCGTAGAGCTGCATGTGAATGTCGGGCAGGTTGCGATCGTCGGGTGGAGCGTTGGGCAGCTTCTCCGGCTCAAGGTAGCGCACCACGTCGTAACCGCAGCAGCCGACCCAGCCGCCGGTGAACTCGGGCAGTCCCTCGATCCTGGCAGCTTTCCACGAGCCGGTGAGCTTGTGCATCTCGCTCATCGGGTCGTCGCTGGTGAAGGTGCGCGACTTGGCGGCATCGACGTGATCGCGCAGCTCGACCTGGTAGCGGCGGGCGACGATCTCGGCGATGGGTCTTGCCCCCAGGTAGCTGTAGCGCCCGATGCGGTCGCCGCCTTCAACACTTTCGAGCAGGAAGCTGGGCGCCATGCGCTCGTCCGGCCGAACCAGTCGGCGGTAGGCCTGAACGGGGGTCATGGCATCGGAGAACAGCCGGCGGTGCACAGGCACCAGGTCAGCCTCGGCGGCGAGCTTGCGGAACTGGTCGAGTGAGGGGTGGTTCATGGTGGGAAAACGATCAGCCACGAGGACTAGCCACGAGCCACGAGGGATGAATTATTGCCCTCTCTGTTGACTCGTGGCTTGTGGCTCATGGCTCGTGGCTGATGGCTTCTTTCAGTCATACTCAAGCGGTTCGAGCTCGGCGGTTTCGCCGGCCAGCTTCTTTTCGATGTAGCGGCGGACCCAGGTTTCCCAGCTTCGTCCGGCAGCCGTGTCGCGGCCGGTGAAGCGCAGGGCTGCCAGCTCGTCGTAGCGCAGCGTCACCTGCCCGCCCCTGGTCAGCATCAGGCGCAGGATCGGCGGATCGGCGTCGCCGCGGCGGTCGAAGACGTAGCCCTCGAGCGTCCGGCCGTCGGCTGTCTGTACGGTCACATCGCCGCGGTAGTCGAAGGCCGCGTCGATCGCGGCCGCCCTTTTTTCGGGCGTTTCCAGCGGGGCATCCCAGCCCTCGCGCGAATGGGCAGCATTGTCGGATTTGGGCACTTCGGGCATCGGGCGATAGTCTATACGCAAAGCAACCCGGCGTGGGGCCACCAGCCATGAACATCGACACCTTCCTCCAGCACCACGGCATCCGACAAAACCCCTTCGTGGCGGAGGAGGCACGGCTGGATCCGGTCTTCCAACTGCTGCTGGACCGCCAGCCTCAGCACCCTGACTTTCCCAAGATCCTGGGCCAGATCGATCAGCCCGCCACGTCCATCGTCTTCGGCGAAAAGGGCAGCGGCAAAACCGCCATCCGCATGCACATGGCCCGCCGCATCGCTGAGCACAACCAGCAGAATCCCGATCGCCGCGTGCTGGCGGTCAACTATGACGACCTGAACCCCATGCTCGACCGCCTGATGCGCACCCGCCAGCAGAACACGCAGCACGTGCTGGATGAGCTGCGCCTGGAAGATCATCAGGACGCGATCCTGGGCCGGGCGGTGACGCGCTTCGTTGACGGCCTGCTTGGCGTCAACACCGACGCACCGATGGCGATGGCCATGCCTGAAGACCTCAAGCGCCGCCTGCGCCGTCTGCCGCGGCAGGAGCGGGTTGACCTGGCGGTGATTGCCTCGCTCTACGATCAGCCGCACTCGGGCACGTTCCAGTCGCGCTGGCAGCGGTTGCGCAAGAGGCTGAAGCTCGGCGCCGGGATGGGCACGCCGACGATCTGGCTGGGGGCGATGGTTCTGACCATCGCGGCCGTGGGATTGGGCGCTGCCCAGTGGTGGCTGCACGGCGACGAGCGCGAGCCGATCTGGCTGCTGCCGGCCGTGGCGATGGCGACCGGCGGGGCGGTGTGCCTGTGGGGATGGTGGCTGTGGCGGCAGTGGAAGCTGCTGCGTCTGTCGCAGAAGGTGCGCAAGCAGATGCCGGTGACCGGGCGCAGTGCCGCGGATCTGCGCCGGGCATGGCGCGATCTGTCACAGCGCGAACTGCTGCGCCAACCGCTGCCGACCAGTCAGGACAACGCCGCCGCAAAAACTGCCGGGGGTGAAGCGGGTAAGGATGCGCGGTACCAGATGACGCGGCGTTTCGTCGAACTGCTGCGCAGCTTCGGCTATGTGGGCATCATCGTCATGCTGGACCGTGTCGATGAGCCGACGCTGATCAGCGGCGACCCCGATCGCATGATCGCGGTCACCAAGCCTATGTTCGACAACAAATTCCTCCAGCAGGACGGCCTGGGCCTCAAGCTGCTGCTGCCGATCGAACTGCGGCACTGGGTCCACCGCGAGACGGGCAAGTTCTTCCAGCACGCCCGCCTGGACAAGCAGAACCTGATCGATCGGCTGACCTGGTCGGGCCCGACGCTGTACGACCTGTGCTCGGCCCGCATGACCGCATGCCTGGCCCCCGGAAGTGAGACCCAACTGTCGGACCTGTTCGAGCCGGGCGTGGGGCGCGGTGCGTTGATCGATGCCTTGGACCAGATGCACCAGCCGCGTGATGCCTTCAAGTTCCTCTACGCGGTGATCCAGGAACACTGCCGACTGGTCAGCGACGAGCAGGCTGAGTTCCGCATCGCCCGGTTGACACTGGACACGGTTCGCCGCCATCAGACCGATCGTTTGCAGGATTTGTATCGCGGACTGGGCCCAGCCTGAGCCGCTTGCGGCCTGGCGAAACAATCATCTTGATCAAATGCACACCGAAGCAGCCGCGATCTGCCTGTTCGCTGGGCAGCGTTTGATCGCCGCGCGCGAAATGGGCAATGGTTCGCCTCAGCAATCCACGTTAGCCGCTTGCAAACGCCACATCGTGGATTGGCACGGCCGTTGCATTTATATCTGTGGCACCGCTTGGTGCCGTGAACGTGTTTTCGACCCCGTGGCATGTGAGCCACACCACCCATTCATGCAGGGCGCCTCCGTATCGGTGCGGAGGCGTCCTTTTTTTATCCCTCGTACGCGGTCATCCCATCAGGTCACAAAAATGAAACAAGCCCAGGGTTGGTTATCCCTGGGCTTGGGTGAATCACTGTATTGTTCCGTCCGGGCAACAAGCGTTTACTTGTTGGGGCGGTTCTGGATCAGGTCCTGCACCACGGAAGGATCAGCCAGGGTGGTGGTGTCGCCGACCGCGTTCACTTCGTTCTCGGCGATCTTGCGCAGGATGCGGCGCATGATCTTGCCGGAGCGCGTCTTGGGCAGGCCCGGGGCCCACTGGATCACGTCGGGCGTGGCGATGGGTCCGATCTCTTCGCGTACGTGCTTGACCAGTTGCTTGCGCAGGTCGTCGCTGGGCGCGATGCCCGCCACCAGGGTGACGTAGGCGTAAATGCCCTGACCCTTGATGTCGTGCGGATAACCGACCACTGCCGCCTCAGCCACAGCCGGGTGCGAGACGAGGGCGGACTCGACTTCCGCGGTGCCCATGCGGTGGCCGGAGACGTTGATCACGTCATCGACGCGGCCGAGCAGCCAGTAGTCGCCATCCTTGTCGCAGCGAGCACCGTCGCCGGTGAAGTAGAGACCTTCGTAAGTGGAGAAGTAGGTCTGGATGAAGCGCTGGTGATCGCCGTAGGTGGTGCGCATCATGCCGGGCCAGGCTGCCTTGATGCAGAGCTTGCCGGACTCGCCGACGGGTGTGGGTTTGCCCTGGTCATCGACGATGATCGGCTCGACGCCGAAGAACGGCCGCGACGCACTGCCGGGTTTGAGCGTGTGCGCGCCGGGCAGCGGCGTGATCAGGATGCCGCCGGTCTCGGTCTGCCACCAGGTGTCGACGATCGGGCAGCGGCCCTTGCCGACCACGCGGTGATACCACATCCAAACTTCCGGGTTGATCGGCTCACCCACCGAGCCCAGCAGCTTGATGCTGGACAGATCGCGCTTGTTCACGTGCTCTTCACCTTCGCGCATCAGGGCGCGGATGGCGGTGGGAGCGGTGTAGAACTGGGTGACCTTGTGTTTGTCGCAGACGTCCCAGAAGCGGCCGGCGTCGGGATAGGTCGGCACGCCCTCGAACATGACGCTGGTGGCGCCGGCAGTCAGCGGGCCGTAAACAATGTAGCTGTGGCCGGTGATCCAGCCGATGTCCGCGGTGCACCACCAGACGTCGCCGGGGTGATAATCGAAGATGTACTTGAAGGTCAGGTTGGTGTAGAGCATGTAACCGGCGGTGGTGTGCAGCACGCCCTTGGGCTTGCCGGTGGAACCGGAGGTGTAGAGGATGAACAGCGGGTCTTCGGCGTCGAGCCAGACCGGCTCGCACTCGGCCGAGGCCTTGTCCACCAGTTCGTGCCACCACAGATCGCGGCCGGCGGTCATGGGCACTTCGTTGCCGGTGCGGCGAACCACGATGACCTTCTCGATGCTGGGGCATTCACCCAGGGTCAGGTCGGCCTTGGCCTTCATGGCGATGTCGTTCTTCTTGCCGCGCAGGGCGGTGTCCTGCGTCACCAGCAGCTTGCACTTGGAGTCCTGGATGCGGTCGCGCAGCGAGTCTTCGCTGAAGGCCCCGAACACCACCGAGTGCACCGCGCCGATGCGGGCACAGGCCAGCATGGCCACCGGCAACTGCGGGATCATCTGCATGTAGAGGCAGACACGGTCGCCCTTCTTGACGCCCAGGCTCTTGAGCACGTTAGCGAACTTGCAGACCTCGGTGTGAAGCTGGCGATAGGTCAGCTTGATGTCTTCATTGACATCGTTGCCTTCCCAGATGATGGCCGGCTGATCGCCGCGCTCTTCGAGATGGCGGTCGAGTGCGTTGACGCAGATGTTGGTCTGGCCGCCCTCGAACCACTTGATCGAAACGTCACCCTTGAAGGTGAAGTTGCGCACGCGGTCCCACTTCTTGTGCCAGACGAAATCGCTGGCCAACTCGCCCCAGAATCCTTCCGGATCCTCGATGGAGCGGCGATACATCTGCTCATATTGCTCGTACGAACTGATGTGGGCCTGGCTGGCGAACTCGGGTTGCGGAGGGAACCGCCGTTCGTCCTGGGAACTGGCAGTGCTGGCGGGGGCAGTTTGGCTGTCTGACATGAATCAAACTCCATGATTGAGGGTAAGACGGGGCTTTTACCACCGAAGTTACTAAGCATAAGGGGACACGCTCGCCCCGGCAAGGCGGATTCAGCTACCGGCGCATTCTGCAAGAATCGCTCAATCCTGTCTCAATTTGCCATCCGCCACAGAAAAATGAGATGCGATCAAGTTGAGAATCAGTCTTCGGCACGTTCGCCGGCGGGGGCCATCTTGACCAGCCTGGGATCGAAGCGGGCGATCGCTTCCACCAGGTCGCACTGGGCGGCCATCACCGCGTCGATGTCCTTGTAAACCTGCGGCACCTCATCCAGTCCCGCACTGAGCAACGTCACGCCGCGCTGTCGAAGCAGTGGCTGCACTTGCTGCCAATGATAGGTGCGCTTGGCCTGGCGGCGCGACATCACGCGCCCGGCTCCGTGCGCCGCCGAGCGCAGCGAAGCTTCATCACCCTTGCCGCGCACCACGTAGCACGGCGAGGCCATTGAGCCGGGGATCACGCCCAGGGCGCCCACATCGGCCGGCGTCGCGCCTTTGCGATGCACGATGACTTCCCGGCCGCCATGACGCTCGCGCCAGGCGAAGTTGTGATGGTTTTCCACGCTCGCCAGCACTTGTGCCCCCAGATGGCGTGCGATCGCCTCGTGAATGCAGGCGTGATTGGCGCTGGCGTATTCGCCCATCAGGTTCATGGCCGCCCAGTATTCCTGTCCCTCGGCGCTGTCCATGTCCAGCCAGGCCAGGTGCCGCGCTTCGTTGGACAGTTCGGGATGTTTGCTCATCGCGAGTTTGGAGTAGTGATCGCACACCTGTGCTCCGGTGCCGCGGCTGCCGGAATGCGAGAGCAAAGCCAGGTATTGCCCCGGTTGCAGATTCAATGCCGGTGCATCCAATGACAGCATGCCGAACTCGACGAAGTGGTTGCCGGAGCCGGAGGTGCCCAGTTGGGCGTGGGCTTTGTCTTTGTTCTGCTTTGTGATGGGTGAAACGGACCAGTCGTGATCCATCACGGTGTGTTCGCGGCGCTGCTTGGAAAATTGTGCTCCGATGCCGAAGCGCGTTTCTCTTTCGATCGCCCCCCGGAAGCGATCGGGTTTGGCCGCCAGTTGTTCGACCGGCATATCGAACACGCTCAACTTCACCCGGCAGGCGATATCCACGCCCACGGCATAGGGAATCACCGCGTGTTGCGTCGCCAGCACACCGCCGATGGGCAAGCCATAGCCCACATGGGCATCGGGCATCAGCGCCCCGCGCACCGTCACCGGCAACGTGCAGGCAATTTCCATCTGCCGCACCGATTGCGGATCGAGATCAATTCCCCATTGGCGATAGGGTGCGCTCATGGATGGATTTTAGAACGTTGCGTCCGATGCTTCGCATAAGGTTGAACGTATCAAAGCTTAAGGAGGGCCATCTCCGGGCATTTGCCATTTGATTTCAATTGGCAGGGTACGAATGCAGATTCATCGGCGTCTTGAGCCATGACGGCATCGACACGTCGCTGTTCAGATCCAGCACGACCTGGCCTTTCTTGCGCGGCTTGACCGCCACCGCACGATATTGCCCCGTCTGACGCCGCCGCAGCCCATCGATCTGCACCTGCCCCTTCACCGGCGCCAGCACACCGGCCATCACGCCCAGCAGGGTGCTTTTGCCCATGCCGTTGGGGCCCATGACGCAAAGCAATTCGCCTTCCTGGACGCGAAGGTTGATCCCCCGCAGAACCGGACGGACCCCGTAGTGCAGCCAGATGTTCTCCAGCTCAATCACGGTTGCATTCTAATCGGGCCTCGTGCTGCACGCCTGCGGATTCCGTGTCAGGGATACACATTTCCGCACCGAATCAGTCGTCCGCTCGTACGCGGCTGCAGCGGGGCGATGGCAGTGACAGGCGAGATGATGCTTTGGTATCATGATCACCGGAGGTGATTGATGCTCGCCCGTATTGCGACCATCACGTGGTTGTTGCTGTTGACCGCTGCGGTCAGCCGCGCTGCTGTGGTCGACCTTGAGCTTTATCGCAATCCCTCCGCCATCGCCACCAGCGGCGCAGCACCGCGGCTGGAAGTCACCGAATCGGCCACCGGCTTCGACTTCACGTTTCTCAACGATTCCTCGGCCGACAGCTCCCTGACGTTCGTCTATTTTGAGTCGGGCCTTTCAAGCCTGATCAATGTCAGTTCCGCGGCTATCAGCCAGCCGGTGGGCGTTTATTTCCGCGATACGGTCCTCTACATCAACCCGCCCGCCGACACTTCCATTTTCTGGGTCGGCTCAGCCGCTTCCTATCGCACGGATGGCGACACCGATCCGGTCAAGATCGCCAACGGCATCAACGCCAACACCGACCCGGCCCAGTGGGTCACCATCAGCTTTGACCGCATCGGTGCAGCCACACTTGCGGACGTGCTGGCATCGCTATCCGACGACGGCCGCGTGGTGCTGCACCTGCGCGGGCTCGATGACGGGGCCGGCGGCGAAGCGGTGCTCGACTACGTGAGCATCCCGGAGCCGGCCACGTTGGTGATGACCCTGTTGGCTGCCGTGCTTCTGCCGCCCCGTCGCCGCTGAACCGCCGCCTTACGCCCGTGTATTCATGGTGCAACACCCATGCGTTCCACCCGCATGGCGCCAACCCGTATCGCTGGATGCCGAGGCCCAGACGCCCATGGTCTTTTGCCCGTCCTCCGTCTCCCAAAGTCTGATGGCTGTAACCAATGGCCGACCACCCGCTGACCGTAACTCAGCCCCTCGACGCCCGCGCGGATCTATTATTAGTTTTCTAAAAAAGCAATAATACGGATCACACTTCTCAATCTGCACACTCTGCCGCAAGTGGCGGAGAAACAGGCAAGTTCAGAGTGCGTTCCGTATAACATCAATCCCCTCGAGTTCGACAGGCTACGGCAGCCGTATCCGGCATCTTTCCGCGGCGGATTGATTCGTACTCCGGCACGATGTGATGTTTGTGGCAACGTTCCACAAGCCCCCGTCAGCCCCCAAGCAGGTCGTTTTTCGTCGAATTCGTAGTTATTGCTTTTTTAGAAAACTAATAATAGCGGGGACGCGGCCGGTTGCGATGGCGCGGCGGTTGCACCGGGTGCGGAGGTGGCGACTGGTGCGGTGGCGACTGGTGCGGTGGCGGCGTCTGGCGCGGGGGTTGTATGCGGTAGGGTGGCCGCAAGTGATGGCGATGGCCGTGGGTGGCAGGCGGGCGGGCGGGGCGTGTGCGGCACGCGGTTGAGCAATGGCGAACGGGTGATTGCGGTGAAATCCGGCTTTTATGGTTGATCCTGCACCGGGAGCTGAAACGGCGTGCTGGGCAGGCCGCGGGTGTCGCACAGGTTGGCCTGGGTTGGATTGTTGGACCAGGCATAGCGCACGGCCGTCGGCTGGAAGTCGGGCGGCACGTTCAACACCACCGTGGGCCCGTCGATCGTTGCTTCCACGGGCAACAGCGAACCCTTGGCGTCAACCAGCTCGAACATCTGCGGCGTCTGGCTGTCACGTGTGGTTAATGTCGCCTGATCCACCTCGAAGCGCACGCGCAACTTGTCGCCGTCGCGGCGGGCTTCCAGCGGCTGGGGGCCGGGGTAGGCGGCAGGCTGATGGTAGGCCTGGCAGAGCGCCCAATCAGCAAGTCGCTGGCCGACCGGCTGCTTGAGTGATGGATGTCGTTGTGTGCCGTCGCCCAGGTCGAGGGTCACGATCAGGCCGACGCCTTCGACAGCCTGGCAGGTGGTGCGCTGGACTTCGCGCAGTTGGGCCCACATGTCGATGCCCACCGCGTGGCCGGCTTCGTATTTGGGCAACTGCACCACGGCAATCGGCAGGGTGTTGTCGTCGAACGTTTGGCGCCAGTTGTTCACCAGTTCCGTCAGCAGCGGGCCATACTGGTCGGGGCGACGGGTATTGGATTCGCCCTGATACCAGGCCACGCCGCGCAGGCAGAGTCCGCGCAGCGGTTCGATCATGCCGTTGTACAGCACGCCCGGAGCGCGCTTGCGATAGCGGCGAATCGTGGAGATGCCTGTGTCGGCCAACTCCTGGTCCTGATCCTCCTGGTCCAGATCCTGTTCCTGAGCCGCGGACGATTGCTCATCGGGATGTTGGCGCACGGACTGGATGAACGCATCTGCGGTGGCGAACAGATCATCGAACTGCGGCTGGCGGCGAAGTTGTTCGGCTTCGATCCACGCTTCACAGCGGCTGCCGGAGGCGGCGGACACGATCAGCCCGATGGGTCGGGAGATGCTTTTGCGCAGGCCCTGTCCGAAATAGATCGGGATGGCCGGCAGATCGCGCACATGGGCGGCGTCCACGATGAGCCATTGGCTGTCCAGATGTCGGGCGGGATGATTCAGGCCGCGCTCCGGCACGATCAGCACGCGCAGCAATGGATCGTTCGCGGTGACGGCAGCGTGATCTGCGTGATCGGTGTCGCCGATTGAGCGATCCATGTTTGATTGGCCGGCACACAGCCACAGGTCGCCGAACACCAGGTTCTGTCGCGTTTCGGTGGTCGTCTGCCGGCCGCGCCGGGATTCGATGCGCATCTCGTGCGACTGGCCCGGCTCGCTGGCAGGATGAGCAGGCAGCACGACGCGCCAGCGCCCGTCGTCAGCCGCGTTGGTCTGGGCGCTGTCATCGTCCAGTGTCACACGCACCGTGGCGCCCTTGCTGGATAGTCCCCACACAGCCAGCGGATGATCGGCTGCCAGCACGGCTCCGTCGCTGAACAGACCCGACAGCAGCAGGGTGGGTGGAGCCTCCGATAACTGATCGGGCCCGACATCCGCGGCAGGGGCATTCGCCGGCGTCTGCGATTGGGCCAGGCACGGGCCTGTTCCTACCAGAATCATTGCCATCGTCAGCCACAGGCGCCTGCCGGACATAATCGTGTTCCTGCTGGGAGGTAAATGCGTTTCGGTCGCGCTGCCGACCATGGCGGCTGGCCACTTGTTCACCAGCTTATCAGGCGGTCGCATGCGGGGGCAGATGAGCCCAATCGGACACAAAATAGCGGCTGTGGGATGGATTACTGACAGGGGAAAAGCCCAATTCCGGCCTATCGGGCAGGAATTGATACATCGAGGCGGCTCAGGCGGCCCGGTCGGGTCCCGGGGGAGGCCAGGAATGAAGCGATCGCCGTTCAACGCCAAGGCCGCGATTACCGGACGTTGCAGAAACACCACAGGTTACGCTCAAACCAGAAGTTGCGGTTATGTGAAATTGCACATTTTAGGTCCGATTATCTTGCATTGGTAGAACCTTTTGACTAAACTATGCGTGTTAATTGAATTGACGGTGGGTCAAATCGTTATTGGGGAAATCCCCCAGGTGTGGCAGAAAAGATTTGACGCAGGCCCGATCGTCGGGCTCAATAGCAGGCAAGCAGAGGATCGGCCACGATCCGTGTTCAGATGTCGGTTATCGGTTACAAACCAGTGAGGGTATTTTAGTTCGAGAAAGGCGTTTATTATGAAACGGACACTCAAGACTCTGGCTCTGGCAGCGGCCTTCGCCTTCTCGGCGGGCATCGCCAACGCGGCGACCGTCGGGTTGAACCTGTACAACACAACCAAGGCCGGCGGAACCAACACCGCCGCGACCGCGGTCAACGTCAAGGTCTGGGATCTGGGAAGTGAGTACAAATTCACTTTCACCAACGATTCCTCGATCCTGTCCTCGATCACCAAGCTGTACTTCGACAACAGCCTCTCCAGCGTGCTGGGCGGCATCACCAACGCCGTCGGCACTGCCGGCGTCAGCTTCGACAGCGCTTTGATCAGCAGCAACCCGCCCTTCAGCGGTGACATCGGCTGGACCAGCACGCTGGCCCTCGGCCGCTCCACCGGCACCACCGACGCCGAGAAGATCGCCAACGGCATCGACAATGGCGGCTCGGAAATGCTCGTGGTCAAGTTCGCCAAGGCTGGCGGCTCCCTGCAGGATGTGCTTGACCTGCTGACCAGCACCGGCGGCATCGTGGCTCACCTGGCCAACCTCGAAGGCAACGGCTTGGAGACCAACGTGGACCTGAGCACCTACGCGGGCACGCAGGGCCCCGGTGGTGGCGAAGGCACCGGCACCCCCGTGATCCCGACCCCCACTTCCGCAGCGGCCGGCCTGGCCCTCATGAGCGTCCTGGCTTCTCGACGCCGTCAGAAGGCCTGATATAATCTCACCAGCCCCGCATACTCGCTTCCCCCAGTGAGTATGCTGACCCCAGCAGCCTCGGCTTTCCCCAAGTCGAGGCTCTTTTTTTGCGCCCATCCCGCTTCATTTCCTCCATCTTTCCCCCGTTTGACTGATCGTCCCGAGCCCTGTCCGCATCATCACCC
>CAYYGM010000025.1:0-37376 GCA_964471555.1 uncultured Phycisphaeraceae bacterium
AGTTTTCTAGAAAACTAATAACAGCCGAAGCGTGCGTTTGTGCGTGTGTATGGGGCAGCAGGCGAACGTATGCGTCTGTGTGGGTGGGGGGGGCGAGCCTCGGGCGAACGCATGGGCGCGTGGGGGATGCGTGGCGTGCAATGGGTGCAGCGGCGGCGGGGCGGGGGGGGTGTGCGGCTTGGGTCGGCGGGTCAGTCGTTCAGCGGCACGAACTGTTCGATGCTCAAGCCAAAACCGGCCAGGGCGGTGGGGGTGAAGGGGTGATTGGTCAGCAGTTTCAGGCGGCTGATGCCCAGGTCGCGCAGGATCTGGCAGCCGATGCCGTAGGCCCCGGCGTTGGTCGGCGGTTTGCTGCCGGGGGTGGGGTGACGTTCGCCCAGGCGCAGGCGTTCGGGATCGTCGCCGCGCAGTGTGGCGGTGTGCAGTTGTTGCAGCAAGCCCGTGCCGCCGCGATCGTGACGCAGGTAAACCACGGCGCCGCGGCCGGCTTTTTGAATCTTGGCCAGGGCCGCCCACAGCGTTTTGCGCGTCGGTTGCGTCAGGTCTTCGAACACGTCGCCCAGCAGGTTCTGACTGTGCATGCGCACCAGCACCGGCTCGTTGATCTCACGACTGCCCACGTCGCCGCAGACCAGGGCCACGTGCGGGAACGAATCGACCTGCGAGCGGTAGGCGATCAGCGTGAACGTGCCCAGTTCATTTTCAAAGGGCACTTCAGCGATGCGCTCGATCAGTTTTTCGCGCGAGAGGCGATGCTCGATGACGTCGGCCACGGAGCACATCTTCAGTTGATGCTTGTCGCACAGTTTGGCCAGGTCATCACGGCGGGCCATGGTGCCGTCGTCGTTCATCACCTCGATGATGACGGCCGCGGGGCGAAGGCCGGCCATTTTGCACAGGTCAACGGCCCCTTCGGTCTGACCGGCGCGGACCAGCGTGCCGCCGTCGCGGGCCCGCAGCGGTTGCGTGTGACCCGGTCGGGCCAGATCCTGCGGCTGGGTCTGTGGATCGGCTAACAAGCGGATGGTGGTGGCGCGGTCGGCGGCGCTGACGCCGGTGCTGACACCGAAGCGCGAGGCGGCATCGACGGTCACCGTGTAGGCGGTCGAGTGCAACGCGGTGGAGTGCGAGGTCTGCGGTTGCAGGACGAGACGCTCGCACAGTACGATCGACAGCGGCACGCACATCATGCCCCGGCCTTCGCGCAGCATGAAGTTGATGCTTGCGGGGGTGGCGTGCTCGGCCGCCAGCACCAGGTCGCCTTCGTTCTCGCGCTTTTCGTCATCGACCAGCACGATCATGCGCCCGGCGGCCAGCTCATCGAGGATTTCGGGAATCGGAGTCATGGCAGGTTGCAACTACGCTCCCTTCGGCGTCAGCCGCACCACGGCGCACGGCTCGGGCGGGGCGGCGGCCAGCAACTCGTGCACTTCGTCCAGCGTCACGGCCATCAAGCGCTCCAACTCCTGCTCCAGCGACACATGCCGGCCGAGGTACAGCCAGTTGGCGCCGAGGTTGGTCATGCGGCCCTGCGGACGTTCGCCCATCAGGGTGGCGCTGGTGGCCAACTTGTTCTTGGCGCGGACGATTTCTTCCTGCGACAGATCCTCGCCCACCGCACGCAGCGTTTTCAACAGCACCTGCTCAACCTGTTCACCCTTCTCGGGATCACAACTGGCATAGCTGAAGAACGCGCCCACGCGATCGTAAGGCAGATACGAAAGGTCCGCTTCGTCAGCCAGACCCGGATCGATCAGGGCCCAGTAGAGGCGCGAGCCTTCGCTGTCACCCAGCACATCAGCCAGCACGCGGGCGGCGTAGCGCTGCGAATCCTGCGCGGCCGGGCCGGGCCACATGGCAGCCATGTAGTGACGGTGCACGCGCTCGTCGGTCATGGTGTTGTCGTACTGTGCAGCCGGAGGATCGCCATGCTCGCGCACCGCGCCGGTCGGCTGCCAACTCGCGGTGCGCTGCGTCAGGTCGGCCAGCAATGCGTCGAAGTCCACGCGCCCCGCGGCGGCCACCACCAGGTTGTCGGGGCTGTAGCGCTGATTGAAATAGTCGCGCATCTGCTGGGCGGTCATCGAGCCGACGGTGGCGGCTGTGCCCAGCACGCGATGGCCCAGCGGGTGCCCCCGGAAGTAACTTTCGAGGATGGCGTCCTGTAAGCGCCAGCCGGGGCGGTCGTCGTACATGCTGATCTCTTCGAGGATGACCTTGCGTTCCATCTCGAAGTCGTCCTCGCGCAGGGCCGGCCGCAGCATGTCGGTGAACAGGTCCACCGCCTGCGGCAACATCTCCGGCAGCACGTGGGCGTGATAGAGCGTCTGCTCGTGACTGGTGAAGGCGTTGAAGTCCGCCCCGATCTGGTCGAACTGGCGATTGACGTCGGCCGCGCTGCGCCCGGCGGCGGTGGCCTTGAACATCATGTGCTCGAGGAAGTGGCTGACGCCCATGAGCGGCGGCTGCTCATCGCGGGCCCCGGTGCGCACGAAGAAGCCGACCGCCGCGGTGTGAGCTGACGGATTGGCCTCGCAGAGTACGGTCAGTCCGTTGTCCAGTTGCTGATGATGAAACTGCGTATTCATGCTTGTCCCGTGAGCGGAATTGTTCAGGGCGGGGGGTTGCTTGTCAATTGTGAGGGTGGGTTTCAGTTGCCGGCAATGCGCAGCGGCACGCGCTTGGAGCCCCAATCCCCCGGAAGGGATTCAAAAACGCCGGGGATCGTGTGCTGGCAGTGCGGACAGTGGGCGACGGCATCGGCATCCAGTTGCAGGTCGTAGCGGCCGAGCTGATACCAGTCGCGCTCGATCAGGGTGTGCCCGCAGTTGGGGCAGTGCGTGGAGTCGCGGTCGGGATCGTGCACGTTGCCGACGTAAACGTAGCGCAGGCCGGCTGCCTTGGCCAGATCGTAGCAGCGGATCAGCGTGCGGTGCGGCGTGGGCGGGACGTCGAGCATCTTGTAGTCGGGATGAAACGCACTGAAGTGCAGCGGCACATCCGGGCCCAGGTGCTCCAGCAGCCAGTCGCACATGCGCGTGATCTCATCGGGTGAGTCGTTCTGGCCCGGTATGACCAGCGTGGTGATCTCGAACCAGACATTCGTCTCGTGCTTCAGATACACCAGCGTGTCGAGCACCGGCTGCAACGCGGTTTGCGTGAGCTTGCGATAGAACGTCTCGGTGAAAGCCTTGAGGTCCACGTTGGCGGCATCCATCCCCCGGAAGAAAACTTCGCGCGGCCCAGGTGAGATGTAACCCGCCGTCACCGCGACGGTCTTGATCCCGCGCTCGTGAGCAGCAGCGGCGATGTCGATGGCGTACTCCGCCCAGATGACCGGATCGTTGTAAGTGAAGGCAATCGAGCGACAGCCGGTGCGCAGGGCAGCTTCAGCGATGGCTTCGGGTGAAGCTTCATCAGCCAGGGTGTCGATCTCGCGGCTCTTGGAGATGTCGTGATTCTGACAGAACTTGCAACCGAGATTGCAGCCGGCCGTGCCCAGACTCAGCACTGCGCTGCCGGGCAGGAAGTGGTTGAGCGGTTTCTTTTCGATGGGGTCGATGCAGAACCCGCTGGATCGGCCGTAGGTCGTCAGCTCCAGCCTGCCGTCCACGTTGGCCCGCACGAAGCAGAAGCCGCGGCCGCCGGGGGGAATGTGGCACTCGCGGGGGCAGAGCGTACAGACCACTTTGCCATCTGGATGAGGGGTCCACCATTGGGTGGGTGTGCGGGGCATGACAGAGGTAATTGTATGGGGCGTATGGGGGAAGGAGGCTTGAGGAGTGAGGATTGCGGCTTGAGATTTGGGCGGAGGTTCGCCCCGGTGGGTGTTGCGGATGAGTGTGAGGCAGCCGCCCGGAACTGCCTTTTTCGCCGAAAATTACAACAATTCTGGTTTTTGAGGCGTTTTGTTAGCGGTGTTTTAACTTCCGGGGGTGGTCCGCAAGGGGTTATATCGCTAGAATTGATCCTATGCGTGTGATTGTGAAAGCGACCGATCATGACGGCCACCAGATCCAGAAGGGCGATACGGTGGCTGCCCTGGCCGATAACATGACCGGGAAGGTCTGCGAGTTGGCCGGGGAGGATGGCGAACAGTTCGTGCGGGTCCGCCCCATCTTCCAAAGTTACGGTAAGGGCGTCTGGCACGCCGCGGAACACGTCCGCTGGCTTTCCAGTCCTAAGGCTAAAAGTTAAATGGATTTATAACTTTTTTCTCCGGGGGCATGCTGTTTTCATGGCATGGACCGATAGCCTCAGCTACAATTTGGACCTTAACCGACCCCCCCAGGACGCCGACTTCCAGTAAGTGATGATCCGACGCTCTCCCACAAACCTGCCGCTATGGGCGGAGTTTGCTCTGCTGACACTGGCGGTCACAAGCCTGTGCCTGGTGCTGGGCCTGTTGATCCGTGGCTTCGTGTCGGTCGGCAGCGGGGCGGTCAGCCTGATGCAGGTCAAGCAGGCTCCCCAGACCGCAGCGACCAGTGTTCACGACAACCCCGTCGTCCAAATCTTCCGCGCTCCGGCTTTCGAAAATGTCTCTCCTGCGGCGGAGGCCGATTCATCGGCCGTCACTCCCACACCCCCCGCCAGCTTCGATGGTCGGCCGCTCAAGGCCGTGGGCAAGATCACCATGCTGGTGACCGCCTACAGCCCGGACGAGCGGTCCTGCGGCAAGTGGGCCGACGGCAAGACCGCCTCCGGCTACAGCGTGTGGACCAACGGCATGAAACTGGTCGCGGCTGACACCCGCGTGCTGCCCTTCGGCAGCATCATCAGCGTGCCCGGGTACAACGGCGGCAAGCCCGTGCAGGTGCTCGACCGCGGCGGCAAGATCAAAGGCAATCGCCTCGATGTGCTCTATCCCACCCACGAGATCGCCCGTCGCTGGGGCGCCCAGCGCCTGACGGTCACCGTGTGGAAGTATGCGGATTAGTTGGTGGTCTTTGGTTGTTGGTTGTTGGTAAGACGCAAGCGTGTCCGCCGACCAACAACCATCAACCAAAAACTATCAACCATCAACCCTACTCAGTGGCTTCTGACCGCCAGGTGTTCGACCAGGCGGGCGAGTATGTGGCCGCTGTCGCCCAACGGTTTGAGGGCGGCGATGGCTTCGGTCTGCGCGCGCTCGATCTCCGCCCGAGCGCCGTCGAGGCCGAGCAGGGCGGGGTAGGTGAGCTTGTTCTGTTTTTCGTCTTTGCCGGCCGTTTTGCCAAGCTGCTCGGTGGTGGCGGTGACGTCCAGGACATCGTCCACGATCTGGAACATCAGGCCGATGGCTTCGCCGTAGCGGGTGAGGCTTTCGAGCTTGGCATCGTCCGCATTGCCGCACATGGCGCCCATGCGGCAACTGGCGCGGATCAGCGCGCCGGTCTTGTGGCGATGGGTGCGCTTGAGGCGGGCAAGATCGTCCAGAGCTTCACCGTCGTCATCAGGCAGCGTGTCGTAGACCTGGCCGGCCACCATGTCGTTGGTAGCCACGGCCAACTCGCGCACGATCGCGGCTGCAAGTGCAGGTGACGGGATCGACGGGTCGCACACGATCAACTCAAAGGCCAGCGTGTTCATGCCGTCGCCGGCCAGGATGGCCATGGCCTCGTTGGTGTGCTTGTGCAGGGTGGGCCGGCCGCGGCGCAGGTCGTCGTCGTCCATGGCGGGCAGGTCGTCGTGGACGAGGCTGAAGGTGTGGATCATCTCGATGGCGGCGGCGGGCGCCATGGCCTGGGTGAACGAGCCGCCGACGGCCTGGCAGCAGCGCAGCACCAGGGCCGGCCGCAGGCGTTTACCGCCGCCGAGCAGGGCGTATTCGATGGCCTGGCGCAGGTTGGCCGGCAGTGGGCGGCCGGCCAGGAACTGCTGAAGATAGCTGTCCACCTGTTTGGCCGGTGCGAGGATGGCGTCGAGGTCGAGGGTTGAGTTTGTGGATGCGGGCATGGGTCAAAAATCCGGCGGCAGTATAGCAAGCGGGGAATGTCTGATGTCTGGGTGCTGATATCCTTGCGAGCCGCGTCGTGTCGACGCGGTAACCGCCGCGACACGACCCGGCTCGCAGATCACCTGCGCACACCCAAACCCATCATCAGCCAGCGGGCGATGGCGGTGGCGCCGTCGCGCGGGGGGTTGTCGCGCATGATCTTGGCCATGCGTTCGCGCTGGGTGATGTTGCGCATCAGGGCGGACAGCGGGCCGATCAGTTGTGAGGCGTTGACGATGGGATCGATGCGATCGCTCATCAGCAGGGCAGCCCCGGCGTTGACCAGCGGCTCGCAGTTGCGGCGCTGATGCTGGTCGCGATGGAATGGATACGGCAGGAAAATCGTCGGCACGGCATTGGCCCAGACCTCGGCCACGCTGCCGGCCCCGGCCCGGCTGATCGCCAGCGTCGCCGCCGACCAGGCCAGGCCCATGTGGTTGCAGAACGGCTCAACCACCGCGCGGATGCAGGCCTGACGATACGCAGCCGCGACTTCTTCGCGGTCCCTTTCGCCGGTCAGGTGCAGCACCTGCCAGTCGCCCAACGCCTTGCGGGCTTCGGTGCGGGTGCACAGCTCCATCATCAGACGGTTGATCGTCATCGCTCCCTGCGAGCCGGCCGTGATGAACAGCGTGTTCAACTCCGGGCGCAGGCCCAGCTCATAACGAGCCTTGCCGGGCAGTTCCATGGCCAAGCTGGACCGGCGCAGGGGCACGCCGATGGTGCGGGCCTTGGGCAGCTTGTCGGTGTCGTAAACGCTGAAGATGACCGCGGCGTCCTTGGCCATGCGGCGGTTGGCTTTGCCGGGGGTGGCGTCGAGGTTGACCAGGGCGACGGGCACTTTGGCCAAGCGGGCGGCGGCGACGGCGGGAGCGCTGACGAACCCGCCGGTGGCGACCATGGCCACCGCGCCGGTGCGGCGAATGACCTCCAGCGTCTCGCGCCGGGCCTGCTTGAAGCCCTGATAGAAGCTGAACAGTTCCGCCGGCGTGATGCGAAACGGTTGGGCCGACAGCGCGGTGTAGGGATAGCCCATGCGCTTGAGCATCATGGCGTCGGTGTTGCGGTCGGAAACCAGAAAGTGCGGCCCGACCGGCACGCGATTCTCACGCAGCCGCTCCAGGATTGCGACGTTGGGGAAGATATGTCCGCCCGATCCGCCGCCGGCAAACAGGATCACGCGATCACCGCTGCTCATGCGTTGCCATGATACTGTGTCAGCGTCCGTCCGGCGTGGCCGCCGGGGCTGAACGGTGAAGCCGCCGCGACCACGCGGCGATCGTGTGCGGCCGACTTCATCATCCCATTCCCAACGTCCGCCGCCAGTTATCAGTCTCCAGCGAGCGGCTGATCATGAGGATGCTGGCCGGCGATCGTCGCCAACCGGCATAGACGAAGATGTGCTGCACGTTGTAGCGGGTGTCAACCACCGAGCCGCCGGGGTGCAGGCCATCCTTGTTGCCCTTCATGCTGTAGCCGATGCGTTCGATCACCGTGCCGTCGAAGCGCCACTCGCTGGAGCCGGCCAGCAGCTCGTCGGGGTCGATGCTGTAGAGGTTCAGCGAGCTGATCTGTTGGTCTTTGTCCTTGATGAGGGTGGAGCCGACCTTGCCGGGGCCGCCGCCGTTGCGGGCGCTTTGCAGCATTTCGAGGCGTCGGGAGACGGGGTTGTAGATGACCTCGCCGGTGTCGTTGCCGCCGGTGGGGATGGCGGGGTTGCCGACGATGTTGGTGCGTGCGGTGACGAACTGCACGTCCTCGAACTTGGCGCCGGGCTGGTGGCGATAGACGTGCTGGGTGTAACCCCAGCCATCGGGGCCGACGGCGAAATCTTCGCGCGTTTCGCGGCCGAGGGTGACCATGTGGCCCGGCCCCCAGGTCGCCAGCGTCGGCTCGTAATCGCGGGCCGGCTTATCGTTGATCCAGATACGCTGCTGCCAGGTCTGCCCGGCATCGAGGCTGCGCACCAGGAAGTTGCGCCCACTGTTGCCGGTCTGCTGCCCGAAGGCGACCAGCAAACCAAACTCCCGATGCAGCACCATGTCCGGCCCGGTGTGCGCCGCGCCATCGAGCATCCCGTCGAATGCGTGCGGATGCTCACGCCAACTGAGGCCGCTGTCATCGCTGAGATAGACCATGCGGTCGCTGCATGCGATCAGGCGGTGATTGGGATTGTTGCCGACCGGCGCGTGACCGATGCAGTTCATGCCGCGCGTGCCGCCCAGACGCAGCGGCGGATCCGGTTGCCAGGTCTTGCCGTCGTCGTCGCTGTAGAGCGCGAACGTGCCGGCCTCGGGCGACGGATCGTCGTCGCCGTGACCCCCGGCCCGCTGATAGACCACCACCATCCGCCCCGAGGGCAGTTGCGTGGCCACCGGCCAACCCAGGTGCCGCAGCGGCTCGCCCTCCGGTATGCTCGCCACCGGCGTGATGCGCAGCAGGTTCTTGCTCATCAGCATGCGCAAACGCTTCTTCTCTTCGTAGGAGAAGTCGAACTGCGGCTCATCGAGAATGTCCGCAGCATTCCGGGCCCAGGCCGGCTTCAGCGTCGGCCAAAGTGAACCGCCCAGCACCGCCAGCGATGCGCCTAGAAAATCACGTCGTGAAATCCCCATGTTGCTGACCCCTTGATGCCCCTTTGTGTTTAGCCTTCGCGGCCACGCGAGGGGCGCCCGGCCTGGCGGCCTGGGCTAAACGTTGACGCCGAGCGCCTTGGCCATCGTCACGCCCAGCGTCGCCGGTGAATCCGCCACCGTGCAGCCGCCGGCACGCAGGGCTTCGATCTTGGCTTCCGCGCCGCCCTGGCCGCCGGAAATGATAGCGCCCGCATGACCCATGCGTCTGCCCGGGGGAGCGGTGCGGCCGGCGATGAAGGCGCAGACCGGCTTTTTCATGTGGGCTTTGATCCAGGCGGCGGCCTGCTCTTCGTCGCTGCCGCCGATCTCGCCGATCATGATGACGCCGGCCGTTTGCTCGTCGGCGTTGAATCGCTCCAGACAGTCGATGAAGTTCATGCCGCGCACCGGGTCGCCGCCGATGCCGATGCAGGTGGTCTGTCCCAAGCCGCAACGTGCCGCCTGCCAGACCGCTTCGTAGGTCAGCGTGCCGGAGCGCGAGATGATGCCGATGCTCTTGCCGCTCTCAGCGTCGGCCGGTGCTTTGTGGATGTAACCGGGCATGATGCCGATCTTGCAACCTTTGCCGTCACTTCCAGGGGTAATGATGCCCGGGCAGTTGGGGCCGATGAGGATGGTGTCTTTGTAGCGCGGCAGACTGAGCGTCTGCTTGACCTTCATCATGTCCTGAACCGCGATGCCCTCGGTGATGGCGACGATGACGCGGATCCCGGCGTCGGCTGCTTCCAGAATCGCATCGGCGGCGAACGGCGGGGGGACGAAGATCATGGTGGCGTCAGCGCCGGTCTTGCTCACCGCTTCCTGGCAACTGTTAAAAACAGGAAGATCGTCGACCGCTTTCTGGCCCCCCTTGCCCGGGGTGACGCCACCGACCACCTGCGTGCCGTAGTCCTTGCACTGCCTGGTGTGGAAGGCCCCCGCCGAGCCGGTGATGCCCTGGCAGATCAATCGCGTATTGCCGTCAACGAGGATGCTCATAGGGGGGTCAAGATAGCGAACCGGCCAGCCCGGCACAAAATGTGGTATAATCCCTCCCAGCGTGGGAGACACATCAGTCTGTTTTGGGCGGTAGGGATGCCGCTGCCCGGTGAGTAAAAAGTTCAGTGTGTTCAACCTCATCTTTACAGGTTGGGAGGGCGTTGAATTCATTTGCCGGCCGCTTCACGCAAAGCAGGAGTGATGTCCATCGCAGCTCGATCGCAGACGAGGGGCCAGGCATGGGTTAGGTGACGTTGAGTTTTCCGCAGCTAAATCGCGGCCTGCTGTTCGCGTTCAGACCCAAAAGCGCTTGAGCAGCAGACCGAACTCGAGCCGTGGCACAATACCCACGGCTCTTTTAATTTTCCATCAGACGCCATTTTCGCCCCGCCTGCTGCAAAAACGCAGCAAATCCGCCTCCGTAGTCAATGCACCCTACGGCTCAAGATCGTATGGACGCTGCCGCCCGGCGCGCGACAATAGCAGCACGTTAAGCCTCATTTCGTTGCAGAACGTTCAACCCATTTTTTGACACCCTTCAAAGAAAGGAAGAGAAATGACATGCTCGATGCGTTCGCAGGGGTGGGTCATCATGGTGTTGGCGTTGATGATCAGCCTGACCGTGACCTTCAGCCCGGCCCGCGCCGATTGGGATCCCGGCGACGCCTACAAAATGCACTTCCCGCAACTGCCCGATCCCAACGGCTGGGATGTCGAGTTCGTCTCACTGACCAACAAGATCGGCGATGACTGGGTCTGCACCGGCACCGGCCCCGTCTCCGACATCCACATCTGGCTGAGCTGGCAGAACGACAACATCGAAAGTGGCGGCCTGCCCGGCATCATCGACAACGTGGGCGTGGAAATCTACAGCAACCTGGAACCCGACGCGCTGTTGCAATACAGCCGACCCGGTGATCTGCTCTGGAGCCGAACGTTCTCCGCCACGGAAATCACACGCCGACCCTACGGCCAGGGAGACCAGGGCTGGTACTCGCCGCAGTTGGGCCTGCAGCCGGTCATCGCCTGGAACCGTCCCGACCACCAGTTCTACGAACAGTTGAACATCACCACCATCGATGATCCATTCATCCAGACGGAGGGCGAAACCTACTGGCTGGTCATGTGGGTGGACTGGATCGGGACGCAGAACCCCGCCGGCTGGAAGACCGCTGACACGACCCTGTATCCGCAGCCGTTCACGGACCAGCACTTCATGGACGACGCCGTGTGGTACGACTATCTGGAGCCGAACCCGCTGCTGCGCTGGCACGAGATTGTCGATCCACAGACGATGCAGTCGCTGGACCTGGCCTTCGTGATCACGCCGGAGCCGATGACGTTGCTGCTGGCCGGTTGCGGCCTGCTGCTGATGGTAGTCCCACGACGACGTTGAGTTTACTGCAACCGAAACCCGGCCTGCCGCTCGCGTCCAGACACATCGACGCTTGAAGCAGCAGACCGACACGGAGCCGTGGCACTACACCCACGGCTCTTTTTTTATGGCTGCCTTGAGACGCCATGTTCACATGGAACAATCACAGCGTTGTCTTGGTCTCCCGCCGATCATATCCATCGCGCGCTGGCCCACTCTGTCGCAGCGCAGGCTTCACGCTCGTCCACTTCGCGTCATCCTGCACAACCCGTGACGCCACACCTCACACCCCACTCGCCATCGTCATCCACTATCCTCACCTGCCCCTTTGCGGCTGTTATTAGTTTTCTAGAAAACTAATAACAGGCCGGAGTTGTGCGACACGAGGGTGAGTTGGTCGCAGCGGTCGCAGCGGCAGCTCGACCGATGGGCCAATGGTTGCGTCATGCGTGATTTGCGCTGCAGTTGTGCGAGCCAATCCGCGTTTAGACGACCTCGGGAATATCACCACCGCACCTCGGCAGCCTCTCCTTGCTGTTATTAGTTTTCTAGAAAACTAATAACAGTCTCGGCGATTTGTGATCTACGGACTGTACGGTGCGGTCTACGGTTTGCGGGGTGTGGGGTGCGATCCATGGGCTTCAGTCGGCGCCTGGCCCACCTCCTTGCTGGTCGATCGCACCGGTCGCGACATCGTCCCTCCCGTACGGTGGTATCAGCCGCCTCCGGCCGCCATTGCCGCACGGTTTTGCTTGCCCTCAGCATTATTAGTTTTCTAGAAAACTAATAACAGCCGCGGCGATTTGCAGTATGATGTGGGGACGACGGTATGTATGAGTGTCGGCCCGGCCGGGCGGCGGCGCGGGTGGAACGTGCAGCGTTAGCTCGAACAGGAAACACGAACATGAAAAATGATCGGCAACTGGAACAGATCGTGCGCGGCTTTTCCAATCACAAGCGGCTGGCCATCCTGCGCCTGCTGGCGAAGCATGCGGGTTTGTCGGCTGCGGACATCTCCAAGGCGGTGCGGTGCAACTACCAGACCACCGCGGCCCACATCCGTCGCCTGCACCAGGCGGGTCTGATCCACAAGTCCCAGCCGGGCCAGGCCCAGCACCACCAGATCAGCGACCGCGGCCGGGCAGTGCTCAGCTTCCTGACGCGCTTGCAGTAGTCCGGAAGGTTGTTTGTACACCATAAGCGACTCGTGTTACACCCGTTTAGCGGGCGAGCTTGCTCGCCCAACGCCGAGCAAGCTCGGCGGCTAAACGATGGATAGAAAACAAGGGTTAGTTCAATTCCGCTGTGTTATGCGGCGCTTTCAGCAGCCTCGCGGATGCGGGCGGCGGTTTGGATCACCACGTCTGCTATCTGATCCAATTTGTCCATGAGTTCATCCAATGGCAAAAATCTTCGGTTGCTGACATGCAAAATGCCCGATTTATCAAAACGCCTATCTATCTGATGAAGTTTCCCCCAGAAGGTATTTGTGATTTCATCCGACAGTGACTTATCCCAGTGCCAGCGTCGAACAAGGTACTGGGGCAACCAGTTCGGATTGTAAACTCGCCCCTTCTGCTCGATCGCCAGCAGGCTTATCCCGGCGCCTTCTCCTGTTGGATCGGTCACCTTGAGCATGACCGCACTGGATTTGAAATCCGGCTCCAAGCCCTCACGGCACAGCCGATCGTAAAACACTCGGACCTTTTCCATTTTCTGTTGGCCCAATGCTTGTTTCAACGAGTCAAACATCGTTTGCTCGCTCAATGTCGGGCCTCGGCCGGATGTTGGTGGGTTGGGTTCTGGATCCACGACTGACGAGAATTTCAACTGCTTCTCCAGCCCGTCGGCGAACTCAATCCGCACATAGGCACGCTGCACCGGCTCCACCTCATCGACCAGACGCGGAACGACCAGCAGTTGGCCATGATCGTCCAACTCATAGCAGCGCAACTCAACCAGGCCCAGGGCGTAACGCAGATGGGCGGACTCGCGGCACAGGTGGCTGACCAGTTGCTGTAAACGGGTTTCGATGCCGTCGCCGACGATCAGGGCCAGCACGTCGCCTTGCGACAATGCAAGATGCAGGCGGTCCACGTATTGCGTTTCATCCAGTTCTTCGTCCAGGTTGCTCAGGGCTGTGAGTAAGGGTTGCATGTCTCGCCCTGTTTCCTGACAGAAGCGATGCCATGCTGCCTCGAACCAGTCGAAATCCCGGCTGACCACGTCCTTGACGTAATCCAATGCTTGCGAGACCACTTCGCGGCGGGCCTGGGGGTTGCGCCACAGCTTGGTCTCGACAATGACGGGATATCCGCCGGTGCTCAGGTACAGGTTGTCGATAGTGCCGCTGTCGCGCGTGGGCACTTCACGTCCGATGCAGAGCAAGTCGCCGACATCTTTTCGCAAGGCGGTGACGGGCAGTAGCTGCGGCTGTTTGACGAGCAGTTCCTGAAGGTACTTTTCGTCGAACTTGTCATGGACCCGCGGCAGTCGCGGCAGCGACCGGGCGGTTCCATCCTTGCGCAGCACGATCGGGTCGATTCGTTCAGCGATGGGACGCCCCCTTTCTCATGACAGTCGTTCAGTCTTGCCCCATCTTACCGCTGAACATTCGGCGCCTCGCCGATGTTCACCGTGATCGTCGAGCGAATTCCGCCGCGGGTGGTCCAGTCGCTGCGGATCTGCATCCACTTCGGCTTCATGGCGGCGTTCAGGTCGTCGGCGATCTGGTTGGTCACCGCTTCGTAGAAGATGCCCTGGTTGCGATAGGTCTGGTAGTAGAGCTTGAGGCTTTTTAGTTCGACGCAGAGGTCGGCCGGACAGTAGCGGAGGGTGATGGTGGCGAAGTCGGGTTGGCCGGTCTTGGGGCAGACGCTGGTGAACTCGCCGGCGATGTGTTCGATGACGTAGTCGCGGCCGGGCGTCGGGTTGGGGAAGGTTTCGAGCATGGGGCAGGCAGTGGGGTTAGGGAGTAGGCAGTAGGGTTTGTTATCGTATGCATCAGATGATAACCGCATCGCCCTTGATCGGCGGCCGCAGCCCTACTCCCTACTGCCTACTCCCTGATAACCCCTAGACCCTACACCCTAAACCCTATACCCTACTGCCCATGACTCAGCCGATCACCGAAGCCGACGTCCGCCATGTGGCCAAGCTGGCCCGGTTGCACCTGAGCGATCAGCAGGTGCACCGTTTCACGGAGCAGCTCGCTCACGTGCTGGAATATGTGGCCAAGATGAACGAGTTGGATGTTGCCGGCGTTGAGCCGATGGCCCATCCGCTGGACCTGCACAACGTGTTGCGTGAGGACCGCGAGCAGCCGGGCATCGAGCCGGGGGTGGCGTTGGCCAATGCGCCGCAGCGGGACGATCCGTTCTTTGCGGTGCCGAAGGTGATCGGGGACGGGCCCAGTGCGTGAGAGGGATTGGGATTTTCGAATTTAGAATTGCGATTTGCGATTGGAATACAACGGTATGGAGTTGGGGTGCAACAGTCTGATTGAACTGCGTGACGCGATCGCGGCGGGGAAAGTCTCGGCCGTGGATGCGGTGCGGGCGTACCTGGATCGCATCGAGCGCTACAACGAAAAACTGTTCGCTTTCCGCGAAGTGTATGCCGAGTCAGCATTAGCGCGGGCCAAGAAGGTCGATGCGGGCGAATTTCGGGGGCGAGCTCTGGCGGGTGTGCCGGTGGCGATCAAGGACTGCATGTGCTCGACCGAGGGCACGACCGCCTGCTCCTCGCGCATGCTGGCCAACTATCGCTCGCCCTTCACCGCCACCGCGGTGCAGAAGCTGATCGACGCCGGGGCCATTGTGCTGGGCAAGACCAACATGGACGAGTTTGCCATGGGCTCTTCGACCGAGCACTCGGCTTTCGGGCGCACGCTCAATCCGTGGAACACCGACTGCGTGCCGGGCGGCTCCAGCGGCGGCAGCGCGGCAGCGGTGGCGGCTGATCTGTGTGCGGCAGCGCTGGGATCGGACACCGGCGGGTCCATCCGTCAGCCGGCTGCGTTGTGCGGCGTGGTGGGACTCAAGCCCACGTATGGCCGAGTCTCGCGCTACGGCTTGGTCGCGTTCGCTTCCAGTCTGGACCAGATCGGCCCGTTTGCCCGCACCATTGCCGATGCGGCGCTGATGCTGTCGATCATCGCAGGCCACGATCCGCTCGATTCGACGTCCGCACCCGGCAACATGGATGCGTTTGACGTCGAGCAGCCGGTGGAGAACCTGCGCATCGGCATCCCCACACAGTACCGTTCGGATGCCAATCACCCGGCTGTCAATGCCGCCTGGGACGAAGCGATCGCGGTGTACAAGGACGCCGGTGCGAAGATCGTCGAGGTCGAGCTGCCGCACACCGAGTACGGCATTCCCGTGTACTACATCGTGGCCACGGCTGAGGCCTCCAGCAACCTGGCCCGCTACGACGGCGTCCACTACGGGCACCGGGCCCAGAACCCGGCCGACCTGATCGATCTGTACTGTAAGAGCCGATCCGAAGGCTTCGGCGACGAGGTCAAACGCCGCATCATGCTCGGCACGTACGCCCTGTCCAGCGGCTACTACGACGCCTACTACAACCGGGCGTTGAAAGTGCGGCGGCTCATCAAGCAGGACTTCGATAACGCCTTCACTGGTTGCGATGCGATTCTCTGTCCTTCCACGCCCGGCCCGGCGTTCAAGTTCGGCGAAAAGATCGACGACCCGCTGGCCATGTATCTCAACGACGTCTATACCGTCAACAGCAACCTGGCGGGCAACGCCTCGCTGAGTCTGCCCGGCGGCTTTGTGGAACAGGATGGCAAGCGCCTGCCCCTGGGCCTACAGTTGATAGCGCCCGCCTTCGAGGAAGCGAAACTGCTGCGCATCGCCCGCCTGCACGAGAAAGCCACCGGCTACACCCAGCAGCGCCCGCCGCTGAACTGAGGAGGAAAGCCACGAGCCATGCGCCACGAGCCACCAGGGAAAGACAACCCGTGTTCACCCTCGTGGCTCATGGCTAGTGGCTCATGGCTCTAACAATGAAAGGTCCACCATGTCCAAGCAGAAACTGAGCATCGGGGTGGACCTTGGCGGCACCAATGTTCAATGCGGCCTGGTCAACGAGCGCGGCCAGATCGTCCATCGCGGCTCGCTCAAAACCAAGCCCGAGAACGGCCAGGCTGCCGTGGCTGACCGCATCGCCCAGATCATCAGCGACGTGGCCGAGCAGGGCAAAAAGAAACTCACGGACCTGGTGGGCGTCGGCGTCGGCTCGGCCGGTGCGATGGATCTTGATAAGGGCATCGTGCTGGAGTCGCCCAATCTGCGCTGGAAGAATTTTCCCTTGCGCAAGGAGTTGGAGAAGCGCCTGGGTGTGCCGGTGGTGCTGGACAACGATGTGAACGTCGGGGCCTGGGGCGAGTACAAGGCGGGCGCGGGCCAGGGCTTCGACGACATGCTGGCGGTGTTCGTGGGCACGGGCATCGGCGGCGGCCTGGTGCTCGGCGGCAAGCTGTATCACGGCTTCCATCAGACGGCCGGCGAGATCGGCTTCATCACCCTGGATGCTGACGGCGGCCTGGGGCGGCGCAAACTGGAAGAGCGGGCCAGCCGCGGCGCCATCGCCAATCGTCTGCGCCGCCTGGTGGAGACCAACCACCGCGATCCGGTGCTGGATGAACTGACCGGGGGCGACTTGGGCAAAATTCGCTCCAAGCTCTTGTCTGAGGCGGTCAAGCGGGATAGCGTACTGGTGAAGACCGTTCTGGAAGAGGCTGCCGACGACGTCGGGGTAGCCATTGCCACCGCGGTCAGCCTGTTGAGCTTGCCCTGTGTGGTTCTGGGCGGGGGCCTGACCGAGGCCCTGCGCGGCTGGTGGCTGGACCGGGTGCGGACGTCCTTCGAGAAGAACGTCTTTCCTAGCAATTTGCGGGCCTGCAAGGTGCGGATCAGCAAGCTGCACGACAATGCCGGGGTGGTCGGGGCCGCCCTCTGGGCCAGGCAGGCCTTGGATGTGAATGGCAAAAAAGATGTTAAGTTAGGAAAGAAATGAACCTTGCTTTTCCGGCCAAGGTCGTATAAAAATGAAGCTGGCGCGGCCTTAGCGTCGAAAATGATAACAACCAAGCTTTCTCCCCTCCGCCCCGTTGTCGCTTCGGCGACAGCGGGGTTTTTGCAAATATGCGAATCACTGTGGGATTTCGCACTGTCGCAGTGAAATCCGACACTTTCGTGCTGCATCACGCTGCCAAGAGTGCCTGCGGGGGGTGTTGCCAAGCCGATGCTACAATGCCGCCATGACCTCAGAAATGACCCCTGAGAGCCCAACCAGCGATCCCTCGCCCTCGCCCCCGCCCCCGGAAGTGGCGCCAGGCGGGGAAACGGCGACGTCTTTGGAAAATCGGCCGGACCTGGCCCTGTGCGTGGAGGCGGCCCTGCTGACGATCGATCGGCCGATCGCCCCGGCGCGTCTGGCGGAGTTGCTCTCAGCGCCCGATGCCGCGGCGATCAACCAGGCGGTGGCGGCGCTCAATGAACTGTACGAGCAGACCGGGCGCAGCTTCCGCGTGGAGCAGGTGGCCGGCGGCTGGCAATTGCTGACGCTGCCGCGCTTCGCTGAGGTGTTGGCGGCGATTCACCGCAGTCGCCAGGACAATCGCCTTTCGCCGGCTGCGCTCGAGACGTTGGCCATCGTCGCCTACAAGCAGCCGATCCTGCGGGCGCAGATTGAATCGATCCGCGGCGTGGCGTGCGGCGAAGTGTTGCGCAGTCTGATGGATCGGCATCTGGTCAAGATCGTCGGCCGCGCTGAAGAGATCGGCCGACCCATGCTCTACGGCACCACCAAACAGTTTCTGGAAGTCTTCGGCCTCAGTTCCATCAAAGACCTGCCGCAGGTCGAGGAGCTGAAGGCGGTCGGGGAACGAGGCAAGTGATGAAGATCAGCGATCTGCGACTGGCGATTGGCGCGGGCGTGTTGACTTTGCTGCTGATGCTGAGCGGTTGCGGTCAGTATCAGTTGAGCGGCAAGGTGATCGAGGGGCCGATGTCGATGGTGATGGTGGTGGACAAGAACGATGCGCGCCTGCACGATCCGAACAACGGCCTGGGCGGCGCCGCCTTGCAGGCCACGCTGGACCCGCAGCATTTGAATCGCATCGCCTTGCCGGACTCGCTGTCGCAGTGGAATGGTGAGTTTGCCATTCCGGTGGAGGCGGCGGGCGCGGGATTTCTGGAATACGATGCGGAGTTGATCGCGCACCTGGCGGGTTATTCAACAGCCGTGGGCGAGTTTCGTCTGCCCGGCCGCAGCAAGCGGATCCTGGTGGTGCTGGCGTCGGGGCGCGATGGGCATGAGAAGAAGACGAACGTGCTGGACGAGACGATGAAGCTTGGCGAACCTTATCTGAACGATCGCTGAGACGGTGCTGCGTGCTTGGGTGCGCGGCCGGCTCACATTGCCTGATTTCTGATGAATGTTTATGAACTGAAGCCGAGCCACGTGCACTGGCGCCTGGGCCGGGGAGGTATGGCTTACCTGGCGGTGACGCTGGTGATTCTCAGCACCGCGGTCTATTCGCAGGCCAATTTGATGTTCTGGGCCCTGGGTCTGATGATCGGCGGGTTCGTGGTCACCACGGTGCTGATGGCCTGCTGCATGCGCAATCTGTCGGTGTATCGCATGCTGCCCAACCACGGCGTGACCGATGAGCCGCTGGTGCTGCGCTATCAGATCGCCAACCGCTCGAAGCTGGCGGTGTTCGGGCTGCTGGTGTGCGAGACGTGGGGCAAAGGCGATCGCGGGTGGACACGCAGCGGAGCGGTGGTGGAAGGACTGCTGGGTTCGCGCCCCAGCGGCTGGCTGCTGCACCTGGGGCCCAAGCAGACGTTGCAGGCCGAGGCGGTCTGTTGGCCGCGGCGGCGGGGCGTGTTGCGGTTCGAGCGCATCGTGCTCGAGAGCGGCTTTCCCTTCGCCATCATGCACAAGGTGCTGGAGTTCGATGCTCCGGCCGAGGTGCTGGTCTATCCGCGCCTGTTCCGCATTCACCGTCGGCTGCTGTCGTGCCTGTCACGCAGCGAGAGCGGCGGCAGCAAACAGACGGATCGCCGCGGCGGCACGGAGGATTTCTTCGGCCTGCGGGCCTACCGGGCCGGCGACAGCGTGCGCCTGATCGACTGGAAGCACACCGCCAGCACCGGTCAGATGGTGGTGCGCGAGATGACCCGGCCCAGCCTGCCCCAGGTGATGATCCTGCTGGAGCTGCGCGGTCCCGACGGCAAAGGCCCGGACAACGGCTTCAACGACGCCTGCGAACGGGCCATCAGTCTCACCGCGTCGCTGGCCTGCGATGCGTATCTCAACGGCTACCAGATCGGCCTGGAGGTCGCGGGCAAGGGCGCGGCCGAGCGCGTCCTGCTGCACCATAGTCTGCCCCACCGCACGCGCATCATCGACATGCTGGCCAAGCTGGACTACAGCCATCTGGGCAATCTGTCAGCCAAGACGGAGCGGCCGACGGTGATCGTGCGGGTCGGCAGCGGTGGACCGGGGATGGGCCAGACGCGCGGTAGCTACATCACCCGTCCCTTGATCCTCGGCGGCGATGACCTGGAGCAGTACGTGCAGGCCGGGGACAGCGGTTCGCTTTACGAGATGATTCAGCGCAGCACACCGATGAGCCTGCGGCGCAGGCAGGGCGGGTTGTTCCGCTCACTGCTGCCGGACAAGACGCAGACGCCATGAACGTAGACAAGCAATTTCGCCGCTTGGTGTTCGCCCAGGTGCTGCTGGGGGTGGCGGCTTTCTGCATTGCCGAGCGCAACGTGGGCATGCTGCTGATTGCCGGCTCGCTGACCGTGCTCAGCCGGTACATCACCGAGGGTCCGGCCGCCTGGTCGGTGCCGCGCTGGATGTTGAACCTGCTGGCGGCGGCGGCGATCTGCGGACTGGCCCTGGAGATCATCTGGAGGCAGGCGTACGTGATCGTGGCCATGGGCCACTTCGTCATGTGGCTGCAGATCATTCAACTTTACGCCCCGCGCCGCAACCGCGACTACGGTCAGGTGCTGGTGCTCAACCTCATGCTGATGATCGGGGCCAGCATCCTCAGCGTGTCGATGTTCTACGGCCTGATGCTGGGTGTGTATTGCATCCTGGGTTTGTGGACGGTGCTGTGGTTCCAGCTCAAGAGCACGGCCGATCAGGTCGAGGCTGCCAACCGACTGGGAGCACCGCCGCGGCGCGGCAGCACGGTCGGCCAAACCCGTCGTCCGCATGCCGATCCCGTGGTCGGCACAAGGTATCGCTGGCATCTGCGCCTGATTGCCCTGTTCATTGCCGTGGTCTGCGCCGCGGTTTCCGCAGTGGCGTTTATCAGTCTGCCCCGCGGCAAAGATTCCTTCCTGGCCCAATATCTGAAAGTCCCGGGCCTCAACGTCAGCAAGACCGGCTTCACCAATCAGGTCAGCCTCGCCACCAGCGGGGCGTCGGCCGGCGATCCCGAGCCCGTGCTCAACATGCAGGTGACGCTCGCCGGCAAGCCGATCGGGGGCGACCAGCACAGTTGGCTGCTGCGGGGGGCGACGCTGGATAACTACAACACGCGCACCCACGTCTGGCAGCGCTGGGAAGCACAGGATTCGACCGGCCGCCTGCCCCTGATTGACGGCAAGCGCCTGTTCGACGATGCCGGCTCCGACACCGCCAACCAGTACGAGGCCCGCATCACGCTGCGCAAGAGCACCCAGCAGGTGCTGTTTGCCGTCATGCCTTTGACCTACCTGGCCAGCGATCAACTGACCGCGGTCAGCTACAGCCCCATCGACCAGCAGCTCTCACTCAACTATGTCACTCCCAGCCCCGGGCCCGGCTTCACCGCCACGGCGACTGTACCGGATAGCAACATCAACAACCTGATCTACACCATCCGTTGGCCCGCGATCGAATCTTCACTGTCCGCCATGCCGCCGGCCTATGACTTCGGCCGCCGCTGGAGCCGACAGTACCCGAGCAACAACTTTCAACCGCAGCGCTATGCCCGCCGCTGGCTCGTCCAGCGCGATCGCATCGCCGATCTGGTCGAGGATGTGCTCAAGCCGCACGGCTTGTCGCGCGATCCGCAACTGTCCCACAGCGAGGATGATCCGCGCATCGTCAGCGCCCTGGTTGACTACCTGCGCCAGGACTATCGCTACAGCCTCGATCATCCGCCCACCCCCGCCCAGCAGGATCCGCTGATCGATTTTCTGTTCAATCACAAGACCGGCCACTGCGAGCTGTTCGCCTCCGCCCTGGTCGCCATGTGCCGCAGCGTCAACATTCCCGCCCGCATGGTCACCGGCTACCGCGTCTCGGAATACAACCGCGTGGGCGGCTACTACGTGGTGCGCGAAAGCAACGCACATGCCTGGTGCGAGGTGGACTACGGCCCCAGGCTCGGCTGGCACACCGTCGATCCCACGCCCCCGGGCGAACTCGTACCCGAGCGCAGCTATGTCTTTGCATGGCTACGCAGCCTGCGCGAGCTGCACGATTACTTCGAGTTTCACTGGCTGCGCTCGGTGGTTTCCTACGATCCCAAAATCCGCAACGAAGTGCTGCAGACCATCAGCGAGGGCACGCACAACACGCTCAACTCCGACGATAACTGGATCGGCCGCAGCTACCAGTTCGTGCGCGATCTGCCCCGGCTGTGGCGGCTGGACCGGCTCAACTACACCATTGCCGGGTTCATCATGATCGTCATCGGCATCGCCCTGATCAGCCTGGCCCGCACGCTGATCATCCGCCGCTATCGTCTGGCGGCTTTGCAGTTGAACTGCCTGCCGCGCAAGCATCGCCGGGGCCTCAGCCGCAAGCTGCGGTTCTATCTGCAGATGCTCGAGATGCTGGATCGCCACGGCCACGAGCGCCCCTTGTGGCAGAGCCCGCGCCACTTTGCTGAGAACCTGGTCAGCTTCAACGCCGAGCGCTTCGAGCCGGTGCTGAACCTGACTGACTGTTTCTACGAGATCCGTTTCGGTCACCGCCCGCCCGACGAGCCGCGCATCCGCGACAACCTGCGCCGCCTGGAGCAGGCGCTGGCCCAGCGCTAGTCAGATCACCTTCTGCCGCTTGCCGCTTCGCGGTGCCGCCGGATCACCCACGGTCTTGCCGGGCCGCAAGCGGTTAGGATATCTCCCGTGACCGCCGCTCCCGCACCACGCACTGCCGCCAGTCTCACGCCGCCGCGCAAACGCGAACGGCTGGTGGTCTGGCTGATCATGGGCGGATGCCTGGTGTTGGCGGCCATGCAATTGATGGTGGAGATCGGTCGCCCGCAGGTCACCACGCCGCGCGAGGCCGACGCCCTGACCACGGCCGTGCAGACCTGGCGGCGGCAGCATCAGTTCGAGGGTCAGCCCTGGTCCTACGATCGGCTCACGCCTTACCGCGACGGCCTGCCGCAACTGAGCGAAGCGCCCGGCCGCACCTGGCTGCATATGGCAGCCTTTTACGGGTTGCACGACCAGATCACGCCGCAGCAGGCGATCTTCCGCGGGCGGCTGGTCTCGGCGGTGTTCATGCTGCTGGCGGTGGCGGCTGCGTTCTGGGCGGGGATGTCCATCGGCGGTGTGATGACCGCATCGCTGGCCGCGCTGGTCATGCTCAGTTCACCGCTGCTGATGTACTACGGACGACTGGCGACCGACGATGCGGTGCAGATGGGCCTGTCCATGCTCTCGATCGCCGCGGCTTTGTGGGCCACACGCCCGCTGCGACCGGTGGCCGGTCTGGCGCGGCAGGCCATCGGTTGGGGCGTTTGCGGTTTGGCCTTGGGCGCGGCAACGCTCGCGGCCGGGCCCACCGCGATACCTACCGTCGTCATTCCCGTACTCATCATGCTGCTTCTGGTGCCGCACCGTGTCGGGCACATTCAGGGTCTGGTCGCAGCCTTGCTGATCACCGCGCTGATCGTCACGCCCTGGGCCGGCTACGCTCACCTGCGCACACCGGACGCCTGGCGCTCGTGGATGATGAGCATGTTGCCCGATCCGCAGCAGGAGGCGGCCGATCTGCTGGCCGTGGTGGGGCGGCGACTGGGTTGGATACTGCTGGGCGTCGCGCCGTGGTCATTGTGGCTGCTGGCGGGTTTGCTTCAACCGTTTTCGACTTCCAGCGAAGGATCGCGCAATCGCATGTTCATCGGCTGGACATGGTTTGTGACGACAGCCATCCTGCTGGCCGCGGCGCCGGGGCCGAGCACGTTGCGCAGTGTGCTGCTGGCCATGGCGGCGGCGGCGGTGCTGATCGGGCAACTGTTTCGTCATGGCACGGACCTGTCCGCGGCCGGACGTCACGCCCGCTTCTGGCGCTGGCTGCGCTGGCCGCAGTGGAGCGTGATGCTGGTTGTTTCTCTGGCGTTGCCGACGGTGGGGCTGCTTCAGCTCGGCGGCGTCGAGCTGCACATGGTTCCCACCGATGATTTCGCGGCAATGCCCTGGTTTTACTGGGCGGGCATGGCGGTGGTGCTGCTGGGACTGGCGGTGATCAGCCTGGGGCCGGTGCGCCGGCATTACCCGGCGCGGGCGGTGATCTGCTGGTCGCTGTGGATGGCGGCCATGGTGACGCTGATGAGCGTGCCGCTGTCGCGCGGCCCCCTGGTGCGCGGACACGCACAGGCGTCCGCCGAGCGGCTCAACGCCATCGTCGGCAATCAGCCGATCCTTTATCTGACCAGTCTGCGCCCGCCCGGTTCGGTGCTGATGTTCTACAGCGATCGCGTGTTCGCGCCGGTCACCAGCGCGCAACTGGACGATCTGACCGAGGACCGCCGCGCGTATTTTCTGCTGGCCCCGCGTCCTTTCGAACCCAACGCACCCTGGCGCCTGGCCGCCAACTTCACCCAGGATGATCTGGCCCTGTGGCATCGGCCCGCCCTGCCACGCAAACAGGAAAAATGAACCTTGACCGATCCCAGCCCTGAACTTTCCGTCGTCGTGCCCGCACTCAACGAGCAGGACAACGTCGGCCCACTCGTCGAGCAGATCGACAAAGCCCTGCGCCAACGCGGCGTCGAACTGGAGTTGATCGTGGTCGATGACGGCTCAAACGATCAAACCCGCGCCCGTCTGCTGGCGCTGCGCCAGATGCACCCCTGGCTGATCGTCATCGGCCGCGATCAGCCGCGCGGCCAGTCGGCGGCCATGTTTGCCGGCATTCAGGCTGCCCAAGGCGCCTGCGTCGCCACGCTCGATGCCGACCTGCAGAACGATCCCGCCGACCTGTACGAGATGCTGCTGATGATTCGCCGCAATGAAGCGGACGTGGTGCAGGGCGATCGCTCGCGCAACCGCCGCGATCACCTGATCCGCCGGGTCAGCAGCGTGGTGGGGCGGTTGTTCCGGCGCTGGCTGGTCAACGATCCGATCCGCGACACCGGCTGCTCGGCCCGCGTGATGCGCCGCCAGTTTGCCGCCCAACTTCCGTTGCAGTTCATGGGCATGCACCGCTTTGTGCCTGCGTACTGCCGCATGCTCGGGGCCCGGGTGCGCGAGATGCCCGTCAATCACCGGCCGCGCACGGCGGGAACCACTAAGTACGGCCTGGGCATCCTCAGTCGCGGGCCGCGCGGCTTGATCGACTGCCTGGCGGTACGATGGATGACCCGCCGCTACCGTGATCCGGCGGCCCGAAACCTGGAGAACTCCCCGTGATCGGATGCATCGCACTACTGCCGCTGGTCCTGGCCGGCTCGCTCGACATCAATACCCGCGTCAGCGATTTGTCCGTGCAACGTCAGGGCGACCAGGTCACGTTGCTGGTTGACGGCCAGCCCTACAGCCCGCAGGAGGTTTACGATTGGATCGACGCCAGCCGCGATCGACCGATGCTCATGCGGGTGATGAACGTCTCGGGCTGGTTCGGTGTGGCGTGGTTCTGCCTGGGATTGAGCGGGCAGTTGGTATTCAGCGCCCGCCTGATCGTGCAGTGGTTAGCCAGCGAGAAGAGTCGCCAGTCGGTCGTGCCGGTGGCGTTCTGGTGGTTGAGCCTGGGCGGGGCGGCCATGCTGATCACCTACTTCATCTGGCGGCGCGATGCGGTGGGCGTGCTGGGCCAGGCCTTCGGATTCCTGGTGTACATCCGCAATCTCTACCTGATCTATTACCAGCACCATCCTGAAAAAGAAGTGATGGCTTAGGAGTTTGCCACGGATGAACACGGATAGACACGGATAACAGGATAATCAGAATCAAAGCCCATCCGTGTGCATCCGTGTTCATCCGTGGCTAAATGTTTATGGGCGACACCCTGCGCATCCTCGACGCCAACGCCAACCGGGCCCGCGAAGCGCTGCGCGTGATGGAAGAGGCGGCCCGCTTTCTGCTCGATGATGAAAATCTGACGCGCGCGCTGAAACAGCTTCGCCACGACCTGGCGGCTGCGCTTGGCAGCGTGGATGGTCTTGAGCTGCACCGCGACACGCCCGGCGACGTCGGCACACGCATCAGCACCGCCTGCGAAAACACACGCGGTTCAGTTCACGATGTGGTCATCGCGGCCGGCAAACGCCTCAGTGAAGCGCTGCGGGTGATTGAGGAATACGGCAAGACACTGGCCCTTGTGGGCGTGGAGCCGCTGCGCTACCGGGCTTACGAACTGGAGCGTCAACTGCACGTTCGCCTCGGCAGTCCCGCTCGCCGCCAGTTTCGTTTGTGCCTGCTTCTGACCGAATCGCTGTGCAAGCTGCCCTGGCAGCAGGTGGTGGAGCAGGCGATCGCGGCCGGCTGCGATTGCGTGCAGGTGCGCGAGAAGCAGATGGAGGCTGCGGCGTTGCTGCAGCGGGCCCGCGAAGTGGTGCAACTCTGTCGCCCGCACCACGTGGCGGTGATCGTCAACGACCGCCCCGACATCGCGCTGATCGCCGAAGCGGATGGTGTGCACCTGGGCCAGAGCGATCTGCCCGCCGACGAGGTCCGCAAGTTCATCGGCCATCGCCTGCTGATCGGCGTGAGCACCTCGAAGCTGGACGAAGCGCAACGCGCTTTCGAGTTGGGCGCGGACTACTGCGGCGTCGGCCCCATGTTCCCCACCACCACCAAATACAAAAACGTCATCGTCGGCCCCGCATACCTTTCGGCATATTTACAGTGGGGCAAACTTCCGGGGCTGGCCATCGGCGGCATCACGCCCGACAACATCAGCCGGCTTGCCCATGTTCCGGGGCTGGCCGTCAGCGCCTGTGTCTGCGGCAGCGACACCCCGGGCAAGGTCGTGGCGCAACTCCTGCGCGCATTTAGCCCCCGGTGAATACACCGGGGGCCCGGTGCGAATTTTCCACGTGCGTCCCAGGAGGCGCCCCCAGAGGCGCCCCCGGTGTATTCACCGGGGGCTAAATGGGGCGGAAAGTTGATACCATAGCCCGCCTTATGCCCACCTACTGGACCAAGACGCTCATTCCCACTCTGCGCCAGGTGCCTGCCGAGGCGGAGGTGCCTTCGCATCAACTCATGCTGCGGGCCGGCTATTTGCGCAAGCTATCCGCCGGCGTGTATGACTATCTGCCGCTGGGCTGGCGCAGTCTGCGCAAAGCCATGCAGATCGTGCGCGAAGAGATGGACGCCATCGGCGCCGCCGAGGTGTTGCTGCCCGCCTTGCAGCCGATCGAACTGTGGGAGCGCACCGGCCGCCGCATCGCCTACGGCCAGAACCTGTTCGTGGTCAAAGACCGCCATGGCCGCGAACACGCCCTCGGCCCCACGCACGAGGAAGTGATCACCGAATTGGTCTCCGCCTACATCGAATCCTACAAGGATCTGCCCAAGGTTCTCTACCAGATTCAGACCAAGTTCCGCGACGAATTCCGGCCGCGCTTCGGCGTGTTGCGCTCGCGCGAGTTCCAGATGAAGGACGCTTACTCGTTCCATCTTCAACTCGACGGCCCCCCCGGAAGCGGCAGCCTGAGCGAAACCTACGACGCCATGCACGGCGCGTACTGCAAAATCTTCGAGCGCTGCGGCATCCCCTACATGGTCGTCGAAGCTGAGTCCGGCCCCATCGGCGGCTCTGCCTCGCACGAGTTCATGTGTCCCTCACCCACCGGCGAGGACGTGATCCTGCAGAACGATGCAGGCTATGCCGCCAACGTGGAAAAATGCGAGATCGGTCCCCGCCCATACAAACTGGATGGTGAACCGACCGGTGAGCTGGAGGAAATCCACACACCCGATTGTCCCGGCATCGATGATGTTTGCGCGTTCTTCAAGAGCCAGCTCAAGACCAAGCTAAAGCAACAGAACATGCTCAAGACGCTGGTCTGCCAGGCAGGCGGGCGATGGGTCATTGCGGTGCTGCGTGGCGATCACGATCTGAACGAAGGCAAGCTCAAAGCCGCTTGCGGCTTCGCGGAACTGTCCCTTGCCGATGAACGCCTCGCCCGCGAGGCGGGCTTCGCCATTGGTTTCGTCGGCCCGCACATCGTCGCCGGGCGCAATGACATCATGCTCATCGTCGATCCCGACGCCGCCCAGGGCGGATTCTGGGTCACCGGCGCCAACAAGCCTGACTATCACGTCAAGCACTTCAACTGGAAGCGCGACGTGCTCGATCACGGCATCAGCGTGCAGGTGGCGGACATCCGCAACGCCGTCGAAGGCGATCCGGCGCCGGAAGATCGCGGCGGCGGGGTGCTCAAGGTGACCAAGGGCATCGAGATCGGCCACATCTTCAAGCTCGGGTACAAATACACCGAGGCGCTTGAGGTCACCGTGGTCAATGAGAACAACGAGCCGGTCAAGCCGATGATGGGCTGCTACGGCATCGGCATCAATCGCATTCTGGCCAGCGCCATCGAAAACGAGCAGGGCCATGACGACAACGGCATCATCTGGCCGCGGGCCCTGGCGCCTTTCGATGTACTGCTGGTGCCGATCAAATACGAGGGGAAGGTAAAGGAAGCAGTTGATCAGATCGCACAAGAACTCGAAGAAGCCCCGCATGTACATGCGGGGCTCCGTATCGAAGTTTTGATCGACGACCGCGACGAGCGGCCGGGCGTGAAGTTCAAGGATGCGGACCTGATCGGCGTGCCCCTGCGCGTCACCATCGGCGACAAGGGCCTGGCCGAGGGCATTGTCGAACTGAAGTCGCGCAACGGTCGGATCAATGAAAAGGTCGCGCCCGAGTCAGCGGCCCGGCGCATCGCTCAACTGCTCGGTTCGCTTTGAGCCTCCAGCCAGCCCTGCCGCTCCAGGTCCAGGGACATGCGCACCAGTTCAGCGACGCTCTCGGCGGCCATTTTTTCCATCATGCGCGAGCGGTGCACCTCGATGGTCTTGGTGGAAAGGTTCAGTTCGCGGGCAGTCTGCTTGTTGAGCAGGCCGCGCACCACGGCTTTCATCACCTGCCGCTCGCGCTTGGTCAGTTGCTGGTAGCGCTGACGCAGGTCAGTGACCTGAAGATGCTGCTTGATGTGAAGGCGGCTCTGGGCCACCGCATCGTGCACGCGCTTGAGCAGATCCTCTCCGCGAAATGGTTTTTCCAGCACATCCATCGCACCGTACTGCATGGCCTTGACCGTCAGCGACACATTGGCGTCCCCGCTGATCAGAATCACCGGCAATTTCGGCCGGCGATCCGACAACCTCTCCAGCACCGACATCCCGCTGGCGCCCGGCAGGTGGACATCCAGCAGCATGCACTCGCCGGCCCCGTGCGTGTTCAGCGGCGAGGCGGCGAAAAGTTCCTCGGCACTGCGGAACGTCTGCGCAGTGAAACCCTCCGCTTCCACCAACTCGCGCAGAGCATGGCGGATCGAGCGATCATCTTCCACGATGTAGACTTTGTCGCTGGCCTGGCTCACGTTTGAGCTTCCCAACCGAAGTATCCCGTTTCACCGAGTCTTCGACATTGAACCATTTCGCCACAACAAAATCCATCGCCGCAGGCGCCCCGGACTTGAACCTCTTAAACAAGTGGGTGTCGCAAGTCGTGACATGCGGCCGGATGACGGACCCGCGTAACGACAGCCATGGTGAATATTTTCGCATTTCGGCATTAGGATTTCCACTAAAATTCAGAAAATATTCCTAGTTCACGCTCCAGTGACAATTCATGCTTTACAAGCTCTATTTGCTGATGGATAATGTCTTTTGTTGATGGCGGCGAACGTCGTCGCCCGCGGCAAGACCCGTTGACACGGGCCCTGTTGCATTATTGTCTTATCACCCGGCGGCTGACCGGCGGTCGAAGCTGCTCGAAAACGTTTCACCCCTGACCGCCGGAACACAGCAACATGATTCCCAGCGAACCACCTCGTCAGCCGCAGCTCGGCTTTCTCTACATCCATCCCTTTCGTATTCAGGGCATCTCCGTGGCCGGCGAAGAAAGTTTCGTCATGGCGCCGGAGTTGAACCTCTGCTTCGACCTCGGCCGCGCCGCCAAGCCCATGCTGGCTTGCGATCACGTCGCCCTGACTCACGGCCACATGGATCATACGGCCGGCATCGCCTACTACTTCTCGCAGCGACATTTTCAGGACATGCCCAGCGGCACCGTCTACTGCCCCATGTCTTTGGAGAAGCCGCTGCTGAATCTCATGGCCGCCTGGATCAACGTGGAAAACCAGCGCACCGCCCATCGCATCGTCGGCCTCGAGCCCGAGCAGATGGTCGAAATCAAGAACCATCACTTCCTGCGCGCTTTCTCTACCATTCACACCGTGCCCTCACTTGGTTACGTGGTCATCGAAAAGCGCAGCAAACTGCGCGAGGAATACGTCGGCCTGCCCCAGGAAAAACTCGTCGAGCTCAAAAGCAGCGGCACCGAGATCACGCGCATCCTGGAAATCCCCCTGGTCTGCTACACCGGCGACACCAGTTGGGGCCCGCACTTTGAGCGACCCGATGTGCTCAACGCCAAAATCCTGATCACCGAATGCACCTTTATCGAGTCTGATCACCGCGATCGGGCCGGCGTCGGCAAGCACCTGCACCTGGATCACATCGTCCAGTTGCTGGAAGCCAGCAACGCCGAGGCGGTGATCCTGACGCACCTGTCACGGCGAACGCACATCGGCGCCGCCCGCAAAGCGGTGTTCGATGCCGTACCCGCCAGGCACCGCGATCGCCTGTTCATCCTGATGGACGGCCGGACCAACAAAGCCCGCTACGAACAGCAGAAATTGCAGGCCGAAGCCGAAATGCAGGGGAATGCCCAATGATCATAAGGAGAAATGTCCAATGACCAATTCCCAATGACCAATTTAGCTTTCAGGTCCATGGCGCAGATTGGTCATTGGTCATTGGGAATTGGGCATTAGGTCTTTTATGTCCTCCGCACCAGTCAGCGTGTTCGCCGAGTCCGGCGCCTTCGACCGCGCCGCCGCTGACCTCGCCGCCCGTTTTGACTTGCCGTTACACGATGAGACCTGCGACCTGCGCCTGATCGTCGGGCAGGCCGGCCGCAGTCTGCACGTGATGCGAGGCCCCCTCGCCCGCGGCCTGCCGATCACCTGCAACTGGTCGAAGCACGACGTCCATTCGCCCCAGGGCGCTCGCCTGACACAACCGTTGCTCAAAGCTGTCGGCATCCACAAGGGCAGCAGCGAGCCGCGCCCGACCGTCATCGACGCCACCGCCGGCTTCGGACAGGATGCCCACCTGCTGGCCAGCGTCGGCTGCATCGTCACCGCCATCGAACGCAACGGCGCGATGGCGGCGCTGTTGGAGGATGCATTGGTCGGGTATCGGGGTTCGGGTATCGGGTATCGGGCAGGAGATGACTTTTGTCTTTCTTCTGAAACCCGAACCCCGACACCCGATACCCGATACCCGATCCAAATCTGCCACGGCGACAGCATCGCGCTGCTCAAGGAATTGCGGGCGGAGGTCGTTTATCTCGATCCCATGTTCGCCCCCGGAAGAAAAACGCTGGAACGCCGCCCCATGCGCGTGCTGCGTCTGCTGGCCGGTGAAGATGAAGATGCTGCTGCGTTGTTATCCGCCGCGTTGAAAGCTGCGAGCAAGCGCGTCGTCGTCAAACGCGCCCTGCGTGCCGCGCCGCTGGCCGACCTGCCGCCCAAGGTTTCCCACAAGGGCCAGGCGGTGCGTTATGACGTGTACATTCCCGCGGAAAACATATCGCAGAGGGCGCGGAGGCTCAGAGGCGCAGAGAAGAAGAGGCGGACATAGTCAGGTCTTGCTCCGTGCCTCTGTGCCTCTGTGTTCTCTGTGATCGTATGGAAGCGATCAGTTCAACGCCTGATGCGCGTCACGGCGTGGTCATGCGATCCACGTCCTGGTTCAGGGCGCCGAGGCTGCGGTAGCCGGGGTCGATCTTCTGGATCTCCTCGATCTCATCGCGGGCGGCGTCGGCGTTGCCGGACTCGATGTGGAAGCGGGCCCGATCGTACAGGTTCTGCAGCACGTCCTGCCGTGCGGCGGGGTCGGCTTCAACCTTGGCGGCCAGCTCGTTCGAGGGCAGCGAGGACAGATCGACGCCATCGACCGGCCCGGCAGTCCTGCCTTTTCCGTCCACGGCGTAGAACACGGGCTTGGCGTAGCTGTTGTCGCGCGAGAGGCGGCTGATGGTGGTCAGGCGGATGCGCTGCTCACGATAGGTGGCACGAGCGCCGGTCTGGCGGGCGGTGAAGATGAGTCGGCCGTCTTCAACGTTCTGTGCGAAGTAGGTCACCTCGCACGAGGCCTGCAACTCGTCGTCGGTGGCCAGGAAGTAATCGCGTTCGCTGCTGTTGATGCCCAGCACGTCAACCAGCACGTTCAGCACCACGTCGGGCTTTTCCTTGGCCACCACGTTGATGCCGCAGTGGCGCACCTTCATGTCCAGGGCAGCCTTGAAGTAGGCGATGTCACCCTCGGTCGAGACGTTGGCGGCCCGGTAGCTGCCGGAGATGCGGTAGTTCAGTGAACCGCTGAACAGCGTCGGCGCGTCGCGCACCTCGTCGGTGATGCCTTCAAAGGTTTCACGGTGCGTGTTGTAGTCCTGCTGGCTCATGCCCACGCCGGCGTTGACGTAGTTGGGCCCGGGGAAGTCGGTGGTGCCGCTGCCGGAGGTGACGAGGTTGGTCACCTGGATCAGCACGTGTTTGCCTTGCAGCTCACTGAGGTCCATGGCCGCGATGGTGCGGCGAATGGCGGTGGCCACAGCCCGCTGCTCTTCGTCAAAGCGTTTGCCGCCGCCGTGCGACGGGATGCCGCGAAACTGGGCGCACCCGCCGCAGGTCAGGCTCAGCACCAGCAATAATCCCACCCGCGTGGCCCATCGTCCCCGCCGTCCTTGTTGTGCTTGCATGAACTGATCCTCGACCGATCCTCGGGAAATTACGCGATGAACCTGCCGAGCCCTCCCTCGTGATTGGCTCGTGGCAATAGGCATTTACTGCGGCGTTTCGACCTTGCCGGTGGCCTTGTCGATGTACTGTTGCGGCCACTTGTGCAGCAGCAGCAGGGGGGCGGCGATGGCGATCGAGCTGTAGGTGCCCACGATGATGCCCACGATCATGGCGAAGGCGAAGCCGTGCACGCCCGGGCCGCCCACCGCGTACAGCACCACCAGGGCCAGCATGGTCGTACCGCTGGTCAGCACGGTGCGGCTGATGGTCTGGTTGATCGAATCGTTGATGATGGCGGGCGTGGCGTAGCTGAGGCGGCCGCGGTTTTCGCGGATGCGATCGAAGACGATGATCGTATCGTTGAGCGAGTAGCCGATGATCGTCAGCATGGCGGCCACGATGGCGATGTTGACCTTGAACGGCTCGATCATCAGGAAGTTGTCGCCCAGGAAGTGATAGATCCAGGCGCTGGCCGCCACCATGCCCAGGGCGATGGTCACGTCATGGACCAGGGCGGCGATCGCCGTCAGGCCGTAGCGCAGGCTGCCGAAACGGAACCAGATGTAAACGACCACCGCCAGCAGCGACAGGACGATCGCGGCGATGGCCTGCTGCTTCATGGTGTCGGAGACGGAGGCGGAGAAGTTGGACACGCTGGCCAGCGAGGTGTCGCGGGTCAGGGCGTCGCGCACCAGGTGCCACTCGGTGTCCGCCAGGCCGTCGGACTCGGCGAAGGCGTCGGGGGTCGTGGCATAGTTGGTCTGGGCATCGCGGCTGACCACGGCCACGGAGCGGTACAGCGGCTCGCCCTTGTCGCTTTCGCCGGCCAGGTCCAGGCCGATGACCGTGAACAGGCGATAGCCCAGTTGCTCGTAGGCCGGCTGATTGCGCATGCGGCGGATGCGCTCGGTGATGTCCTTGACGTCGGCGGTCGGTTCGAGCTTGTCGATGACGATGGCCACGCCGCCGAGGTATTCCGAGACGTCGGCATGCACGTCGGGGCGATGGATGTTGTCGCCCAGGTTGGCGCCGCGCACGATGTAAACCGGGGCGGCCTCGACGCGATTGACCTGCACGTCGGCGAACTCGTAAGGCTTGGAGGCGGAGATGTACTGGGCGAAGGCGGCCTTGACCGTGTCGCTGACCGCCTGCGAGTCGGTGATGAGCGTGGACACGTTGAAGGCTGCGGCGTGCATGGCGTCGCTTTCGCCTTCGGTGACCACCACGGCATCGGCCAGCAGCGCGAACTCCACCGGCTTGGTCGCCAGTTCGCCGGGCTTCTTGCCTTCTTCCTCCAGGCGCTTGGCTTCCTGCTGATCGTTGGCGAAGCGTTCGTCGGCACGATCGACCACCGGCTTCATGGCTTCGTAAACCGCCTTCTCGTCGGCCGGCAGCTTGGCGGGATCGACGCCCTTGCGGATCTGGTCGCCCATCTTGCCGAAGTCAGCCAGGGTCTGGCGCACCTCGTCGATGGGCAGCGTCTTGCCTTCATCCAGCCGGAAGCTGACCTGCGTGCCGGAGCGGAACTCGACGTCGAGCATGTTCGCCCCGCGCTCATAGACCACGACCGCGCCGCAGATGACAAAGACAGCGCTGATGGGGATGAACAGATAGCGCAGCCTGAGCCAGTTGATGTTGGGCCGCAGCAGCTTGCCGATGGCCGGCACCACGCCCGGCAGCATGGGCAGACTGCGCAGGCGGCAGTACATCATCATCAGGTCGATCAGCACCCGCGTGCAGAACAACGAGGTGAACAGCGTGGCCAGGATGCCGACCATCAGCGTCTGGGCGAAGCCCACGATGTCCGCGGTGGCGGTGTAGTAGAGCACGACGCAGGTGATCAGCGTGGTCAGGTTGGCGTCGATGATGGTCGATAGCGCCTTGCCGTAACCCTGGCGCACGGCGGTGGGCAGGTCGGCCCCGTGCTCCGATTCCTCGCGCATGCGCTCGAAGATCAGCACGTTGGCGTCCACCGCCATACCGATGGTCAACACGATGCCCGCGATGCCCGGCAGGGTGAAGGTGGCCTCGAACATGGCCATCACGCCCAGGATCAGCACCATGTTGGCAAACAGGGCGAAGTCCGCCACCGCCCCGGCCAGGAAGTAGTAGAACAGCATGAACACCGCCACCGCGATCAGCGAGACGTACGCCGCTTCCAGGCCGGCCTTGAGATTGTCCTGGCCGAGCTGCGGGCCGGTGGTCTTGATGCTGATGGGATATTCGCCCAGTTCCGCTTCGGTGGAGCCGGCTTTGAGGGTGCGCAACAGGTAGTCCAGCTCGCGCACGCTGAAGTCGCCGGTGATGATGCCCTGGCCGCGGATTTTGTCGCGCAGGTTGGGCGCGGAGATGACCCGGCCGTCGAGCAGGATGGCCATGGGTCGGCCGACGTTGTCGCCGGTCACCGCACCCATCAGGCCGGCCCCGCGAGCGTCCGTCTCGAAGGCCACGGCCGGTTTGCCCATCTGGTCCACCGTGCGGGTGGCGCTGCGCAGCTTCCATTCTTGCCGCTTGGTCATGGCCAGGTTGTCGGTGTCAGCCAGCAGGACGTAGTAGTCATCTGCATAGGCTTGCCCGATCAGGTCGCGGCCGAGGAAGAACTGCTCGGGGTTCTCCGCCAGGGCTTTCTTTTCCGAGGGTTTGTCCGCGAACTGGGCGGGATCGTCCACCATGTACCAGCGCCAGGGTTGGCCGGCGCCGCTGCGCGGACCTTCCTGCCGCAACTGCTCACGGTATTCCGCCACGTTGGCGGGGCGGTCCGGCGTGGCGGCAATGCGGAACTCCAGCACGCCCGAGCCGCGCAGCATGGCGATCAGGTCGTTGGGATCGTCCAGCGGACCTTTCTTCTGCTCGTAGGCGGCATAAGCGGCCAGCACCGCATCAATGTCCGCACTGCGGTCGGGATGTTTCTGCTTCAACTCGTCAGCAGCGACCTGCCGCTTGCTGGGCTGGGTGGGAATGTCGGACGTGTTGGGCTGATCGATGACCCGTTGCAGTTCGTTGGGCGTGATGTTGGAGGTCAGCACGCTGTCACGAAGCTGATCGAAGAGCTTCCTGGCTTCGTTGACCGCTTTGGCCGCCTCGATGACCTGGGCTTGGAGGGCGGGGCGTTGCGGATCGTCGGCGGCCGCGGCATTGAGCTTCTCCTGCAACTGCTGGTAAGGATCGCGGGCGGCGGTCAGGGCGTCGGACGCCAGGGCCAGGTCCTTGAGCTGTTGCAGCAAGTCCTTGTTTTCCCCAGCCAGTTGAGCCAGGCGCTCGCTGCGTTGATCGCCCTCGAGGCGCAGGGCGGCATCCACATCGCGCGGGGCCAGGTTGCTGATCAGCAGTTTATCGCGGGCATCGACATAAGCCTGGCGAAGCTGCTTGACCTCATCACCGGCCAGGGCCATCTGGATCTCGATGCGGTTGCCGGCAATGCGGCGCCACTGCAGGTTGCGGATGCCGCCGGGATCGATGCGGTTGCGCAGCACGTTGATCATGTCGTCGATCATGCCGGCCGGGTTTTCCGCATCGGCGGGCAGCTTGACGTCATAAACCAGCGTGGTGCCGCCGGCCAGGTCCAGGCCCTTGCGCAGCGGGTAGGAATCCAGAATCAACGCGAACAGCGCGAAGACCAGGATGATGAGGATCGGTTTCCAGATGGGGTATTTCATGGGCGCGAGTTCCTAGGCAACGGGTATCGGGTTTCGGGTATCGGGTTTCGGGTCAAGACAAGATTGCCTTTCACCCGATACCCGAATCCCGAAACCCGATACCCGATTCTTCATTTTCCTCCATCCGCGTTGTGCGGCTCGATCACGGTCTGGATCGCGCTTTTGACGTAGCGGATGCGGGTGTTGGAGTTTTCATCGACCTTGAGGGTGACCTCGTTGTCCTTGATCTCGGTGATCACGCCCAGCACGCCGCCGATGGTCTGCACGCGGTCGCCTTTGCCCATGGCCGCCAGCATGGCCGCCCGGCGTTTCTTCTCCTTGCGGCCGCCGCTGCCCATCATGAAGATGAACAGGAACATCACCGCCAGCATGATCAGCAGGGTGCTGCCGCCGAAGGGGCTGGCCGGGGGCGCCTGGTCCTGTCCTGTGCCGTTACTTCCGGGGGCGGCAGTCGAGTCGCTGCCGGTGGCAGGAGCGGCCGGGGCCTCCATGGTTGGCGGGGGGGCGGATTCCTGGGCCAGCAGCAGGGGTAGGTCAGTCCACATGGTCGTCCTCGGGGCTGGGGTGAGGTTGCGAAAACGCTACCGGCCACTGCCGGGCGAATAAAGACCAGCCATTAGACCGAATCGCCGTGCGAATGTCCAACAGCAGCCGCTGGAAGTGCCTCAGATTATGCAGGCTTACGAGAATCGGTCCAAGCATCTCCCCGGCCAGAAACAGGTGGCGGAGGTAGCTGCGGGAGAAGCCGGATCGGGTATCAGATCGGGTATCGGGTATCGGGATTCGGGTTTCGGGGAAAGACAACAGAGGGTTTGGGCTCTCTTCCGACCCGATCCCCGACACCCGATACCCGATACCCGAATCTCCCGCACACGCAATACAGTCGCAGCCTTCCTCGATCGGCCGGGGATCGTCACGGAACTTGGCGTTCTTGAGCCGAATCTGGCCGGTGCGGGTGAACGCGGCACTGTTGCGGCCGTTGCGGGTCGGCAGCACGCAGTCGAACATGTCCACCCCAGCCTGCACCGCCGCCACGATGTCGCGCTCGTAGCCGACGCCCATCAGGTAGCGCGGCTTCTCCCCCGGAAGCAACGCCGCGGTGTGCTCGACGACCTTCGCCACCTCTTCCGGGGGTTCGCCCACCGACACGCCGCCGATGGCGTAACCGGGCAGGTCGAACTCGCAGACGCGCTGGGCGCACCAGCTTCGCTGCTCCAGGTCGATGCCGCCCTGCACGATACCGAACAGCGACTGCTCATCCTTGCGGGCATGGGCTCGGTTGCATTCATCCAGCCAGCGCAGCGTGCGCTCGTTGGCCAGCTTCACCCGCGCGGTGTCCGATGCTCCGGGGGGACAGTCGTCGAAGGCCATGATGATGTCGGCCCCCAGGTCGTTCTGCACCTGCATGGAGCGCGTGGGGGTCAGCTCCACAGTG
>CAYYGM010000026.1:0-36540 GCA_964471555.1 uncultured Phycisphaeraceae bacterium
CTGAGGGAGTAAGCCAGCACGCGGGTGGCACTGGTTGGGTGGGTGGCGCTCGGGGTGATTACTCAACTTCCGGGGGGGAGAGAGGAAAAGGGAGGGGGAGAGACGGCCGATAAATCGGCCTCCGCCGCGCCGATTACTTCGCGGGCGCATGGGGCGGGGGCTTGATCACTCACCCATTCAAGCAATCAGGCATTCACCCATCGCCCCCGGGCGCTCGGTGGCGGCCGAGGTTGTAGCGGAGGATGCAGCGCAGGGCGGAGAAGCCGTCTCGCCAGGTGATCTTCTTGCCCTCGTCATACGTGCGGCCGCGATAGTTGATCGGGGTTTCGTACAGGCGCACCCGCAGGCGGGCGATCTTGGCGGTGATCTCCGGCTCGAAGCCGAAGCGGTTCTCCTCAATCACCAGCCTGGCCAGCACCTCGCGCTTGAAGAGTTTGTAGCAGCATTCCATGTCCGTCAGGTTCAGATTGGTGAACATGTTGGACAGCGTGGTGAGGATGCGATTGCCGACCGAGTGCCAGTAGTAGAGCACGCGGTGGGTGCCGCCGAGGAAGCGTGTGCCGTAAACCACGTCGGCCTCGTCATTGAGCAGCGGGGCCAGCAGTTGCGGATAATCGTTGGGGTCGTATTCCAGGTCGGCGTCCTGCACCATGACGATGTCGCCGGTGGCCTCTTTGAAACCGCGGCGGAGGGCGGCCCCTTTGCCCTGGTTGACCTGCTGGAAGTACACCTTCAGATCGCTGTGATCGGTGGCCAGTTTCCGCAGCACGTCGATGGTGCCGTCGGTTGAGCCGTCGTCAACGAGGATGATCTGGCGTTCGACGCCGTCAGGTAGAGGGGCGTTGCGGACCAGGTCGATGATCTGGGGCAGCAGTTGCCGCTCGTTGTAAACGGGGATGACGATGCTGAGCGTGGTCATGGGATTGGGATTGTAGCAGGCTGGGCGGTTAAACTGGCGAGCATGCGGGAGGCGGCGGTTCACATTGTGCGCGAGCTGCGGCGGGCCGGTCACGAGGCGTACCTGGCAGGGGGATGCGTGCGCGACCGTTTGCTGGGGCTGGAGCCGAAGGATCACGACGTGGCCACCAGCGCGCCCCCGGACGCGGTGCGGCAGTTGTTTCGCAACAGCCGGTACGTGGGTGAGTCGTTCGGCGTGGTGCTGGTGCGAGCGCGCAAAGTGGCGGTGGAGGTGGCGACGTTCCGCAGCGAATGGGGCTACCACGACGGCCGGCGGCCGGACCATGTGATCTTCACCGATGCAGAGCACGACGCCCAGCGCCGCGACTTCACCATCAATGGACTGTTCGAGGATCCGCTGGAAGATCGGGTGATCGATTATGTCGGCGGTCAGGCGGATCTGAAGGCGGGCGTGATCCGGGCCATCGGCGATCCGCAGCAGCGTTTTGCTGAGGATTACCTGCGCATGCTGCGGGCGGTGCGCTTTGCGGCGCGGTTCAACTTCACCCTCGATCCCGCCACGGCAGGAGCCATTCGATCCAACGCCCCCAGGCTGATGCAGATCAGTCGCGAGCGGATCGGCATGGAGATGCGGCTGATGCTCTCAGCGGCGGTGGTGAAGCTGCTGAACGACCTGCACCTGGACGGTCCGACGCTGAGCGAGGACTGCCGCGACCAGGCGACGCCGCTGACCGACAGGCTCGACCATGATGCGGACTATCCGACCAAGCTGGCGGCCTGGAGCCTGGACCGCGGATCCGACCTGTCGCGCTGGCGGCGAGCGCTGAACCTGAGCAATGAGGAATATGCCGCAGCGCGCGACAGTCTGCATTTGCTGGAAGCTGCCAGGCAATGGGCGCAGATGAACGTCGCTCAGCGCAAGCGACTGCTCGCACAGGATTGCTGGCCACGGGCGGACCTGTTGCTGGAGGTGGTGAATGCGGGCTTGAGCAAACAACTGCGACAGGAGGCAGCGCCGCTGATTGCGGAGGGTGTCGCCCCACCGCCGCTGTTGACGGGCGATGATCTGGTGGCGATGGGTATGCGGCCAGGGCCGCGGGTGGGGAAGCTGCTGTACGAGGCTTACGATGAGCAACTCAGTGGGCGATTGACGGACCAGTCTCAGGCCAGGCAGTGGGCGCAGCAACGGATGCAAGCGGACCCGTAACGAGCGGCCGCGCTTCAGCCACACTACAATTCCGCCCGCATGGACGCTTGGCTTTCGCAACTGGCTTACAACACGCCCTACATTGTGGTCATTGGGGTGATCCTGCTGAGCGGTCTGGGGTTGCCTCTGCCGGAGGACATTCCCCTGCTGCTGGCGGGCTACCTGGCAGGGCAGGGTTACGTCAGCGGCTGGATCATGTTTCCCGCCTGCGTGCTGGCGATTCTGGGGGCGGACCTGACGTTGTACGTGCTGGGGCGGCGATACGGGCATCACGTGCCGAAATTGCCGTTGATTCGCCGGTATCTGACGGCCCAGCGACTGGCCAAGGCTGAGTATGAGCTGTTGCGTTACGGGGGCAAGTTTATTTTCGTAGCCCGGTTCATGCCCGGGTTGCGGGCTCCGGCGATGTTCGCGGCCGGGGTGTTCAAGGTGCCGGCCTGGAAGTTTCTAAGCTATGACGGGGCGGCGGCCTTGCTCAGCGTGCCCCTGATCCTGGGGATCGGATACATCTTCTGCAACCAGATCGAACGGGCCAAGGAATGGGTTAAGAACGGACAGTTGACGGCCGCGGCCCTGGTGGTGCTGGTGGTGGCGGGAGTGATCGTGATGCGTTACTGGTATCGGCGAAAGCACCCGGCCAAGTTGTGAGGCTCTTGCGTCGGGCTGCAAATGCGCCTAACCTTCCATCATGGCGATCGGAAAGTTGTTAGGACCGGTGGAACTGCGAACGGCTTACGAGGACGTCAAGAATCGCATTGAAGCGGCGGCTGCTCGACGCGGGCGGCGCGGTTCGGATGTCGTCTGCGTGGCGGTGACCAAGACAGCCACGCCCGACCAGATCCGCCAGCTCATCGAGATGGGCCACCAGGATCTGGGTGAAAACCGCGTGCAGCAGTTGACCCAGCGGGTGGCGGTGATCGACGAATTTCTGGCTCGCCGCAGGCAACTGGCCGGGGCGGTGCCGCGCGGGACCAGCGATGTGCCCGACAAGGTCCGCTGGCACATGATCGGCCACCTGCAACGCAACAAGGTCCGCCAGGTCGCGCCTCTGGTGCAATTGATCCACAGCGTGGACAGTCTGCGCCTGGCGGAAGAACTCGACGCCCTGGGCGGCAAGATGGATCGCACGTTCGACATCCTGCTGCAGATCAACTGCTCGGGTGAGGCGGGCAAGTTCGGCGTCGCTTCCCCGGCCACGATCCCGCTGGCTGAGCAGATCGATTCCATGATGAACCTGCGCCTGCGCGGGCTGATGACCATGGCCCCCTTCAGCGAGAACCCGGAAGACTCGCGTCCGACCTTCGCCCGTGCGGCGGAGATTTTCCACGAATTGCGCCGCGACAAGATCGGCGGGCCCCACTGCAACATCCTGTCCATGGGTATGACCGGCGACTTCGAGGTGGCGGTGGAAGAGGGCGCCAATCTGCTGCGCATCGGCCGGGCTATCTTCGGTGATGTACCTTCGGATGAATAGCGGGCGGCGGTTGGGGGCAGCGATTCTTTTGGGGACGGTTTCGCGAAGCCGCAAGCGGCTGGATTGCTGATAACTTCGATTCGGACCGGGAAAAGGCGGGCCCGGAGCGCTAAAAATACTGAAGAGCCGCCCAGAGCAACCGATACAGTTGCTATTCGCTGGGACGTGGTGATGTAAGTCTGTGGATTGAAGTGACATGGCCAAGGTTCAGGTCATTCGACGGCCCGAGAGATTCCTGTCTGATGATTCGCGGGTGATCGCCCGGTTTTTTAACGTCGGGGACGACCGCCGGGCCCGGGAGGTCATTGACCGCGTGCTGGCCCTCGATGAGCCCAAGGTCCACGAGCTTTATCAGCGGGTCATGGAGGAGTTCGCCCACCGCCATCGCCGCCTCGAAGCGCCCTTGGAGCGGCACTTCGGGTACATCCGGCATCTGGTCGAAAACCCCGATGCGCTGACCCACGAGCGGCGGATGCTCATCGGCTCCTACTTCACGATGGAATACGCCATCGAATCGGCCGCCCTGTTCAACCCTTCGATCGTGCCGCACTCCGATCAGACCGGCGTCGGTGAAGGCAGCCTGCGCTTCATCATGTCGCTGCGGGCTACCGGCGAGGGACACGTGTCCTCCATCGTCTTTCGCACCGGCATCATCTCGGCGGACGGCTCGATCGACTTCGATCCGCCCTCCCGCTTCTGCGCCAAGCTCCGCGTGCGACCCGATCGCACTTATCAGAAGAAACTGTTCTTCCTCAAGCTGATCGAGATGGCTGCCTACAACGATGCCGCCCGCGTCATCCTCGAGCAGTTGCCCGAATCCTTTTCCATCAACAACCTGCTGCAGGCGGTCAACGACATCCGCCAGTGGGAAAAGAAGCCGGCCAACTTCAACGACACGGCTGAGAACATGCTCTGGCTGGCCCGCAGCAACTATCAGTTGCACCTGCCGCCGGACACCGATCCTTCCGAGATCGTCATCTTTCCCGTCAGCGACAACGAATCGCGGGGCATCGAGGACGCTCGCCTCACACGCTTCACCGATGATGACGGCCAGGTCAGCTACATCGGCACCTACACCGCCTACAACGGCTTCCGCATCCTGCCACAGATCTTCGAGACGCGCAATTTCCTCGACTTCGAGGTACACACCCTCAACGGCAAATACGTCCAGAACAAGGGCATGGCCCTGTTCCCCCGCCGCATTGACGGCCTCTACCACATGCTCTCGCGCATCGATGGTGAAAACCTCTACCTGATGCGATCCGACAACATCCACTTCTGGAACGAATGCGACAAGCTGCAGAGCCCAGCCTATCCCTGGGAACTGGTCCAGATCGGCAACTGCGGACCGCCCATCGAAACGCCCGCGGGCTGGCTCATGCTCACCCACGGTGTCGGCCCCATGCGCCAGTACTGCATCGGCTGCTCACTGCTGGACCTCGACGACCCCCGGAAGGTGATTGGGCATCTTCCCGAGCCGCTGATCACGCCGCTGGAGTCAGAGCGCGACGGCTACGTGCCCAACGTCGTCTACTCCTGCGGGGCCATGATCCACGGCGACCAGTTGGTCATCCCCTATGCCATGAGCGACTCAGCCACCAGCGTCGCCACGGTCAGCGTCAGCGAATTGATGCACGAGTTGACCACCCAGTCGCCCAGTTGCCCCCTGCCGGCCGTCAACGCGCGGCGCAAGCAGCGTCCACGGCAGAAGACCGCGTGAAGATCATCGTCACACACCGGGCCGATGCAGGACCGACGCCCCTCGGAACCGCGATCATTTTTACCCAGATTACCTGACCCTCGACAGACCGCTTGATTTTGGCCTGAAAATGGCTGGATCATCGGAAAAAGCATTGATTTATCAGGTTGGATCGATTACAAAAAGGCCTGTCGTTGCGCGGCGAATACCCGCGTCAACTCTGCTCACCGGGCTGCGGAACCATGTCTGATCCCAGCTAGAGCAACATCACACAGAAGAGCAACATCACACAGAATTGATCCGCCTGTCTGCAACGGAGGAGTGAAAGTATGCGTCGCATCATTTTCAGCGTGGTGATCTGCCTGATCGTGTCCGGCCCCGCCCTGGCCTCGGTGGTCATCGAGCCATTCAACTACAGCACCGGCAACATCGGCAGCCAGACTTCCACCGCCACCAACGGCAACAAGTGGGGTGCTGTCTATTACTTCGGGCTCAAGCTCGACGGCTATCACGACGTGGTCAGCGGCAGTCTCTCAGCGCCGGCTGGATACGGCTACACGCCCACCCACAATTCGCTGCAGGGTAGCAACGGCGATTCCATCATGGACATCGTCCCCGCTCACCAGATCAGCTTCGATGCCGACGGCGTCTTCTACATGAGCTTCCTCATCAACGTGCCCAACGCCACCACGCAGAACGGAGCTGGCGGCTGGGCCGGGCTCAGCGGTGAATCTGCTGCGTCGGTCCTGGCCATCGGGGAAGACCCCGACGACGGCATCACCAAAGGCGGGCTCACCGTCGCCTCATTTGGTCACAAGACCAAATCTTCCACTACGTTTTTCCAGAGCGGCGTGGACACGCTCGTCGTCGCCAAGGTCACCACCGTCTCCGGCAGCGGCAACGACAAGGTCGAAGTCTCCCTCTTCCCCTCCACCGGCGTGCTGACCGCCGAGCCCACCACCTGGGACCACACGCACAACGCGCCGTTGTATTACACCGGCCAGGGCCTGTATTTCTCGTCCTACTCCCAGACGACCTTCGACGAATTCCGCATCGGCGACAGCTATGCCGCGGTCACCAATTACACCCCGGCCCCCGAGCCGGCAACCGCTGCCCTGTTGATGCCGGTGCTTCTTCTGTTGCGACGCGGACGCCGCGCTGCCTGAGTTACATCATCACCACCGGATCGACGTCCACGGCCGTGTGACGGTCGCTGATCAGCAGGCGACTGTTGCGGAGGGCGGTCATCAACTTCTGTAACATGCCCGCACCGTCGGCGATCATCACGATCTCGCGGCGGTGATAGTCCGCCAGGCGGGCGATCGGGCAGGGCCAGGGGCCGAACAGGCGCACCTGCTGATCCAACTGCCGATTGAACTGCGCCAGATGAGCATGCAGTTCGGCCGCCCGTTTGTGACAAACCACCGGATCCTTGTCGCGCACCACGATGCGGGCCATGCGCGAGATCGGCGGCAGGCTCTGATCCCTCCGCTTCTGCAATTCATCCTCGGCAAAGCTCACGAAATCGTGCGCGGCCGCCCAGGCGATCACCGACGACTTGGGATTGAACGTCTGCACCACCACGCGCCCCGCCCGGTCGCTGCGGCCGGCCCGCCCCGCTACCTGGGCGATCAACTGGAATGTCCGCTCTTCGGCTCGGAAGTCCGGCAGGTGCAGCGACGTATCGGCACTGATCACGCCCACCAGACGCACGTTGGGAAAATCCAATCCCTTGGCGATCATCTGCGTGCCCAGCAGAATGTCCACCTCACCGGCCCGGAAGGCATCGAGGCTCTTTTGATAGTCCGCGGCTTTTCGCATCGAGTCGCTGTCCATGCGCAGCGTGCGGGCCCCCGGAAGTTTGACGGACAGTTCCTCTTCGACCTTCTGCGTGCCGAGGCCGAAGACGGTGATCTTGTGCCCGCTGTCGGGACAGACGGCCGGCAGCTTCTGTTCCGCCCCGCAGTGATGGCAGCGCACCACGCCTCCGGCCGGCAGGTGCTTGTCCTTGTGATAGACCATCGTCACGTCGCAGTGCTTGCAGGTCATCATCCAGCCGCAGCGGTGATCGGGGCAGGCGATGTAGTTGGCATAGCCGCGGCGATTCAGAAGAAGCATGGCCTGTCCGCCTGAAGTGGTGACCTGCTCCAACTGCTGTTCCAGGGGAATGCTCAGCAGATGAATCCCGCGGCGAAGGCGGCGCTGCTCGGTCATGTCCACGACTTCGACATGCGGCAGGCGCATGCCGGCCACGCGGTCGGGGATCGACAGCAATTTGAAGCTGCCGCGCTGCTTGGCGTTGCAGTAGCTTTCCAGCGACGGGGTGGCGGAACCGAGCACCACGGGGATATCGCACAGTTGAGCCCGCTTGATGGCCACGTCACGAGCATGGTAGCGCGGCAACTGGTCCTGTTTGTACGAGGATTCGTGCTCCTCATCCACGATGATCAGTTGCAGGTTTTCCAGCGGCGCGAAGACAGCCGAGCGGGCGCCGACGACGATGTGAGCTTCGCCCTGGCGGATTCGCCGCCACTGATGATGGCGCTGGGCTGCGGTCAGACCCGAGTGCAGCACGGCCACATCATTGAAGCGATGCGTGAATCGCGCCACCGTCTGCGGCGTCAGGGCGATTTCCGGCACGAGGATGATCACCCCCGGAAGCGGGTATCGGGTATCGGGTATCGGGATTCGGGTTTCAGAGATTGGCCCGCTTGCATCCGCCTTATCCGATACCCGAGACCCGATACCCGATACCCGACTTAACAGCGCATCAATCAGGCGCAGATAGACTTCGGTCTTGCCGCTGCCGGTGACGCCGTGCAACAGGTGGACGGCGAACTTGCCCAGCCCGGCGACCAGTTCATCGAGGGCGGATTGCTGGCGAGGGGTGAGGGTGAAGCGTGAGCCGGGCAATTTCTCGCGGGCGGCCCGCAGGTCCAGATCGCTGGCCACCACCTGGGCGGCGCGGGATTCCAGCAGTCCCTTGTCGATCAGTTGCTTGATCGGCGAAAGCGTCCTGGCCCCGGCGGCGTCGGCCAGGTCTTTCTGATCGATCCACTGGTCCGTGGCCGCATCGAGCACCGCCTGCTGGAGCTTGGTCAACTTCAGTTCCGAGATGTCTGCCTTCCGGGGGCGGACGAGGGTGCGGGTGGTGATGCCGGTCTGGCGTTTGACCGCGGCCGGGAGCATGGTGGCCAGCACCATGCCCAGCGGACAGCAATAGTAGCCGCTGATCCAGCGGGCGAGTTCCATCAGGTCGGGCGTCAGTGAGACACCGTCTTGCGGGGCCTTGGCCAGGGGCTTGATGCGAGCATGGTCCAGATCGGTCTGGTCGCTGAGGCTGACCACGTAGCCGCTGACCGGGCGATCGGACCGGCCCAGGGGGACCAGCACCCGCTGGCCGACCTGCACCTGCCACCCGGCCGGGACGCGGTAGGTCAGTCCGGCCGGGGCGGCGTCGATGCCCTGTTCCAGGGCCACCAGGGCGTAGCGCTCGTGGTCATCCTGGGCGGGCGGCTGGGTCATGGACCAGATCGTATCACCACCCCCGGCTCGCCGCGGCGGCGGGGACGTGCTATAGTGCTGGACTGATACGTTTTGGAGTCGACGATTTTGACCCTTCAAGAGCAACTGGTCGAGCTGCACGAACTCGACGCCCGGGTACGGGGCATGAGCCGGCGACTGAAAGCCGCCACCGCGCGTCAGAAAACCACCGAAACCCGCCTGGATCTGTACCATCGCCAGCACCAGGAACTACACGATCAACTGCGCGCCTGCCAGGTCAAAGCCTCGACGCTGGAGAAGCGCGTGGCCGAGATGGACAGCCGCATCGATACCCTGCGCCAACGGATGAACAGCGTCACCAGCAACAAGGAATACTCCGCCCTGCTGCTGGAAGTCAACACGCTGAAGGTGGACAAAGGCAAGATCGAGGACGAAGCTCTGGAGCAGATGGCCCAGGTCGAGCAGGTCAAGCAGAAGCTGGCCGATGCTCAGCAGCGGATCGAAGACCAGCAGAAGCTGGTGGCCGGCGCCCAGCGCGAGGTTACCGAAGCCCGGGCCGAGGTCGGCGAAAAGCTGGACGAAGCCACCGAGCAACGTGACGCCGCGGCCGCCAAGGTTCCCGCCGAGGTAATGAGCATTTTCAACCGCATGGCGGAACTGTTCGACGGCGAAGCGGTCTGCGGCATCGAAGAGCAGGACCGTCGCCGCATGGAATACACCTGCGGCGGTTGCTACATGACCGTGCCCGTGGAACGGGTCAACGCACTGATCACTCGTCCCGACGAATTGATCCTGTGCCCCAACTGTAGTCGCATTCTGACCATCAGCGCCGATCTGAAACAGGCGATCGGAGCGGCCAAGTAGTGGTCTTGGGTTGATGGTTTCTGGTTGTTGGTATGGCAACGGGTGCGCCCGATGTGTACTTTGCAGTCATTGATCATCACCATCAACCAAGAACCAACAACCAATTATTCCCCATGGATCTGATCATTCACGTTGACGGCGGCGCCCGAGGTAATCCTGGTCCCGCCGGGGCTGGGGTGGTGATTCGTGAGGCTGAAAGTGGTCGGTTCGTGCACGAGGCCGGCTAATTCATGAACCATGCGACCAACAACGAAGCGGAATACCACGGCATGATCCGTGCTCTGCAGGTCGCAGCCCAACTGGGTGGCCGTCACCTGAACATCCACAGCGATTCGCAACTCATGGTCCGCCAACTGCTCGGCGAATACCGGGTCAAGTCGGCTACCCTACGCCCGCTGTACGACCAGGTCCGCAAGTTGCTGGCGGGTTTTCCCAGCTACAAGCTCACGCACGTGCTGCGCAACCACAATGACCTGGCCGACCGCCTGGCCAATCAGGCCATGGACGCCAAGGCCGACGTCGACTACACCCAGCGCGACTGACAGCAATTGTTACACTGTCCGGCATGCTGATTCGCCACAGCGATGACGTGACCGCCATTCCCATGAACATGCAGGGGGCAGCGGATGTGCGGATGAAGCTGCTCTGCGGCCGCGAGCACGGAGCGCCGACCTTCGCCATGCGCCAATTCCAGGTCGCACCCGGCGGCCACACGCCGCTGCACGCTCACAATTACGAGCACGAGGTTTTCATCCTCCAGGGCACGGCCGAGTTACCCGTCTGTGAGTCGGGCCCTGACGGCAAACCAGTCCCCTCCGCGGGCAAGGGCCACAGCGTCCATGCCGGTGACGTGGTCTTCATCCCCGCCAACCAGATCCACCAGTTCCGCAACACGGGCTCGGACGAACTGAAATTCATCTGCCTGGTACCCGTGCAATTTGACTGCGGCCAAGGCGTTTACCAATCGACGCCCGGCTCGTAAGAATCGCGATGCTATGACCTGTGTGACGATTGGGGTCGTTTTTTGAGTTCGACCGTGCTAAACTGATATCAGTAAGGCAGTTCCCGCATCTTTCTCCTCAGGGGCCACGCGATGGCACAAAACTCCCCCATGACGGGTTCCGCTTCTCCAGCATCGGCCCAGGGCCAGAGTCCGCCCTCTTTCAGCACGCCGATCGGCATTGTGCTGGGGGCGCTGCTGCTGTGCCTGGTGGGCGTGGTGGCAGCCGCCGCGGCCAACGTCGCCCGGCAGGCGATGGTTTTCGATGATGAAAGCACACAACTGGTGATCGCCTACCTGCTCTACCTGCCGGCCACGTTCTTCCTGCTGGTCAGCATGGTTTCCCTGATCATCGGGTCCGTGCGCTGGGCGATGTATGGCAAGGACGCCCTGGGCCCGACCCCCGGCGGCAGTTCAACCACCGATGCCTACGGCGACCTGCTGCACTCGATCAACGACCGCCTGCTGCTGTCGGACACCGCCAAGCGGATCGCCTATCGCCAGCACGACCTGGCCGCCCTGCGCCGGGCCATCCGCGAGGACATCGACAAGGGCCAGTTCGACGCCGCCATGGTGCTGGTGCAGGAGATGAGCCACACCTTCGGCTACCGCGAGGAGTCGGAACTGTTCCGCGAGCAGATCACCGCCGCCCGCAAGGCGGAGTTGGAGAAGAAGATCAGTGTGGCCATGGAGCAGCTGAACCACCTGATCGCCAACAACGACTTCCGGGCCGCGGGCCTGATGGCCGCCAAGATGGCCGGGGTGTACCCTGCCAACGAGCGCGAGAACAACATCGTTGCCTACGTCGAGGAAATGAAGGAGCAGCATAAGAAGCGACTCCAGCAAGCCATGCACGCCGCCCGTGAGCGCGGCGAAGTGGAAAAAGCCTGGCAGGTGCTGCGCGAGCTGGACGGCTACCTGACGCCCAAGGAGGCTGAACTATTCCGCGAGGAAGCCCGTGATGTGATTGCCAGGATGCGAGACAACATGGGCACGCAGTATCGCATGGCTGTGGAGAATCAAGAGTGGCACCGGGCCCAGGTGATCGCCGAGCAGATCATCCGCGACTTCCCCAACACGCGCATGGCTGACGAAGCACGCTCCATGCTGCCGCAGTTGCGCCAGCGAGCCGCTGAGGGCAAAGCCGCCAGCGCCTGAGCGTCGGCAAATCTCACACGGACAAAGCCGCGGTCTGAGCAACGCGAAGCCCCGGATCAGGCTGCGCAACCGCCTTGGCTTTCCGACAGGCAACCCCTCATCCGCGTCTTCGCTGCGCTCAGATCGCGGCGTTTGTTCCCGTGTTTTTTCAGTTGACGAGAAACATTCCAGCAGCATTGCTATAGTGCCCGCCCTATGGCAGAAAAGCACACTATCGTTCTGATCCCCGGCGACGGCATCGGCCTGGAAGTTTCGCAGGCTGTCGTAGCCGTCCTCAACGCCGCAGACGCCCCGCTGGACTACGAAGAGCGCCATGCCGGCCTGATCGCCCTCGATGACGGCCATGACGTGCTGCCGGGCGAAACGCTGGATGCCGTCCGCCGCCACAAGCTGGCCCTCAAGGGCCCCTGCACCACCCCCGTGGGCAAGGGCTTCACCTCCGTCAACGTCCAGTTGCGCCAGAAGCTGAACCTCCATGCCGCCATTCGCCCCGTCCGCTCACTTCCGGGGGTGCCCACCCGCTATCAGGATGTGGACCTGGTGATCTTCCGCGAGAACACCGAGGGCCTCTACAGCGGCATCGAAAACGAGATCACCCCCGGCGTGGTGACCAGCCTCAAGGTTGCCACCGAGACCGCCTGCACCCGCATCGCCAGGGCAGCTTTCGAGTATGCCCGCAAGCGCGGCCGCAAGAAGGTCACCGTCTTCCACAAAGCCAACATCATGAAGCAGTCCGACGGCCTGTTCCTGCGTTGTTGCGAACGGGTGGAGAAAGACTATCCCGATATCATTCACGACGAACTGATCATCGATGCCGGGTGCATGCGCCTGGTGCAGGATCCGTCGCGCTTCGACATCCTGCTGATGGAGAATTTCTACGGCGACGTGATCAGCGACCTGGCGGCCGGCCTGGTCGGCGGCCTGGGCGTCGTTCCGGGTGCCAATATCGGCGATGCGGCCGCGGTCTTCGAAGCGGTGCACGGCTCGGCCCCCGACATTGCCGGTCAGAACATCGCCAACCCCCTGGCCCTGCTGATGAGCGCCGTGATGATGCTCAACCACATTCACGAAGCCCGCGGCGACGATCGCTGCAGGCACACGGCTGAACGCATCAAAACCGCTTACAATCGCGCCCTGAGCGACGGCTGCAAGACCCGCGACCTGGGCGGCGACCTGGGAACAAGCCAGTTTGCCGACGCAGTCATCGAGCGATTGTGAATTGATAAAGACAACTGAGGGAAACACTTTAGCCACGGATGAACACGGATGCTCACGGATATGAACTGAAACCGAAGCAGTTTCATCCGTGTCTATCCGTGTTCATCCGTGGCTAAATTCTTCCATTGGGAAAGGCCAGCCGTGAATCACCACGAATCCTGGACCCTGCAAGGCGCTGACGGGCAGATCATCTACGGCAATACCCATCGGCCGGCAAGCGGCCGGGCACTGGCCACGCTGGTAATCTGTCACGGCTTCAAGGGCTACAAGGATTACGGCTTCTTCCCCTATCTGGCTGAGGCTGCGGCCGCGGCCGGCCTGATTGCCCATCGCTTCAACTTCAGTCACAGTGGCATGACCAATCAGCTCGACACGTTCGAGCGGCCCGACCTGTTCGAGCGCGACACCTGGGGCAGACAGATCGCCGACCTGCAGGCCGTCATCGAGCAACGGGCGGCAGCAGACCATCTGCCCATCGTGCTGTTCGGCCACAGTCGTGGCGGCGATAGTGTGCTGCTGACGGCCGCGGGCATGAGCGGACGTCTGGCCGGCGTGGTGACTGCCGCAGCGCCGGATACAACCTGTCCATTGGATGAAGATCAGAAGCAACTGCTGCGCAGCGAAGGGCGCATGGCGTCACCATCCAGCCGCACGGGGCAGATGCTTTACGTCGGCCGCGAATGGTTAACGGAGATGGAAGCAGACCCGCAGCGCTTCGACCTGTTGCGGGCCATTGCCGCCATTGACTGTCCCAAGCTGCTGATCCACGGCCGCGCTGACGAGACGGTGCCGGTGGCGGCTGCGTATCACCTCTCGCAAGCCGGCGGCGCCAACACCGAACTGCTCATTCTGGCCGCGGGGCACACTTTCAACTGCCGCAATCCCCACCCAGCCGATCAATCCCTTCCGGGGGCAACGCAGCAGATGATCGAGGCGACGGTGAATTTCGCCCTCAGTGTCAGCGGGTGATGCTGCCCAGATCGATGACCACGCCGCCGGGCTGGTAGTAGTCCACGTTCAGCGTGTTCTCGTCGATGAAGGTCAGCACCACGGCTGCAATCTGGTAGCGATCGGCGAAAGCCAGATCACCAAGTCCCGGGCCGGCGTAGCGAGCGCTTCGATGCGACTGGGCGTGGAAGTGATAGTGCAGGCCGCCGCGCACCGCTTCCATCAGCAGGGCTGTGGGAGCCACGAACTGGCGATCGTGAGCGCCGGGGTCGCTGGGATAGGCTTTGGCGCAAACGCCCTGCGACGACCACTGCAACGCACCGCCGTGCTCGCCGCTCTCGTCGGCCAGGTCGCTGTCTGCCTGCTCGAACCAGGCATCGATCACGCCGTGATCAGCCATGGCCTGGCGGATCAGCACGATCAACTGCAGGTCCAGCCCGCTCAATTTGTTTCTCCAGTGCGTGAACGACTCGGACCACTGGTCGTTGCGCTCAGATTCCTCCAGGCGAACGTAGTGCGTCGCGGCCGCCAGATCATCGGCCAGATGCGAACTGTCCAGGGTTTTGCCCGCTGCAAAAAGCGGCACGTGGCGCATGGCCAACCCCGGCTGCCACGGTGCGCCGTTCATGGGCCAGGCCTTGGGATCGCCCATCATCACCAGGGTCAGCAGCGAGCAGGACGGCGACGTCGTGGGCAACTCATCCAGCGTGTGGCCTGCCTGACGCAGACACAGCGGCAGCATGCTGTCACTGCTGCTGCGATCGAGCCAGGATCGCGGCTTGTCGCTGAGCCGGCACAGCAGCGTCCAGGCGGCAGCCCGGTGGGCCAGCCGGATGCGCGGCGTGTTGTCCGGGGCGTTGAAGACGTCGAAGATCGATTCTTCAACAGACTGTCCGGGGCGCAGCTTCTCGATCGCCTGCCGTTCAAGGCGCTGATCGTCGTCAAACTCCCGTGACGGCCGGGCGTAGCTGAGCACGACCGTGGGCACGAAGTCTTCCCATCGCCGCTTGACGGCCGCGTTGAACAGGTGCTCCAGCACCGGCCAGCGATCGATGTAAACCACCCACTCATCGGCCCACTGCTGGAAGCTGTGAGTGTCGTAGGCGATCAGGCGGTCGATGGCCAGGTTGCGCATGGCATCCGGCTGCGAATCGCTGGCCAGCAGCTTGTAGAGCACCTCGGCGTACTGTTGTGGATTTTCATGCGATGCGACGGCGCCCATCCGCTGCATGGCCGCCATACGGCGCTCGCCGTCCACGTCGCGGCGCAACAGGTAATCCGGGCCCGGCAGCGGCGGCGCGGTGCAGGCGGCCGGCAGCAACAGGAGCAAAAAGAAAGACGCCGGGCGAAGTGCGCCACGGCGTCTTGTGTCGGTTGGTTGATACACGGGTTAATCAGCCCGCTCTTACGGCAGACAGAGCTTCGGCCGGGTTCCATCGGGACAGGTCTTGGTGCCTTCCTCGCGCATGATGGCCATGCCCTTGCTCGAGCCCATGGAAGTCCAGGTCGTGTCCTTGGCCCGCTTGATGAGCATGGAATCCATCATCTCCGGCTCCATGAACATCGCGGCGTCGTCACCGCTGGCAGCCTTGGCTTCTTCGATGGCCTTGATCGCATCCGGCGTGTACATCTCCAGGCGGCTGATCCAGGCGCCGGTGGCCGCCACTTCGTCCGCCGTCATGCCGTCATAGCTGCCGCATTCGCCACAGACGTAGACGTAGGCCATGACGCCGGCCTTGTTGCCTTTGTCCGTCGGGCCGGAGGGGGCATCGGCGGGGGCGTAGTTGGTGCTGTCGGTGATGAACAGCTTGTTGGTGTTCAGGTCATAAAAATAAACATCGACCTTGGTCGACGAGCTGCCGGGACCCTTGCTGGTCATCACGATGATGCCCAGGGCCACCACCAGCACCACCACGGCCACGATGGTGACCAACGAAGAGTTGTTATTCAACGCATCTCGTAATCCCATATACCGCCCTTTCTGAACGATGAATCAGCCAGCCACCCGGCTGCATGGATCAATCTAAGTCGTGAGTGTACCAAACCCTAACCATCTGAACAATCAGCCGCCCTGCCACAGGTACATCACCTGCGGCACGGTCTCCTCGTGAATCCAGCGCCGCAGAGCCTGGGCGTCCAGTTGCACCCCCACCGATCGCTGCTGCGAACTGAACAGCGATCCCAGCAGCGACTGCGGCTGATGGAGGATCGTCACCTGCGGCGTCACCTGGGCTGCGATGTTCGCACGCTGGGCGGCCAGGGTGATGGCGTCGTCCAGATAGCCCACCTGGTCGATCAGCTTCGCAGCCAGGGCCTCCTGGGCGGTGAATACCCTGCCGTCGGCCAGCGTGGCCACTTCATCGGCCTTCAGCTTCGCGGACCGGCCCTGCTGCACCACCGTCACGAACTGGGCGTGCATGGCATCGAGAATGCGCAGCATGGCGGCTTTGTCCTTCTCAGTCCACGGCCGGGTGATGTCGTTCATCGTCTCCTTCTCGGGCGAGGTCGTGGCCACCTGCACCTGCGGCGTGATGCCGACCTTGGCCAGAAGCTGGTCGATGGTGAACGCCTGCGACATCACGCCGATCGACCCGGTCAGACAGGTCGGCTCAGCCACGATTTCATCGGCCGCGGCTGCGACATAGTAACCGCCGCTGGCCGCCATACCGCCGAAGCTGGCGATCAGCGGCACGCCGGTGTCCTGCTTGAACTGCATCAACTGCTTCCAGATGCGATCGGAAGGCGAAACATATCCGCCGCCCGAATCCACCAGCAGGATCACCGCCCTGGGTTTGTTCTTGCGCAACACGTCCAGGGCTTGCCGCACGAATGCTGAAGATGAATCGTCGATCAATCCGCGGATGGGAAGGATGACGATGCGATTGGTCTTGTCACCGGCGCGGTACTCGCTCTCACTGATCCCGGCGGTCATCGAACTGAGCAGCACGGCCATGTAAAAGTTGACCAGCAACGACACCACCAGGATCGAGACCAGCAGCCCGGCCAACGCGCGGGCAAACACGCTGCGCTGCCTGGGCGGCGGCGGTGGCGGCGGCATCATCCAGGGCGGATTGCCAAACTGCGGCGGTGGCGGAGGCGGATAGGCTGGCGGAGGATCGATGGGTGGGCGGCCGGAGTCCGGCGGCGGCGAAGCGTTCGTCTCATTCTGATCATTCATAGCCCGATTATAGGTCCAACCGGCACGCCATGTTCGGCGCAGCACCCCTGATGCGTCCGAGAAAAACGCAATGACGGGCTTCAGGGCGATTGCGGCTTTTGTTTTGGACAAAAAAACGCACACGACCGATCTATTCAAGACCCAGCCGTGACGCAACGCGGTCTGGTTACCGCCTGTTAAGGAGCGAAAATCATGAGTGACGCGCCAAAGAGCAAGACCGTGCTGGGCCCCGACTGCCGCATCAGCGGTGAACTTTCACTGGACAACGACGCCATCATCATGGGTCAGTTCAAGGGCACGCTGCGTGTCAGCGGCACCCTGGAACTGTCGGAGTCGGCTGAAGTGTCCGGCACCGTGATCGTGGGCACGCTGCGTCTGGTCGGCAACGTCGAAGCCGACGTGGTGGCGGAAGACGCCGTCGAACTGTTGCCCGGCGCCCAGTTGATCGGCCAGCTTTTCACCAGCCGGCTGAACATCGTGGAAGGCGCCACCTTCCAGGGCGAGATCTGCGTCGGCCCCAAGGCCATGCAGGCTGCCAGCGAAGCCTTCGGCCAGGGCGAGCATCAGGAAGTCGAGCAGACCATGCTTTCCTCGATGATGAGCCAGTCTTCGGAAAGCGAAGAGGATCATCACGAGCAGCAGTCGCCGGTCCGCACCAACACCAGCTCGGTCAATGCCGTGCTGGCCCGTCGCCGCCCCAAGGTGCTGTCGCCGCGCAACGGCATCGGCATCCAGTCGTAAACGGTCGCCGCGCTTCGTGCCGGAGAACGCCGTCGTAGGTTCGCCTCAGCGTCCACCCTTGCACTGCGCCGCCAGTTATGCCGTTACGCCCGGCCATCAACACGATTCACCCTCGCGGCCCGCAGCCGGCTCACCTGCGCCGCGTTTCCTGTCCTGCGTGCGGTAAGTCCTTCGAAGTCAGCCAGCGGGCGGTTTCCGTCCGCTGCCCCGCCTGCACCAGTCCGCTGGAGTTCAACGACCTGGTGCTGCGAACCCGTCTGGAGGGCGACGTCTCGACCATGGGTCATGTCGCCCTGGCAGAACCCAGTGAAATGCTCGGTCGCCTGGTCTGCGGCCAGTTCACCAACGCCGGCCGCTTCGAGGGCCGGGCGGTGGTTTACGGCCAAGTCGTGCTCACCCGTGAGAGCCTGACCACCGGCCAACTGTCCGGCCGCAGTCTGCGCATCGACCACGGGGCGACCACCCATATCAAGGCGGAAATCCGCCCCAATCCCCCAGCTAAGGTGGCCGGCAAGACCAGCTCGCCCACCCCCATCGGCAGACTCATCCAACGCCCCGCCCGCCGCCTGATCCGCCCCCTGGCCTGACCAACCGCCCCCGGTGTATTTACCGGGGGGCCAAATGAACCATCACGCGATTGGTGCGTATTGCGTATCAGTGCAAGGCACTGGGGCGCGACATTCTCTCAATCCGTTCGGCCGACTGGGACCGGTGAGCAGTGCTGTCATTTTCCTGCTGGGAACCTGCTCATTGCTGACGTGGTTCGTGTACATCGGAGCAGGGAAAGTTCTCTGGTATCCAATCTATTTCCTGTTCAGCGGGAAGGTGTTCGCTCGTCGCGGCATGCCATTTGTCGGGGCGCTCGATCAATCGGGCCTGCTCAAGGGCTACTTTCTGTTCTTTCTGTTTTCGCTGCACGTCGGAGCGATGGTCTTTGTCCTCCGCTGGTTTTGCGACAGGCAGCGCAAAGCGGTGCGGGTGGTGATCTGTACGTTCGGGTTCGCTCTGTTTCTGCATCCGCTGGTGATCCTGCTGATCACGTCCTACGACCTGTTGCGCTACATCGCGGTCCTGGGCTTTACCCTGCGACGGATGGAAGCGGTGCTGGTGTCGCTGGCGGGTTTTGCGGCAGGGATCGGCTTCAACCTGTGGGCCAGCGGCATGTGGCGACCGTCGTTGCGACGGCTGATTCGACGACTGCGGCCCTTGCCGCCGGGCTATTGCCCCAATTGCCGCTATGACCTGCGCGGCACGCCCCACCACTGCCCGGAGTGCGGATGGCACGAGCCAACTGTGGCGGATGAATCGGGTTGAGCGACACGGCCAGGCCTATTCGCCTTGCGGGTGCTCGTCCTGCTGCGTGGAGGCTGTAGCTTCGTTCTCGTCGGCTTCGATGTGCAGGGTGTCGGCCGATGACAGCAGATTGCGGCGGAAGTTGACGATGCGGCGAAGGGCGGGCTTGGTCTGGGCTGATTCGCTGGTCAGGCCGCTGAGCGGCAGTTCGATCTGGGGATGATCGATCAATTGGTCCCAGGCCACCGACTCGACGAACGGTCTAGCCAGGGCGATCTGGAAAACCGCTTCCATCCAGTGGGCCTGCACCTGCGGCGACCAGGGGCGACGCCATTGGCCGCTGTCCGGATCGATCGGCTGCTGGCCGGCCTCCAGGGCGATCATCATCTCCGTCACCGGCTCACTGGGCGCAGCGATGGTCAAATGCACGGGCTTACCAAAGACCGCATACTGATCCAGCAGCAGGCTGACCTGCATCAGGTCACGGGTGTACTGACCCGGCTGGGCCTGGCCCATCAGCAGACGCAGGGCCAGGGCGTCGAAGGGGATGCCCGACTGGGTGATCAGGTCGGAGTACATCATGGGCGGAATCGAGCGCGGGTTGTTGCCGTAGTATTCCCCGAACGGCTGGCGCAGCTCAATCATGGTCCGGCTGTTGGGCGCCAGCTTGCGCACCAGCAACGTGGTCATGCGCGTCAGGTCCATCAACTGCTCGAAGTTGAAGCTGAAGTGGCGGTTGACGTGCAGGCCGCTGACGACTAACCATTGATCGACCGACTCGTGATAGCGGCTGACCACGCGCTCCACGTGCTCATAGACCAGGTCGCGCACGGTGTCGTAGTCGTGCTCCCAGATGTAGAGCCAGTCCGGCAACGCTGTGGGATCGAAGCTCAGCAACGGGCCGCCCACCACGGTCAGCTTTTTCTTGTCGGTCCATGCGGTCCAGTCATCGGTGCTCTGCCAGCGATACTCGCCCTCCTCGGGTGCAAGCTGCTTCCAGCACAGCGGCAACTGGACGAAATCGAAGTTGTCAGCCAGCACCTGACGCTGCGCGTTCTGCTGAAAATCGCTGGCAATCCCGCAGCCGATGGGTGTCACGGGCAAAGCCCCGGTGCTCTTGCGGCGGTTCAGCAGCAGTTCCGAGTGGGCCAGGGCCAGTTCTTCCGAGCTATCCAGGGCCACGTTCAGGCACTGGCGAGCCATTTTCTCCGCCTCCAGCGGGTGCTCGCGCTGCAGGCACAGGGCCTCGATGAACAACTGGCGGGCGTTGTCAGCCCGTTTGGAAAGCGGATGGTCCGCGTCAAGCTCCATCAGCCCCCAGTCCTCGAGCTTGGTGTAGAGCATCATCAGCCGATGGCGGGCGATTTCCAGGCTCAGCAGGTATGGCTGATCCTTGTCCGGCAGCAGGCAGGTCTGCAGCGTCATCTCGCCCAGTTCGTCCACCGGGTACTGCAACGCCAGGGCCATGGACCCCGCCTCGCGTTTTTCACAGAGGATCAGACCCTGGTCGAAACGGATGTCGCCGCGCATGGTGCTGCCGTCGGAGCCGATCAGGTGCGCGTTGCGCAGCGCCCATTCAGTGGCCGGCTCACCGTCTTGATAGACCAGGAACTTGAGCATGGCCGATCAGTATAGACAAAGGCAATGTCTGATGTCTGATTGCTGATTGATGATGCAGGAAAACCCTCTGCGGCCGACTTCTCTGACATCAGCGATCAGCAATCAGACACCAGACATCCCCCGTTTCCAGTCATCGCTGACACGCAACTGCACGCGGCGCAGGGCGGGGCCTTTGCAACGGGTGATCAACTGCGTCTGCAGACCGCTGCGCAGCAATCGGTCCAACTCGTACAGACAGGTACTGGAATCGACCGCCACCCGCAGCACGCCGCGGCTGAGACTCTCCAGGCGAGCGTGACCGGCCAGTTCGGGCGGAACCAGTTCATCCCAGATGGTGGTCAGTTCGCCCAGTTGCTTCAGCGGGCGTTCGATTTCCTTCTTGAACGTCTGGCGCAGAAAAGACAGCGACAGGTCCGGATCGCTTGGCGGCGTTCGGGCGGCCAGTTGTTGCAGGCGGCGTTCGTGCCGGCGGCTGGGCATTGCCCTATCATAACTCACCATGCAGATTATCCTCATCGGTTATCGCGGCAGCGGAAAAACCAGCGTCGGCCGGCTGTTGGCCAAGGAACTGGAACTGGACTTCGTTGACGGCGACGACATGACGCGCGATCGCTTCGGGTTGACCAGCATCGCGGAAATCTGGAGCCGATTCGGCGAGCCGGCCTTCCGTAAGACGGAGGCGGAAGTTACCGGTGAACTGTGCAGCCGCGATGGCATCGTGGTCAGCCTGGGCGGCGGGGCCATTCTGCACCCCCAGGGTCGAAAAGCGGTGGCCGAGGCCAAGGGCCTGTGCGTGTACCTGAAGGGGTCGCCCCCGGTGCTCTACCAGCGAATCCACGGCGATCCGGGCACCGGCGAGGATCGGCCGAACCTGACGAACCTCGGCGGTGGCATCGAAGAGATCGAAACCGTGCTCGCCCAGCGGCGCGAAATCTACGAATCGCTGGCTGACCTGATTCTGGACGTCGATCGACTGAGCATCGCTGAGACTGCCGCGGCGATCCGTCAGCGGGTCGAGCAGGGGTGAGTTGAAATGGGTTGGGTGTGGTTTCCGCCTCTTGCAGCTTCGCGGAACCGCCCTACGACTGCTGTGTTCCACGAAATTCTCTGATTGCCGCGGCGTTGCGCGAAGCCGCAAGCGGCCGGTGCGATGCGCGCATAGAAAAAGCCGAACGGTTGCCAACGACGAATGAACAATAGGAATATGGCAGAAATAACTTCGGCGCCCGCTCGGCTTGCCACTGCAACGTTGTGGACTTGGTGTTTTTAGCTAAGTGATGCACCTCCTTTCCTAAGGGTGGATCATCTGCCACCTATATTTTGGCAAGATTCCAGGACGAGTCAAGTCTTTGTGTGCGGGATTTCCCTCTCCTGGCCAATTTGCGTAACGCCGCCAGGTTCAGGGCGTCCCAGGGCTGGCCGTCCGGCGCCTCGCCCTTGGGCGTCTCCAGCACTTTGGGGCCCCGGAAAGCGTTGACCAATACGGAAAACGCGGTCATGGCCACGTGACCGAGCCCGATGTGTTCATGGCGGTCCACCCGCTTGCCACGCTCGACCTTGGAGTCGTTGACATGAACCACCCTCACGCGGTCCAGTCCGAGAATGTCATCGCATTCCTGCAAGACGCGCCTCATGCCGGGGCCGCTGGTCAGGTCGTAGCCGGCCGCCAGCAGGTGGGCGGTGTCCAGGCAGACCGCCAGTCGCTCGGGGGCTTCAACCTGCTCGATGATGGCGGCCAGGTGCTGGAAGCGATATCCGAGGTTCGTGCCCTGCCCGGCTGTGACCTCCAGGCAGGTGAGCGCCTTAGCATCCGGCAGTTTGTCATGCAGGCGATTGAACGCCTCGGCGATACGGGCCAACCCCTTGTCCTCGCCTTTACCCATGTGTGAGCCGGGGTGAGCGACCAGATAGGGAATCGCCAGCAGATCACAGCGGCGAATTTCCTCTTCGAACAGTGCCATCGACTTTTTCCAACTTCCAGCATCTGGAGATGCGAGATTGATCAGGTAGCTGTCGTGGCTGACCGTGTGGTGGATGCCCGTTTCGTCCATGGCTGCCAGCCAGGCGTCGATCTGTTTCGTCTCCAGCGGTTTGACGGCCCATTGCCGCTGGTTCTTGGTGAACACCTGCACGCAGTCCATGTTGAGTTGCCGCGCTTCCCGCAGCGCGTTCTCCATGCCGCCGGCGATGGACAAGTGGCTACCAAACATCATCACTCCCTGGGCAACTGGTATAACGTCACCGATTTTGAAAACGAATGCATCGGCAACCAGCCCGAGGCGATCAGCCGGTCAAGCGTCTGCTCCGTCACATCCTTGTCGTAACCATAAGTCTCGTGAAGACGTTTCAACTCCTGGCGGTGAACCCAGACATGCGTGACGCCCAGATCGCGCAGGGCCTGATTGACCTGGCGCGGATCAAAATGCTGCGCGCCGCCCGCATCGCGGATAATGCCGCCCAGCACGCTGGGGTCAAACGCGCTGTGGTAAATCATCGGCCGATCGATGTAGAGCAGGTGCGAGTTGTCCGCCACGATGTAAACCTTGGACTGCGGCGGTAGTTCGTTGATCGGGTGAAACGAAAAATCCTCCAACGAATCGACCAGCAGACAAGGCGGCACGTTCAACGACTGCTGCGTCTGTTCATCAACCGCCATCATGGTCTGGCTGAACAGCGTGTTCAAGCTCACGCTCCACATCGCCCCCACCAGGGCCGCCCCGCACCACACGCCGACCCGGGCCTGGGCCTGGCCGATCATCCGTAGCAATTGCTCGAAGCCGATCCCCAGCACCATCAACGTCGGCAGCAGCGTGGGCAGCAGAAAACGGCTCTGCATGTGCGTGGCGATCAACCAGAACGCCAGTTGCATCACCAGCATCACCGCCATCTGCACCACCACGCCTCGCAGTTCACGTCGCCGCAGCGCCAGCAACGCCGCGAGTGCAGCAGCCGCCAGCAGGATGGGGAAGCCGCCTTCCTGATCGAAGCGGGCGATGTTGCGCACCTCGATGGGCACATGATGGCCGCCGATGGCGCCGTAGCCGGTGTTGGTCAGCCACTGGCGGTAGAGCGACTCGGCTCGTCCGTCGGTCTGGCCCGCCTCCAAGCCGACGCCGCGCTGCCAGCGGGCGACCAGTTCATCGTTCCAGTAGCCCTTGCCCAGCGTATCGGCTGCAAAGGGGAACACGGGATTGCCCGTCCACACGGCATTGCGGGCAAAGTACGGACACAGGGCGGCTGTTCCCACCACTGCCGCCAGCACCGCCGCCCGCCACTGCTTGCGCAGCAGCAACATCGTCCCGATCGGCACCGCCAGGAAAGGTCCGGCCGTCAGCTTGCACAGCGTGGACCCCGCGCACAACAAACCCACCACGACGCCCGATGGTTTGGCTGCATACACCTGGTCCAGCGCCACGGCCGCCAGGGCCAGCATGGCCATCTCGTCGTAGGCAAGCGACCCGGTGATCATCACCCACGGCAGCGCCAGCATAGTTCCCGCCGCCAGCGCAGCACCCGTCGCGCCGCTGACCCGCCGCACCGCGCCACCGATCGCCAGCGCCGCCAGCACCGCGGTGAAGACGTGCAGCAACTGGCAGGCGAAGATCGCCCCGTGCATCGAGCCGATCATCGCGGCCAGATGCAGATAGCCCGCTTCAAACAACCCCGGCAGAAAACTGAACACATTGTGCTCCAGGGGTGTCATGACCCCGGCTGCCAGCCACTCGCGCGGAATCTGCAGGTGATAGCTGAGCACGTCATAGCCCAGGGCCTCGGTCCGCCAGATCGTCCCCGGCGGACACGTCACCCCCACTAGCATCAAACCCACCCCCGGAAGTAACAGAAACAACAACAGCCACGAGGGGGCAAGGTGAATTGTTTTGCGCTGACGCACCAGTTGCACGATCCAGATCGCCGCCCCCACCCCCGGAAGCGCCCAGGCCACCAACTGATGCAGCAATCCAGCCCACGCCAACAACCACGCCGCCATCAGCATGGCCCACAGTCCTAACCCTGCCGCCGTCACCGCATCGCGTTGCATATCGCCGACTAGCGCCCGCCGCAGCAGTTCGCCATAGCCCAGCGCCCCCGCCCAGTAGATCACCAGCACGGGCAACGTGGACACGATCACCTTCCACATGGCTACGTACTTGATCGGCATCAGCGGAGCCGGGCCGCCCTGGCACGCGATCCATGTCACCGCCAACAGCAATCCCACTGCTCCCAGCGCAGCGGAGAGGTTGCGCGTCCGCTCGCTCACGCCTGTTCCTCCGGCGGAGCATCATCCTCGGATTCATCCAGATCAAACAGTCGCCGAAGAGCAGCGGAATAAAACGCCAGAGGGGCGTCAGACTCCGGATGACGCATGCGACTGAGCGGCAGGTGCAGAATCTTGTTGATCAGGCGCGTGGTGTGCTGCTCAACGACTCGGTTGATCGCGTCGGCGTTGTTGCCGCCCATCTCGGCGGCGATCATCCGCATCGTTCGTTGCAACTCGGCGCTACCCATGTCGTGAAACCGGCCGCGCAGTTGCTTGACCAATCGCCCCACATCGCGCTGATGCACGGCTGTCATGCTGAGCGTGGCTGCCTGGGCCAGACGATGCTCGCAGGTTTCCAGCTCACTGCGCCGGCTCTGCAAACTGGCAGACACCACGCTTTGCAGATCGTCCAGGTTGTAGAGGTACACGTTGGGCAGACTGGCCACGGCCGGCTCCACATCGCGGGGCACGCCCAGGTCCACCACCAGCAGCGGCCGCCTCCGCCGGCGCTTGACCACCTGCTGCATGCGATCCGTGGTCAACACCGGCTCCGTCGCCCCCGTGCAGGTCAGCAGCACGTCCGACTCCACCAGCAGTTCGTCAAAATCCTCCATCGGTCGGGCTGAGCCGCGATGCAGCCGCTCCGCGAGGTCAATCGCTCGACCGGCCGTGCGATTGACGATCCACAGTTGCCTGGGATTCTCCCTTCCGAAGTGAGTGAGCGCCACCTTCATCATCTCGCCGGCGCCCAAAGCCAGCAGCGTTTTGTCGTCGAAGCGATCGAACACCTGCCGTGCCAGGTCCAGTGCGACCGAGCCGACGCTGAGCCGGCCTTCGCCGATGCCCGTCTCGTGGCGCAGGCGTTTGCCCGCTTTGATTGCATCCTGAAACAAGCGATGCAGCACGGGGCCGACGGTGCCGTGATTGGCTGCTGACTCGTAGGCGCGTTTGACCTGGCCGAGGATCTGTGCTTCGCCCAGCACCATGGAATCGAGTCCGCCGCAGACACGGAACAGGTGCAGGACAGCCTGGTCCTGCTGGCGTTCAATGGTGGCTGCGCTCAACTGATCCAGGGGCACGCCGCAGTTCTCGCTGAGCAGGCGGCGGAGGGCGTCGCCGTCGGGTTGGCCGTGCGGTGGGCGGGCGATGTAGAGTTCGGTGCGGTTGCAGGTCGAGAGCACCACGGCTTCAACCTGTTCACCGCTGGCGCACAGTTGATCGAGCAGGTTGGGCAGGGCATCGCCGCCGATCGCTGCCTGTTCGCGCAGCGCCAGTTGGGCGGTGCGGTGACTCAAACCCACCATGAGGATGCGCATCAGCCCGCACCTCCGGGGATCTGGATGGAGATCACCACCGCATAGACGACCACCAGCAGCAACAATCCCACGATGCTCAGCCACGCTGCCCGCCGCCCCCGAAAGCTGGCCGTGTAACGCACGTTCATCAGCAGGGCATAGACAATCCAGGCCACCACGGCGAAGCCCAATTTCCAGTAGAAACCTTCAACCGGCGCAGCCTGCTTCTCCACGATCACCACCACGCCGCTGATCAGGCCCAGCGTCAGCAGGATAAAGCCGAGGGTGGCGCTGCGCACGATAACGTTCTCCAACGCTTCGAGGCTTGCCATGCGCCCCATGGCGGATAAGTCTGTTTTTCGCTTGAGCCGCGACTCGACGAACAGGTACATCGCACCCGCCCCGGCCGCCACCATCGCCCCCAAGGTGCCCAGGTACACGCCCGCCAGGTGCAGCGAAAACCACACCGGGTGCAGCGACTGCATCTGGAACGGGCGATATGACCACTGCGCGGCGCAGATGCCCCAAGCCAGAAACAGCGTCAGAATCGGTAAACCAAAAGCTGACAACCCAAACAGTCGCCGTCGACTGAGAATGAACAGAATCGTCGCCCCCAGCAGCGTCGACAGCAGCAGCAAGCCATCCAGGTGGGCCTTGAGCGGCTGCCATTGCCCGACGTGAATCCAGCGATAGACAAACCCGATGGCAGCCCCGAACGTGATGACCAGCACCAGGCCGATGAGCGTGCGCTGTGAAACGGACGCCCGGTCGGGTTTGAATACGCGTCGAAACGCCAGAACGCTGGCTATGGCCGCCAGAACTGCCAGCACTGCCAGCACGATACTGAGGATTGTTTCGTGCATCAGTCGTCCAATAGGCGCTGAAGGTGCGCCCGCAGAGCGGATTCGCCCTGCTGCTTGAGGATTGCCATGGCGGACTCGTCAGTCAACTGTCGCAGCTTGCTCTGCCGCTGGGCGGGATCCATGAAGCGCTGCTGCACAGCGGTCCTGAATTCTCCCGCCACGCTCAGCAAGGCTGACCAGTCCTGATCCAGGGCGTCGGAAAGTTGTCGTCGGATTGTGGCAGCCGCGGCGGCGGAAATGCCGTCGGTGTGCACCGCGATGGTGACGGGCCCGTGGTGGGCATGGGCGGGAATGCTGACATCGCCCTGGGCTGGATCATCGGTTCGATTCAGCAGCGCCCCCCACTCGGCTGCCTCCTGGGCCACCAGTTCATTGACCTGCTCGTCATCGGTGGCTGCGACCACCAGCACTGCACCGGCGATGTCGCCGCGTTCGTAGTGCCGCCGCACGCATTCGACGCCCCCCCCGGAAGTGGCCCTGGAAGTTGCCAGGGCCTCGATGGCCGGGTCGATGTTCGGCGCCACGACCTTGACTTTGGCCCCGCATTCCAGCAGTGCCCCCGCCCGTCGCAGGGCGACCGAGCCGCCGCCGACGATCACGCATCGCCTGCCCTGCAGCTTCAGAATGACGGGTAACCCGCTGGCCATACCCCATGAGTATAAGTCGGCGGATATCATTGCGGCGTGGCACAGCTTTGGAAGCAGATCGAGGATCAGCACCTGGCGGCGGCCGAGCCGCTGGCGGCCCGTATGCGGCCCCGGACGTTGGATGAATTCGTCGGGCAGGAGCATTTCCTCGGGCCCGGCAAGCTGCTGCGCCGCATGCTGGAGGCGGATCGGCTGACCAGCGTGATCTTCTACGGCCCGCCCGGCACGGGTAAAACCGCCTTGGCAGAAGTCATCGCCTGCTACACGCAGCGGCACTTCGATCGCGGCAATGCGGCGGCGGTGGGCGTCAAAGACGTGCGGGCGGTGCTCGATGCGGCCCGTGATCGGCTGGCTCACGATGGCAAACGCAGCATCTACTTCCTCGATGAGATCCATCGCTTCAACCGGGCGCAACAGGACGTGCTGCTGGGCGACGTCGAGCGCGGCGTGATCACGCTCATCGGAGCCACCACGGAGAATCCGTTTTTTGCTGTCAACAGCGCGTTGGTCAGCCGCTCGCAGGTTTTCCAGTTTCAGCCGCTCACCCCGGAAGGGATTGAGGCAATCGTGCGAAGGGCCATTGCCGATGAGGTGCGCGGGTTCGGCAAGCTGACGCTGCAGGTGGACGACGAAGCGATCGCGCACTGGGCGGTCATGTGCGACGGCGACGCACGACGGGCACTGACTGCGTTGGAGATCGCGGTGCTCAGTTCGGGTCTCGGGTCTCGGGATTCGGGTATCGGGAAGAAGCCGTTTGCAGAACAGATCCATATCACGCTCGATATCGCGGAGCAGTCCATCCAGCAGAAGGCCATGGCCTACGACGGCACGGGTGATGAACACTACGACAGCATCAGCGCCTTCATCAAGTCCATGCGCGGCAGCGATCCCGACGCGGCGATTTACTGGTTGGCCCGCATGCTGGCGGCCGGGGAAGATCCCATGTTCATCGCCCGCCGCATCGCCATCCTGGCCAGCGAGGACATCGGTAACGCTGATCCCCGCGCCTTGCAGATCGCCTCGGCGGCCTACGACGTCACGCACCGCATCGGCATGCCCGAGTGCCAGCTCACCCTGGCTCAGGCGGCGATCTACATGGCCACCGCACCGAAGTCCAACGCCTCGGCCATGGCCATCTGGACCGCCATGAGCGATGTGCGCGAGGGGCGAACCATTCCCGTGCCCAAGCACCTGCGTGACGGCCACTATGCCGGTGCCAAGCGACTGGGGCATGCCGAGGGCTACCAGTACGCCCACAAGTCGCCCACCGGCTACGTGGACCAGGATTACCTCGGCGTGGACAAAACCTACTACCAGCCCACCGAACGCGGTTACGAACAGCGCATCGGCCAGTTCCTGCAGTGGATCGCGCAGCAGAAATCCCCAGCGGGCCAGCCTCAGGACAAATCTGGCGAAGCTGAACCCCGATAACCGAATAAAATCTAGGAGAATTGCTCGCTATCGTTGCCTGCGCAGGCGGGAGCCGAACCCATGGTGCTCAACTCACAATCCCCCCGTCCCGGTGCGCGTCAGTTGTACATGGCCCGACGTCGCAGACACCGCCGCTGGCCATGGTGGCTGCTGGCCGTGCTGGTGGTCGGTTTTCTCGGCTGGCGCTGGCTGACGGCCGGGTCTTCGGATGTCGCACCGACGGCCGATGCCGTGGCTTCCCCGACCACCCAACAGGAAAGCACCGCGGCAACCCAGACACAGCCGCCGCAGCAACGCGTCCGCACGGCCGACCTGCCGCCACCGCGAGTCGCCACCCAGGCATCCACACCCGCCCCCGGAAGTGGCGGCGCCAATACTCGTGCCGATGGCGCGTCCGGTCGATCGACCTCCAGTGGCAGCGCCCCCGTGACGCCCCTGCCGCCACCCACGACGTCCACGGTCCCCGACAGCCGTTACACCCTGGCCATGAACATGATCGCGGAGGGGCGGCTGATCGATGGTCGGGCTGCCCTGTCCAAATTGCTGCTCAGTGAAGACCAGCACCTGCGACCGGCCGACGCCGCCACCGCCCGCGACACGCTGACCTCGATCAACCAGCAGTTGATCTTCGGCGACCAGATCAACGAGAACGATCCGCTCACCAGCCAGTACGTCGTGCAGAGCGGCGACGCCCTGGCCCGCATTGCCGCTAGCTGCAAAGTCCCCTATCAACTACTGCAACAGATCAACCACCTGTCCAATCCCAACAACATCCATCCGGGCCAGAAGCTCAAGACCATCAACGGGCCATTTCACGCGCGGGTGGTCAAACACGAGTACCGGCTCGACCTGTACCTCAAGGACAAAGCCGACCAGCCGATCTACATCCGTTCCTTCCCCATCGGCCTGGGCGAAGGCGATTCCACGCCCGTGGGCAACTGGATCATCCGCCGCGGCGGCAAGGTGCAGAACCCCAGTTGGACCAACCCCCGCACCAACGAGCACTTCGACAAGGACAACCCCAAGAACCCCATCGGTGAATACTGGATCCCCCTCCAGGGCACCGACCCGACCACTGAAAACCTCGGCGGTTACGGCATCCACGGCACCATCGATCCCGAGTCCATCGGCGGCCAGTACTCCATGGGCTGCGTGCGCCTGCGCGACAAGGACATTGAACAACTGTTCAACATCCTCCAGGACGGCCAGTCCACCGTGCAGATCGTGCCGTAATCGAAAGGCATGACATGAAACGCAGCCTCGTTCTGCTGTTGCTTGTGCTATGCGCTGCGGCCGCCTCGGCCCAGCCGCTGGACGTCGGCGCACGCAAGCAACTGTTCATCGACCAGCGCTTCATCGAAGCCAGCGACAACATCGCTCTGCACACGCACGCCGCACAGAAGCTCGGCCTGGTCATCGATGCAAACAATCAGCCGATCGACCCCCAGAGCCATATCAGCCGCGTCATCGAACAGGACGGCGTGATCCGCATGTACCTGGGCGCCGACAGCATTACCCTCTACGAGAGCGACGACGCCCTGCACTTTCGCCGCACCGATGTGTCCATTCCCGTGCCCGCCCGCTGCCTGTTCGCCACCATCTTCGTGGATACGCATGACCAGCCTGAACGCCGCTACAAGGTGATCTGGATCCAGGCCTTCGGTGGGAAAAATGATCCCAGCGACGGCATCTATATCGCCTGCTCAGCAGACGGCGTGCATTTTGCTGACCCCGCGCGCGTGCTGCCGCTGGTCATCGACAACCCCATTCTGGCCTTCTGGGATCAGCGCATCGACAAATACGTCATCTACCCGCGAGCCCTGGCCCCCAACACGCCCAATCAGCGCCGCGTGGCACGCATCCAGACCGATGACATCCTCGCCCCCTGGCCCTACAACGCAGACGCCCCGCTCTACGATCCATCACGCCCCGATCTGCATCTGATCACACCCGGTAACGTAAGCGTCGTCCTGCAGGCGGACGATCAGGACAATCCCCTGTCGGATATCTACTACAACGCCGCGTTCATTTATCCCTGGGCTCAGGATGTTTACCTGATGTTCCCCGCCCGTTTTCGTCATTACTCGCCCAGCCTGCACCCGTTCGTGCGGCCGCACGAGGACGGCAAATGGGAAGACTTCGGCCTGCTGGAAACGCAACTGGCTGTCAGCCGCGACGGCATCCACTGGCAATGGCCCAGCCGCGAGGCCTACGTCCCCATGGGCCTGGGTGACGAGTGGGATCGCTGGTACACCGTGACCGGCCCGGGCATCGTCCGCCGCGGCGACTATCTCTACCAGTACTACGTCTCCAGCGGACGCAGTCACGATTCGATCATCCCCTACGCTCAGTACGATCAAGCGGCAGCACGCGAAGGTGGCCTCGGCATCGTGCGTCAGCGACTCGACGGCTTTGTCAGTGCTGATGCCGACTACCGCGGCGGCTGGTTGCAGACGCCCGTCATCACCTTCAGCGGCAATCGCCTGCGCCTGAACATCGACACCGGCGCTATGGGCACCGCCTTCGTGGAGTTGCGCGACGCGGACAATCAGCCGATCCCCGGCTACAGCCTCACCGACTGCGAGGAGATCGGCGGCAACTACACCGACAAGCTGGTGATCTGGAAGGGCAACCCGGACGTCTCAGCCCTGGCGGGCAAACCCCTGCGGCTGTACTTCAAGCTGACGCGGGCCCAACTCTACGCCTTCCAGTTCGGCGATTGAATTAAAAAACCCGGCCGCAATGACCGGGTTTTTTCGTATTTGTTCTGTCGCCCGAATGCCGGGCAAATCACATTTCCACAGCTTTGAGCCAGGGCATCATGGCACGCAGCTTCTTGCCCACGACTTCCAGCGGGTGGTCGTGGTCCTTCTTGCGCTGGGCCTTGAACCAGGGGAAACCCTTGGCGTAGTCGTCGCGGAAGGCCTGGGAGAACTTGCCGGTCTGGATGTCCTTGAGCACTTCCTTCATGCGGGCTTTGGTGGCAGCGTCGATGATCTTGGGCCCGGTGTGGTAATCGCCGAACTCGGCCGTGTTGGAGACGGAGTAGCGCATGTAGTTGAGGCCGCCGCGCTCGATCAGGTTGATGATGAGCTTCATTTCGTGGCAGACTTCGAAGTAGGCGATCTCGGGCGGATAACCGGCTTCGATCAGCGTCTCGAAGCCGGCTTTGATCAGTTCGGACAGGCCGCCGCAGAGCACCGCCTGCTCGCCGAAGAGGTCGGTTTCGGTCTCATCCTTGAAGGTGGTGACGATGACGCCGGCCCGGCCGCCGCCGATGCCGATGGCCCAGGCCAGGGCGGTCTCACGGGCCTTGCCGGTGGCGTCCTGCTCGACGCACAGCAGGCAGGGCACGCCGCCGCCGCGCTCGTATTCGTCGCGCACCACGTGGCCGGGGCCCTTGGGGGCGATCATCACCACGTCGATGTCCTTGGGCGGAACAATCGTCTTGAAGTGGATGTTGAAGCCGTGGGTAGCGCCGAAGCACTGGCCCGGGCGCAGGTTGGGCTTAATCTCTTTTTCGTAAATGGTCGGCTGCAGCTCATCGGGCAGCGTCATCAGGAACAGGTCGCACTTCTTGATCGCCTCGCTGATGGGCAGCGGGTTGAAGCCGTGCTGCACCGCCAGCTTGCCGTTGGGCGTGTCAGCCAGTTCAGCGACGATCACCTTGATGCCCGAATCGCGCAGGTTCTGGGCGTGGGCATGACCCTGGCTGCCGTAGCCGAGCACAGCCACGGTCTTGCCTTGCAGCGGGGCCAGCGAACCGTCTTTGTCATAGAGCATTTCGATTGCCATGGTTGGACTCCTTGAAAGCGAAACGGGAAATCTAGTCCTCTGCTACGGGACCGTCAAATCTGCAGAGCTCTGGCGTGGGGGCTCTGCTCGACGTAAAGTGACCCGCTGAACCTGCGAAATCAGACCACTTGGAGTCGGTCATGGCTTGCAATCGAAGTCGAATTCTCGCTGTCCTGCTGATCCTGGCCGTCGGCCGGATCACCTCAGCCCACACGCCGGACGGTGACATTCATCCCCGCCAGATTGAAGGGGCGGCGCCTTGGACCAGCCTGCAGGCCAACAATGATCCCGATCACTTTCAGTTCGTGGTCGTCACCGATCGCACCGGTGGACGCAGGCCCGGTGTCTTCGGCCAGGGCGTGGACAAGACCAATCTCCTGCAGCCGGAGTTCGTCATCAGCGTGGGCGACCTGATCGACGGCTACACCGATAAAATCGATAACATCAGGAAGCAGTGGGACGAGTTCCAGGGCCTGGTCGCCAAACTGCAGATGCCGTTCTTCTTTGTGCCGGGCAACCACGACCTGAGCAACCCGGTGATGGCCTCGGAATGGACCCGCCGCCTCGGCCCCAGCTACTACCATTTCGTGTACCGCAATGTGCTGTTCCTGTGCCTGAACACCGAGGACGGCAAACCGACCAACATCAGCGACGAGCAGATCGCCTACTTCGCCGAGGTGCTCAAGCAAAATCCGGACGTGCGCTGGACTCTGCTGTTCATGCACAAGCCGCTGTGGGTTTATGAAGAAGGCCGCGAAGGCCACGAGCAGTTCCAGAAGATCGAGCAACTGCTGCAGGGCCGAAACTACACCGTCTTCGCCGGCCATCTGCACGGCTATACCAAGTACGTCCGCCACGACCAGATATACATCATCCTGGCCACCACCGGCGGAGCCAACCGACTGCGCGGGCCGCTGTTCGGGCAGTTCGACCACGTGGTCTGGGTCACCATGACCGACGACGGCCCGCGCATCGCCAACCTCATGCTCGACGGCATCGCTGACGAGAACATCACCACCGAGCAGTCCCTGAAACTGGTCAAAACGCTGGATAAGGATCTGAGCGTCGCCGCCATGCCCGTGTACATCGCCGAGGACACCTTCGCCGGCCAGGCGACGAGCGTTGAACTGCACAACAACACCGACTATCCCGTAACCATCGACGCGGCCGTCGGCCCCAGCGGTGATCTGCACCCCGTGCCGCACACGTTCCATGCCGAGCTTGCGGCCGGTGCATCGCAGAGCATCCCCATCGACCTGCGCAGCGATGCGACGCTTGCCACCGACAGCCTGGCCACCATCCCCATCGACTGGACCGCCGACTTCGGCATGATCGAGGATCGCCCTTACCGCTTCGTTAAGCAGGCGGCCATCGGCTTCACCCGCGCCTGCGAGTTGACCACGCGCGAGGATCTGGTCAACATCGACGGCCGCCTCGATGAGTGGTCCGACCTGCCTTACGAAGTGGACAAGCCTGCGGAAATACTGGGCAAAGCTGACACGTGGACCGGCCCCAACGACGCCCGCTTCCGCTTCAACATGGCCATGGATGAAAATGCGGTCTATCTGGCCATCCAGGTCACCGACGACTCGGTCATCGCCGAACCCGACGGCGCCGTCGGCAAACAGGATGCTCTGGAAATCCTGCTCAACCCCCAGGACGATCCGCAGCGGGCCAACACCCGCGACCGCTACGAGGACAACTGGACCAGCAACGTCTTCCTGGCCTTCAGTCCCTCCGAGACCGGCCAGCCCGCCGCCATGTTCGAGCCGGACCGCGTGCCCGAGGGTGTGAAGATCGCCTGTCTCAAGACGCTCACCGGCTACAGCGCTGAGATCGCCATCCCGCACATCGTGCTCGATCGGCTGCGCGGTGAAAACAGAGGCTTCTGGTCCGCCCTGCGCCTGAACATTTCCGTCCACGACGTCGATGAACCCGGCGGCCCCAACGCCATGCTCAACTGGCAACCGGCTTGGAGCGGCAAAAACAATCAGCCCGGCTCGGGCACTTTCATCCGTCCGCCTGTTCCCTGATGCTCGACTTCAGCGACCAACCTTACCAGTGGTTCGAACCGCGGCGTAACGCCCTGGTCGCACACCTGGCCCGCTGCTACAACCGCTGGCGTCAACTGCCCGCCACCAAGCGCATCGCTGAAGTCCGTGTTACCCGGGCTGCCGATCTGCCCCGCCGCAGTCACATGCTGCTGGTCTTCAACCACTCCACGCATGCGGATGCCTCCATCGTGCTGGAAGCAACGCGCCAAGTGGGCGTCTTTCCCATCTTCATGGCCGCTTACGATGTCTTCCTGCGCAGCCGCCTCGACGCCTGGATCATGCAGCGATTGGGCGCATTCAGCGTCGATCGCGAAGGCTCAGATAGCCGAGCCATGAAACAGGCCGCCGAAACACTGCTGCACAGCCGCCACCCGCTGACCATCTTCCCGGAAGGCAACGTCTATCTGCAGAACGATCACGTCACGCCCTTCCACGACGGGGCCGCCTTCTTGGCTCTGCGGGCGCAAAAGGAATTGCTGGAGCGCGATGAGCCGCTGTTCGCCGTGCCGGCCGCGATCAAGGCCACCTATCTGCACGACATCCGCGCCGACCTGGTCCGCCGCATCGAGGCGCTGGCCGCGGCTGTGGATTCGACGGATCACGGCAGCGACAAAACGCAGAACCCGCGCGAAGCCCTGCGTCGCATCGGCATTGTCGCCCTTCGCCGCAACCTGAAGTTGCGCGGCATCGACCCCCGGGAGCAGGAGATCGACACGCTGCGCGGCCTGATCGACTACGCGGCCGGCACCGTGCTCAGCGGCCTGGAGAAGAAGCTGGAGATCGAGCCGCGCGACGGCGACAACCTCATCGAGCGCATGCGTCAATGCCGGCGAAAGATCCACGAAGTGCGTACCGATCCGCAGCGCGTGGCCGACCATGCGGCAGCCGGCACCTGGAATGATGAGGCCATGCTCGCCTTCCGCATCATCAGCTACTACAACACCGACTACATTGCAGAAAAACCCACGCTTGACCGCATTGCCGAGACGGTGGAGAAGCTGACCGAAGACGTGCACCGCACTGCCACCGCCCCCATGGCTGACCGTCGAGCCCTGGTTCACTTCGGCGAGCCGATCGATCTGCGTGCCTATCTGGCCGACAACGCCAAGCTGCGTGCCGCCGTGCGCAAGCTGACCGCTGATCTGGAAAGCGGCGTGCAGTCCGGGCTCGATCTGCTGAACGCTTCCAACGATGCACCCGGTGCGACGCGGTGGGAGTCGTGGCAATCTCATTTACTTATCCGCATGGACTGACCGATCATATCGACAGCAGTCGTTGACGGAAGATGCAACGGCAGTAAACTGCAACGCGCAGACTACACTTAGTTCGACTTTCGCACTTACGCGGCCAGTTGTACGGCGTGGCAGAGGGTTTT
>CAYYGM010000027.1:0-8965 GCA_964471555.1 uncultured Phycisphaeraceae bacterium
CGACGTATGAGGGCAAGCTGAAGCGCGGCGCGACTGAGCAGGAGGCGGCAGAAGCGGCGTGGATCAAGCGCCCGGATGCGCCGACCTGCGTAATGGCAGGCACGGGGTTTGGTGTGGGCCAGGCACACGTGTTCGTGTTCAGCGGGGCTGATGGTTCGTTGTTCGCCAAGGCTGATGAGTTGAAAGACGCCCACCCGGGCTTTCCCAAGAAAGTGTGGGCATATCACACGATCACGAACACGTGGATCGATGCGGGCGAATCGCCTGTCAACCAGGTGACGACGCCGGCGGTGCAGTGGGGCAACGACATCATCATCGCCTGCGGTGAAGTGCGTCCGCGGGTGCGTACGGCGGCGGTGTGGTGCATTGAGCCGTTGCGTTACAAGGGGTCGTTCGGTGCGATCAACTTCAGCGTGCTGGTGGTGTATCTGCTGGCCACGGTGGGCGTCGGCGTTTACTTCGCCAACAAGAACAAGAACACCAACGACTATTTCCGCGGCGGCCAGAGGATTCCATGGTGGGCAGTGGCCTGCTCGATCTACGCCACCATGCTCAGCTCCATCACCTACATGGCGATTCCCGCCAAGGCCTATGCCCAGGACCTGGTGTACATGGCCGGTCACCTGATGATCGTGGCCATGGCGCCGGTGGCGATTTACGTGGCGTTGCCCTTCTTCCGCCAGATCGACGCCACCAGCGCTTATGAATATCTGTCCAAGCGCTTCAACATGCCGGTGCGCATGGTGGCCAGCGGCCTGTTCACACTGTTTCACATCGGACGCATGGGCATCGTGCTCTCGCTGGCAGCCCTGGCCCTGACTTCGGTGACGCCGCTGACGCCGATGCAGTCGGTGCTGATCATGGGCGTGCTCTGCCTGATCTACTGCACGCTGGGCGGCATCGAGGCGGTGATCTGGACCGACACCATCCAGACCTTCGTGCTGCTGGGCGGCGCGGTTTTCTGTCTGGTGCTGATCGTCCTGCGCATCGACGGCGGTGTGTCGTCGATGTTCGCAACGGCTTATGCCGACGGCAAGCTGCATACCGTCAACTGGGACTTCTCGCTCAACAGCTACACCACCACTGCGCTTTGGGTCGTGCTGCTGGGCGGTTTCGGGCAGAACTTCTCCAGCTATGTCTCCGACCAGGCGGTGGTGCAGCGCTACATGACCACGCCCAGTTTCAAAACTGCCGCCCGTTCCATCTGGACCAACGCCCTGATGGCCATCCCCTCGGCGTTGATCTTCTATGGCATGGGCGTCGCGCTGTACACCTTCTACAAGCAGCACCCGGCCAAGCTCAGTCCCACCATGAACACCGACCAGGTTTTCCCGTTGTTCTTGTCCAACGAGGTGTTTGTGGGCGTGGCGGGACTGGTGGTGGCCGGCATCTTCGCTGCGGCGCAATCCACCGTCTCGACCAGCATGAACTCCACCGCCACCACCATCGTCACCGACTTCCTGCGCCCAATGAAGGCGTTCAAGAGCGAACGCGGCTACCTCAATGCAGCACGCACGCTGACCTTCACTCTCGGCGCCCTGGGTACATTGATCGGATTGCTGTTCATCAACCCGAACATCAAATCCCTGTTCGACAGCGCCCTGGCGGTCATCGGCATCTTCATGGGCGTGTTGGGCGGACTGTTCGCGCTCGGTTTGTTCACCACCCGCGCCAACGGCTGGGGCACGCTCGTGGGCCTGGTCTGTGGGGCCGTGGTGATGTTCTGTCTGCCCTACTACAGCCAACTGAACCTATTGCTGTACGCCACCACCGGCATCGTCACCTGCTACGTGATCGGCTACGTCGCCAGCATGGTGCTGCCGTGCAGGAACGGCGACCTGACCGGCCTGACCGTGTTTACCATGAGCCGCGCAGCACGAGTTGCTGCCGAAGCGAGTTAAGCATTGACCACGTTCTGCGGTTTGCCAGCCTGAAACGCCGCCAGGTTCTCCACCACGGTGGCCAGCAGTCGCTGACGCGCTTCGCGCGCATACCAGGCGATGTGGGCTGTGATTATGCAATTGGGCAGACCCAACAGCGGGTTGTCAGCCGACGGCGGTTCGACATCCAACACATCCAGCGCCGCGCCGGCAATCTGCCCGTGTTTCAAAGCATGGGCCAGGGCGGACTCGTCGATCAGCGGGCCGCGACTGGTGTTGAGGATCCAGGCGGTCGGCTTCGTCGTGCTCAGACGCGCCGCGTTGACCAGGTGCTTGGTCTGCGGCGTCAGCGGACAGTGCAGCGAGATCGCATCCGACTCGGCGAACAACTCCTCCAGCGAACGATAGGTCAACGCCACGCCATCTCGTTTCTCCGGCGGCAACTGGTGGGCGTCGTAAGCGATGATAGTCATGCCCATGGCTTGTGCGATCCTGGCAAACGCCAGGCCGATGCGCCCCATGCCAACGATGCCCAGCGTCTTGCCCGTCAACTCCACGATCGGCGCTACCGGCAGACACCATTCGCTGCCTGCCCATTTGCCTTCCGCCACAGCGCGAGCATGAGCGCTGGTGTGCCGCGCCAGTTCCAACAGCAACGAGGCGGCGTGCTGTGCCACGGTGTCGGTGCCGTAGGTCGGCACGTTGGTGACCGTGATGCCGCGCTGTTTGGCCGCTGCGGTGTCCACCACGTTGAAACCGGTCGCCAGCACGCCGACGTACTTCAGGGCCGGCAGTTGCGCGATGGTTTCAGCGGACAGCGGCGTCTTGTTGGTCAACAGATAAGGCGCGTCGGCGGCCCGCTTCACAATCTGGTCGTGCGGCGTGCGGTCGTGCACGGTGACCTTGCCCAGCTTGTGCAAAGCGTCCCAACTCAGGTCGCCGGGATTGAGCGTGTACCCATCCAGCACAACGATCGAATCAGCCAAGGTGCATCCTTTCAATGGAAAACCAGCTTGGGTTGATCAGCACGACGATCATAGTGACCCGTCAGTGAAGCGGCTGACAGCCAGCTTTTAACACGACCGCGGAAGGCTCGCAGCAGTGACACCCTCCCGCGATGGCGGTTGGTCCATGCAGACACGTGTTGGTGGTCATCGAACACAGCCCCATCATCCCTGAAACCATGTAATCACCATAAGTCAATTTTATAAAATAAATTAAATACTTATTAGAGGCCCGTTACTCCGTCGCCCAGCAGATTTCATTCCCTTACTTCGAGAATCAGAACCAGATCATAATAAAAGATTCTTGATATTAAATTAAAATATATTGATAATCTAGAATTTTTTTGTACCTTGGTTTTCGTGAATGTCGAACAGGCACAAACTCCTCGCGTGCTCGAATTGGCGCGGCAGATCGAACTGGACATCGCCAGGCGCGGCTTACAGCCCGGGGATGCCTATCTGAACACTGGGGAAGTGGCACAACTGCTCGGGGTCAACCGCATGGTCGCCAACCGCGCCATGCAGCTCCTGGCTCAGAGGCGGCGGATCGTCCGCAAGCAGCGGCGCGGCACCACCATTTCGGAGCCGGCTCCCATGCACATGACGCAACCGATCGAATCGCTGCTGCTGCTGGTTCAAGCTCACTATCTGTCAAGCGAAGGGCTGCTGGGTGACGGCGTGATCGTGGGCATCAGTCATGAATTTCCGGGCCTCGATGTGCAATTCATTTACGTGCCATCGGGCAACGAATCGGGGCTCGTGGATCAGACGATCAATCAGTGCCTGCGTTCCGAAAAGGCCACCGGCCTGCTGCTGGTGCGTTCATCGCTGGAGACGCAGCGGCTGGTGGCTGAGAGCGGACTGCCGGCAGTGATTTACGGCACACCGCAGCCTTCGATCACTTCGCTTTCCTCCATCGACCGCGATCAGTATCAGATCGGCCAACTCTGCGCCGAGCACGTGCTATCGCGCGGACAACAGCGATTGCTGGTGCTGATGCGTGACCGGATGTATGCCGGTGAGCCCGCGTTCCAGGATGGTTTGCAGGCTGCCGCATCCAGGCGGGGGCTGAAACTTGATTCGGTGTATTTCCGCGATCTGCCTCCGGACAAGGCTGCGGTCAGTGTCGAAGTATGCAAGTTGTTGGGTGACGATCCTGCTTCATTGGGCATCATCGCTCGTAGCGAAGCTTTGGCTGAAGGTGCGGTGGAAGCCATTGAAAGCCAGGGGCTGGCGGTGGGCCGGGACGTGTCTCTGGCCGTGGCTGACGTTTACCGTCGCGGCACTGCCGCCCCACCGCAGTATCCCTACATCAAGGGCCGCTTCACGCCCGAGCAGCAGGGGCGCGAAATTGGAACTTTGTTGAAAGACGCGGTCATGGGCCAGCCCGTCCGACACGTCACGGTCCCCGTTGACCTGGTTTAGAAACCGACATTCACCACCCATGCATGGAGTTCGTATGACTGGCAATGAATTCGCCGCCGCGTTGCAGCGGGGTGATCGCCTGTTTGGCACGTTGATCGTCTCCAGTTCACCCACCTGGCCCAAGGTGATGCACCGCATCGGGCTGGATTATGTGTTCATCGACACCGAGCACATCGCCATCAGTCGCAGCGAGCTGTCGTGGATGTGCCGAACCTACGCAGCGATGGGCCTGCCACCGGTGGTGCGCGTGCCGGCTCCCGATCCTTATCAGGTCACGATGGCCCTGGATGATGCGGCTGTCGGCGTCATGGTGCCTTACATCGAAACCGTCGAGCAGGTCCGCGAGCTGGTGGGCGCCACCAAGTATCGTCCGATCAAGGGCCGCAAGCTGCGCGATCTGCTCAACGGACGGGAAAAGCTCACCGGCCAACTCGCGGAGTACATTCGCCGCCACAATGCCGGACACAGTCTCATCCTCAACATCGAGAGCGTGCCCGCCATGGAGAACCTGGACCAGATTCTCAGCGTGGAAGGCGTCGACGCCATCGTCATCGGCCCGCACGATCTATCCACCAGTCTGGGCGTGCCCGAGCAGTACGACCATCCCGACTTCATCGCGGCGGTGGACACCATCATCGACAAGGCCCGGGCGGCTGGTGTCAGTGCCGGCATTCACGCCACCTTCTGTGATGACGACAACCTGGACATGGAACATCGCTGGATCGAACGCGGCGCCAACCTGATCCTGCACAGCGGCGACATCATCGCCTTCGAAAACACCATGCGTCGCCAGATCGGCAATCTTCGTGCCGCCTTGAATCTGGAAGTAAAAACCAAAGTGGTTCTGGACAAAATCAACATCTGATCCAAGCGGAGATGTGACATGAACACCAGGTGGATGATTGTCGCCGTGGCTATCTTCTCGGCTGTTTTCTCGGCAATGCCCACATTGGTTCATGCTGAGGACCAGCAGCCGCTCATGCAGACCATCGATCTCTTCGAAGCCGGGCAGAACGGCTATGCCACTTATCGCGCTCCGACATTTGCTTTCACACCGGCCGGAACGGTGCTGATCGTGGCGGAAGGCCGCATGGACGGCTTCACCGACTGGGGGGACATCAACACCATCATGCGCCGCAGCACCGACGGCGGGCGGACCTGGAGCGATCCATACGTGGTCATCGACGACGGCCTCAACACCGTAGCCAACAACACGCTCCTCGTCGATAACCTGACCGGCACGTTGCACCTCATGCACGCCATCAACTATGCCCGGGTCTATTGGCGAACCAGCGACGACGACGGTGTGCGCTGGTCTGCTCCACACGAGATCACCGACACCTTCCAGACCTTCCGCACGCGCGACGGCTATGAATGGTCAGTCGTCGCACCCGGCATGAGCAGCGGCATCGTGCTGCAGCGCGGACCCGCGCCAGATTCTCAAGTGGAAGGCCCGTTTGCGGCAGAACCTGACCATCCGCGTGAGCCATGATGACGGCAAGACCTGGCCGATATCCCGTGTGCTGGATCCCGGTCGTGCCGGCTACAGCCAGCTTCTGGTCGGGCCCGACAAAACAATCTACTGTTACTATGAACGCGGCAACGTTTACGATGATGTCTCCAAGTTCGCCCCCCGCTATCTGACGCTGGCCAAGTTCAATATGGATTGGATTCTGCAAGACACTCAGTCAATCCGCCCCCTCGAATGACCGGGACAAGAGGATCACCGCATGAACAAGACTCGACGAATCAGCAAACAAACCATGACCGCACTTGCCCTTATTCTTTCCATGGTTGCGTGCACATGGATGCATTCGGCCGCGGCGGCGGATGAGGCAATGGTGGTGTCGCTGCACCAGATGCAGGTGCCGGTGCTCAAACTCAAGCCGCGAAATGAGGTGTTGCAGATCAAGATCGTGGTTCCGGACGACGGCATAACGCACAAGGTCACCGGCATCACGATCAGCACGCAGGGCACGGACGATCTGGCGGACATCAAGACCGTACAACTTTACTACCTGGGGCATGACCCGTTCTTCATCCGTTACGAGCCGGACCCCAAGCACGCGGGCAACATTGTGGACCCGTTGTACGATCAGCCGGTCGAGATCGTGCAGTTGGGCGCAGATCAAGCGCCGGCCGACAGCCTCACCTTCGATGCCGACCAGGCGCTTAAGCCGGGCGAGAATTACTTCTGGGTTTCCTATGAGTTGACTGACGAGGCAAACCTGCACCACAAGGTGGACGCCGGCTGCACGGAAATTCGGCTGGACAGCGGCAGCGTGATCAAGCCCGAGCCGACCAGTCCGCCAATTGCACAGCGCATCGGTGTGGCGGTGCGACAGCACCTGGATGACAACGTGGACACCTACCGCGTGCCGGGGCTGGCCACCACCAACAAAGGCACACTGTTGGCCGTCTACGACGCTCGCCACGACAGCAGCCGCGACCTGCAGGGCGACATCGACATCGGCCTCAGCCGCAGCACCGACGGCGGCAGCACCTGGGAACCCATGCGCTTCGCCATGGATATGGGTGAGTGGGGAAATCTCCCGCAGAAGTTCAACGGCGTCAGCGATCCCTGCATCCTGGTGGACAAAAACTCCGGCAACATCTTCGTGGCCGCCCTGTGGATGTACGGCCTGCTCGACAAGCAGGGACATTGGATCGAAGGCCTGACACCCGAGAGCACACGATGGGAACATCAGTGGAAAGACCGGGGCTCTCAGCCGGGTTTTGATGTGAAGGAAACGTCGCAGTTCATGCTGGTCAAGAGCGACGACGACGGCCTGACCTGGAGTGAGCCGGTGAATCTGACGCGCATGTGCAAAAAGCGCGAGTGGTGGCTGTGGGCCCCGGCACCCGGCTGCGGCATCACCATGGACGACGGCACGCTGGTATTCCCATCCCAGGGCCGCGACGCTGAGGGCACAACCTTCTCCAACATCACCTGGAGCAAAGACGGCGGCAAGACCTGGAAAACCAGCGCGCCGGCCCACAGCTACAGCAATGAGTGCGCCGTAGCTCAGTTGAGCGATGGCTCGTTGATGCTTAACATGCGTCAGAAGCCGGCCAAAGGAAACATCAACCACCGTGCGGTGGCGGTGACCAGCGACATGGGCCAGACCTGGCAGGCGCACCCCACCACCGACGTTGCCCTGCCCGAGCCGGTGTGCATGGGATCGCTGCTCAAGCACATCTACACAGAGAACGGCCAAACGAAATCCATCTTGCTGTTTTCTAATCCCAACGTCGATGAAAATCCGCGCGAGCGCACCACCATCAAGGTGAGCTTCGACGACGGCATGACCTGGCCGGAACAGTACTGGCTGCTGCTGGATGAAGGCTTTAATCGCGGTTACTCGTGCCTGACGTCGATCGACGAAAACACCATCGGCATCATCTACGAGTGCAGCGGCTCAGATCTGGCATTCGAGAGCATCACGCTGGACGAGTTACTGCACCGGTGATCGATGCGCGGTCACGTGATTCAGCCTGGTAATTCTGATTTGTTGAGAGATGGCGGGTTGTTTTTCAATCTAAACAAGATCATGGTTGTGGTAGCGTGCGCCGCAGCGATGGCAGCAACACGGTCGGCAATCCCATCCCCGTCCTTGATGCCAACACCGGCGATCTCGTACTCGTGCAAAGCCACAACCTGGGACAGGACACCCAGGACGAAACTCAAAACGTCAGCCAGTTTGTGCAGCCCAACTTCCCGCCCGGTGACGCCAACGGCGATGGGCTCGTGAACCTGGCGGACCTGCAGCAGGTGTTAGGCGATCATTGGGGATACGGCGCTTCGCTTGACATGACTTTCAAGGAAGCTTTGAACATGATAAGCTTGATCATCCCGGAGCCCACCAGCCTTGCCTGTATGATTCTGGCCGTGTCAGCTTTGTCCTGCCGGACGAGTTGGGGCCGTAAGGAAACTGTGTTGCATCAAGATTGGACCAAATGAACCTACCATGAACGCATACGAATTCCTTCCGCCGCAGCAGAAAAAATTAGTCGATACCCTTTTAGCTGAAACGCAGTCCCACGACGGCCTGGCCCCGGTTGACCTGGAACGATTCTGGGCTGACCAGGAATTGGCCATGCGCGATCCGTTCGCAACCGACATTCCTCAGGTGCCTCTCGGTGCGCTGTGCACCTGGGAGTGCGTGTTCGCTGAATTGGGCATTGAGGAGGATTACTACCGCTACCAGACCGACGATGCGTATCGCGTCAACGTCAGCCGCCGCTACAACGATCTAGCTGAGCGCATCGTCGGTCGCCGCCTGCTCGATGAGACGCCGCGCGATCCCGAGCTGCAATATCCAGCTTGCGGCGGACTGCACACGGTCTTCGAAGCCCGCAACGAATGGTTGGGGGGGCCGTCCGGCTCATGGTGGCTGCATCAGGTAACCGACACCCGGGATGAATTGAAGGCTCTGCTCGACCGGGTGGAGCAATGCGACATCCGCGCCGCGATTCTGCCGCCCGACTGGGAGCAGGCCAAGGCACGTCTGCTGCCGCGCGGCATCAAGCCGCCGCTTTATCGTCAACAGCGCGGCCCGGTCACCTTCGCCACCAGCATCTTCGGGCCGGAAAATCTGATCTATCTGATCCTCGATGAGCCCGACCTGGCTGCCCGCCTGCGCGATCAGATCAAGC
>CAYYGM010000027.1:8975-36092 GCA_964471555.1 uncultured Phycisphaeraceae bacterium
TCAAGCGCGTCATCCTGGAGATCGCCCGCATCATTGACGAAGAAGCCGGCTACAGCCCGCAGGATGCGCCACACGGCTGGAGCTTCCACGACGATAACTGTGCCTTGCTGAATGCCGAGATGTATGAGTTCTTCGGCCTACCCGTCACCAAGGCGGTCTATGGGCGCTATTGCCCGAACCCCGACGATATGCGCTATCACCACTCCGACTCGGCCATGGCCCATCAACTGCCCAACCTGGCCCAGGCCGGCGTCACCATCGTCAACCTCGGCCCCACGCTCACCGTCAGCGAAATCCGTCAGCAACTGCCCAACACGGTCATCCACGGCCAACTGGCGCCGTTCACCTACAGCCGCAACGAGCAGGCCAACATGGTCGCTGAATTCCTGCGCGATTTCGAACAAGCCCAAGCCCAGCGCGGCCTGGTCTTCGCCACCTCCGGATCAGTCAACAACGGCTCACGCCTGACCGGCATGCGCCTGCTCATGGCTGCCATCCAGCGCTACGGACGATACCGCTGATGATCGCGCTGTGAAGCGCCGACCCGGCAAGAATGCTCACTCAGCCCGTCGGCCCCATTCGCGTTCGAAAGGTTTAAGCTCGGCTTCCAGTTTCTCCCGCTCAGCCTTGAGTTGCTTGACCTTGTCGCCGTCGCTGAACACCGCGGGGCTGGCCAGATCAAAATCAATCCGGTGCAGTTCGGTTTCCAGCCGCTCGATTTCCGCTTCGAGCTTCTCCTGCGACATCTTGCCGAGTCCACCGCCACCCCCTCCCCCGGAGGGTTTCTTAGTCGGTTTGGGCTTTGCTGTGGGCTTCGGTTTTTCCTGTCTGGGTTTTTCAGGTTTGGGCTCGACCACGGTCTGCTGCCTGGCCTGCTCGGCGAGGTAATCGCTGTAAGTGCCCAGGAAGTGCGTGACATTGCCTGCGCCGTCGAACACCAACAACTGATCGACGAGACGATCCAGCAGCCAGCGGTCGTGCGTGACAAGGATGAGCGTGCCGGGGTACTGCTTGTTGGCGCCTTCCTTGGAGTAACGTTTCTCCGCCCGGTTGAAACGCAGCAGCGCTTCTTCCAGCCGCTCACACGAGGGGATATCCAGGTGATTGGTCGGTTCGTCGAGCACCAGCACGTTATGGCCGCTGACGACCAGCCCGGCAAGAATGGTGCGGCTGCGCTCGCCGCCGGATAGGGCGCTGAGCGGTTTGTCCTGGTCGTAGCCGGAAAAGAGAAAGGCGCCAGCCAGATCGCGGGCGGACTGCTCCATCTGATCGGGCACTTTGAGGCGCAGGTATTCAACGACCGTGAGTTGAGCGTTCAGTCCTTCGTGCGTCTGGTGGTAGTGGCCGATGTCCACGGCGCTACCGATTTTGATGACGGTCTTGGGATTGGGGTCGGTTTCCTGTTCCCCGAGCAGGCAACGGGTGAGCGTGGTCTTGCCGGCTCCGTTGGGTCCGATGACGCCGATGCGATCGCCGCGCTGAATGGTCAGCGACACATCACCAAACAGCACCTTGTCGCCGTAGCTTTTGGACACGTGCTCTGCGACGACGATCTGATCACCGGCCCGCTGGATTGGAGCGAAACGAATGTTGACTTCATCCAGTTCGACCGGTCGTTCCAGACCTTCATCGCGCTTGAAGCGTTCGAGTCGCTTCTCGCGCCCCTGAGCCTGCTTGGCCCGTTGGCCGGCACGGTAGCGATCGATGAAGGCCTGCTCGTGCCGGATTTTGGTCTGTTGTTTCTCAAAAGCGCGATGCTGGGCGGCGATGCGCTCGGCCCGGAGCTGGCGGAACTTGTCATAGTTGCCGGGATATTCCACCAGTTGCCCGGCCTCAAGCTCGTAAATCCGGCTGACCGTGCGGTTGAGCAGCCAGCGGTCGTGGCTGATGAGAATCACCGCCCCCGGGAATTGGTTGAGGAAGTTTTCCAGCCACTGGCGGCCGGCGATGTCCAGGTGATTGGTCGGCTCGTCCAGCAGCAGCACGTCCGGCTTGGATAGCAGCAACTTCGCCAGCGCGAGTCGGCCCTTCTGTCCGCCCGACAGATCGCGCACCTTGACGTTGAACGTCGAGTCGTCGAGGCCCACGCCGTGCAAAGTCGCTTCAACCAGGTGATCGACCGCGTATCCGCCCGCCTGCTGCATGCGATGCTCGAGTTGCTCGTAGCGCTTGAGCAGACGCTGCATCGCGTCATTATCACCATCGGAAACTTCAGCCATGGCGTGAGCGACTTTGTCCAGTTCATCGTGCAGGCGCGTGAGTTCCGCGAAAGCGGAGCCTGCTTCGTGGCGGAGAGTCTGGTTGAGATCGAGGTGGGGATCCTGGGTCAGATACCCCACGGTGGCGTCGCGGGCGATCTGGATCTGCCCGGCATCGGGACCGTGTGCGGACAACCCGGCGATGAGCTTCATCAACGTGGTCTTGCCACAACCGTTGCGTCCGACCAGCCCGACGTGATCGCCGGCATTGAGCGTAAGGCTGGCGCCGTCGAGCAGCACGCGCTCGCCGATGCAGTATTCCAGATTGGCGATCGACATCAGGGCCATGGAGCCGCGTAGTTTAGCAGGCCGGGCCCTACTTGGATGCAACGCCGTTGCTTGCGGCCGCAAATGATCGGCGGTGAACGGTCAACGTGCGATCACTGGGGCTTGGCCTGGAACTCGATCAGCTTGGCCTTGGCGTAGCCGTTGGTCAGGTAGGATCGTTCAACCCACACCGAGCCCTGCGTGCTGGGCAGGAAGATATCTTCATCGCCATCGCCGTTGAGATCGACCATCACGGTGCGCGGCTGCTTGATGGGCGGCAGGTTGGGGTCCGTGCCTTCATCGAAGCCGACCGCCCCGTCGCTGCCCGTGTTCAGGAACACGCGCACGCGCCCGTTGGCAGCCCCGGCGATCACGTCTATCCTGCCGTCACCGTTCCAGTCGCAGGTGTCCACCATCAGGCGAATGCCCAGGTTGCCCAATTCCACCGGCTGCTCGAAGACGGGATGGATGTTGTCCGTGGCATTGCGATACAAGCGCAAGATGCCGAAGGTGTCGCCCACCACCAGGTCGTTGCGGCCGTCGTTATCGAAGTCCGCCATGGCCAGCACGGTGCGGGCGCCCTGTAGTGCGATGAAGCTCTTGTCGGGGTCAGCATCGAGTGGACCAACCTTGATCAGTTGGCCGTCACTGGTTTTCAGTTGCTCGCCTTCCAGGTCGTAGCCTTCCTGTGCGGGGGCAAGGTTGCGGTGCAGCCAGATGTTTCCGAACCAGTCGCCGAACAGCACGTCGTAATCGCCGTCGCCGTCAAAGTCGTACAGTCGCGGCCAGAACCAGTCGTCACCCACGCCCGAGTTGTGGCGGATCATCTGTCCTGCCGGCAGGACATTGACGCGATCCGTGAAAGTGAACGGCACGCCCTTGCCGTCGTTGAGCAGCACGGTGTAACCATCCACCATGTCAGGTCGGCCGTCCTTGTTCCAATCAAGGAACAGATACCCCGGCAGGCGGGCGTTGCCCCAGGCCGACGGCAGGAATGACAAATTGAGCTTGAAGCACGGCTCAGTGGCGCTGCCGACGTTTTCAAATAGATAAATGTTGCTCCCAGCATTGACGACCAGATCGAGTAACCCGTCGCCGTTGAAATCGGCGGCCCGCGGCGTGCTCAGATAAGGATACGGCCCGTTGCCCTCACTGGGGAAAGGCTGCTGCTGGAAATCAGGCTGCGCAGCGGCGCCTGTGCCGACATAGAAGAACAACAAAGGCTGCTGCTCAACGAGCGCACCACCCAGCGATGCCACCGGCAGACGCCCCAGCACCAGGTCGAGCTTGCCGTCGTTGTTGAAGTCCGCAAAACACGGCGCGGCGCACCAGCCGTCGGGGTTGATCGGCTTGCCATCAGCCTGCAAGGGACCGCGGAACGTGAGCTTGGGCAGATGATCCTCATCAATGCCCGTGTTCTCGTACCAGTACACCCGGCCGGTGACGTAACCACCCAGCAGCAGGTCCAGTCGCCCGTCGCCGTTGATGTCCACGGCATCCGCCACAGGGTAGTAATCGTGATTGAACACACCCTCGGGCCGGCCGACGATCGGGCTGTTGGGCAGTTCCAGCACTTCGCCGTCAGCTTTGATCACGCCGCTGAAGACATACTTGCGATCGCGGTTGGTTCCCTTGTTGCGAAAGAACACCAGCCGGTTGACGTAGGTGCCCACCAGCAGGTCTTTCACACCATCGCCGTCCCAATCGACCAGCAACGGCGCGGCATGAACGCCCACATCGATGGGCAGACCTTCCGCGTCGTAGATCATGCGCGTGACCGGGAAGCGCGGCTCGGTGGCGCTGCCGGCATTGGGCATCCAGAAAAGACAACCGCCCTCTTCGCCGTAGATGATGTCGATCAGGCCGTCGTCGTTGAAGTCGTCCAGCGCGATGCGCGTGTGGCCGCAGCCGGTGGTGCTGCTGCCGCTGACATCACAGCGGGCGGTGCCGTCACCGACCCATCCGCGCGGAGGCGTCTGCATGGGCGGCTGATCCGTGGGCAACGCATTGAAGTAAATCGCGTAGTAGGAAGGCTCCTGCCCCTGCTGCGTGTGCAGCCAGGTCAGGCGGCCGCGACGCCACTGGCCGACCGCGTTGTAGGCATAGCCAGCCCGGGGTGAGACCTTGCGCCGCAGTTCGTTCGCCGTGCGATTGATCGATGCAACCACTTCGGGGAAATCGTAGGGAATCGCCGCGTCATACCAGCGGAACGGCCGATCATACGGCGACTGCGCATATCGATAAGCGTCATAGGCCAGCGGCTGTGAGGTGGCGGAATCGAATCGCATCACCTGCACGCTGCTGACGTCGATGCGCCCGCTGGCGCCGGCCTGGCGCAAGGCTGCTTCCAGATCGATCTCCAACTGCGCGGGCAACTCGTCATGATCGCGCCCCGTCAGCGCCACCGGCGCCACTTCGACCACCACCCGATACTGTCCCTGCCCCGCCCAGTCGAGCTTGTCCAGTTGCGGCGACTGCGACTTGAACGCGGGCGGCCGAGGTGAGGTCGATGAGGGCTTGGCTGCGGTGTCGGCGGATGTGGATGTGGATGCCGATGCCCCCGGCGGCGGATTGACCACGCGGATGCCGATCACCCGCGGCGGATCAACCGAGGCATCGACCGTGATCACCAGTTGATCATCGACAAACACCTGCGCCACGGTCAGCTTCATGCGCTGCGGGACCGTGCGCGTGAACGGAACGTCCGGCGGCACCACCAACACCTGCATGGCGCCCGTCCGTTTTTCCTTGTAGGTGATGGTGTTCTGCTGCGGGTCGGTCGAGATCACGGAGCCGTAGAGGTTCTTGTTCTGGGCCCAGGCCGGCATCGCTGACACCGCCATGATCATCGCCCAGCCGCAGCCGATGCAGACCCATCGCGCAGCGCGAGCGGTCGAACGTTGTACGGTCATAGCAGACCTCTCAAGCAAACCGTTATACGATCAATCCGTCAGACGCACCCGCGCCGCATGAATGATGCCGGACTGTGAAGCTGAGGACATCTCGATCAGGCCCCAGACCACGACCAACTCGCCGCCGGGCAACTCGCACACCGACGGATAGCTGACCTGTCGGCTCCAGACCACATCCGGCGCATCATCCGCAGCGGGCGTTTGCTCCGGTGCTTCAACCTTGGCCAGCACTACCGGATCAGACCAGGTCGCTCCGTCATCGCGCGACACGCGCAGCGTCAACTCGGTGCGCAACGGCACGGGCCCCGGGTTGTGCGTCAACACCAGCTTGCCGCTGGAATGGCGAAACAAGCTGTTCGAGCTGCTGGTGGCGGGGATATCGGTGGCGGTCGGCGTTTCCCAGGTGTTGCCCGAATCGTGCGAACGGACAAACCACAGTTTGCCATCGCGCGTGCGCAGCGCCATCAGCAATGAACCATCGGACAATTCCACCACGCTCGGCTCTGCGGCATCCTGTTTGTCGGGCATGGCCACCTCCTGCGAGATGTGCCACGTCTTGCCGCCATCTTCCGACAACAGTGCAGCCGAACGGTGCGGCGATTGCAGGTAATGCAGGGGCAACAGCAGATTGCCGTTGCTCAACCGAATGCCGTCGGATCGACAATTCCAACCGGGCGCAATCAGCGGCGCTTGAGCGTCGGACCAGGTGCGCCCGCTGTCACTGCTGCGTTTCATCCAGATCTGGAAGGATTCGGTGCCCACCTGTTTTTTAGCCGCGTCGCCGATGCCGACGAAAGGCCAGCGCGTCCAGCGGCCGGTAGAGAAAAAGGCCAGCACCTCGTCGCCGTTGACGATGAACGCCGGATCGAAGTCGCTGGTGTGCGGTACGTCACTGAACAGGTACGCCTTGGACCACGTGCGGCCGCCGTCGTCGCTGTCGGCTGCCATGATGCTCTGATGAACCGAGGCCTCGTAGGGCCCGCTGAACCACATCGCCATCAATCGACCGTCCGGCAGTGCGGCCACGCTGGCTGCGTGGTTGAAACCATGCAGGTTCGTCAGATCGTAAGGATCGCTCTTGCCGTAATCGAACACGACCGTTTCTGATTCAACGATCGCCGCCGGCCCGGGCGGCCCGTCCTGCCCCCGGGCCGCGGTGCCGCTGAGTGCAGCCGCCAACAGACCGAGGAACAGGACACGACACCGTGCATAAGTCATGCGAACATCCTTATGTGCCAACATATGTGATGGTCGTGCGCCGAACGATCAACCACGAACTGCGCGGCGGCGACGGAACACCAACACTCCGCCCAGACCCACCAGCAGCATCGACGTCGGCTCGGGGATGGCTACGCCGGCCAGCGCCTGATCGAAGGAAACATCCGGGCCAACGCCGAAGCCCCAGTTGTCGCCCAGGATCTGAAGGTCAGCCAGGTTGACGTTGCCATCGCCGGTAAAGTCAGCCTGAGCCCAGGTGGCCGTGGTGGACTGCCAGTTGTCACCGAGGATCTGCAGGTCGGCCAGGTTGACCATGCCGTCACCATTGGCATCACCTGCATGCAGGGCAGCCGCCACCGCCGCGGTCAGGTACAGACCGTCGCTCTTGTATTCGTAAGCCAGTGCGCTGCCGTTGTAGAAGGTCGGCGCCACCTGCGAGCCGGTCTGGCTGGACCAGCCGATGATCTTCAACTCGTAGTCCTGATCTTCCGGCGCCACGTAATCAGTCAGGTCGATCGTGATGGACGTCGGCTGCGTGAACTGCCCGTTGACCAGCAACTGATTGTAAGGCGGATCAAACGGCTGAGGCACGCCCAGATCGCCTGCCAACTCCGTGGGGAAGTCGCCCAGCTTGAAGATCAGGTCGAAGTTGCTGGCGTCGAAGTTGCCGTTGACCGTGGTAGCCCATGCCCCGGTGGGAGTTGTGTCGGAGACGACGAGCTTGGCGCCGGCATCACCGGTCATGTTGCCGTTGATAGTCCCGATGCCGCCGATGGAGCCATTGGAGCGAACGTGCACCCCGCTGGCGGCGTTAACGATGGGCGCCGAGTAGCTCATGCGGAAGTCTGCTGCGATCGCCCCACCGTCACCGATGTAGAACACGTTGCCGGGGGTCATGCGGACGTAACGGGCTGACAGTGAACCGCTGTTGAAGTTAATGGTGCCGCTGTTGTTGAGAGCGCCGGCATCGGTCGATGCACCGAGGTAGCCCACGGACACCGTGGAGTTGGTCACATTCAGATTGCCGCTCTGCAGGGCGACGCCGCGGTTGCCGTTGTCAATGATGAACGTGGCATCGGTGACATTGATGGCGTTGGTGGTGGGCGTACCGCTGATCTGGCCGACCAGGAAGTTATTACGGGTCGAAACCGTTGCTCCGTTCTCCACCGAGAGAATATTGCCCGCGGCCCCGACCCCTGTGCCGATGGTCGAGGTGCTGGTGCTCGTGCTGCTGAAATAGGTCGTTGAGCCGGTGAACGTCAACAGGTTGTCCTGAATGCCGACCACCGACCAGGTGATGTTGTTGCCGGCAGCCAAAGAGAGCGTGCCGTTGCTGAAAGTCACGTCGTTGACGTGAGTGGCAAGGGTGCCCATGCGCAGCGAATTGGTCGCCGTCATGGTCAACGTGTTGCCCCCCAGGTCAAAGGTCAACGCGCCCGAGTCATTGCGAAAGCTGATATCCGTGATGCTGGGCGGCGCAGCCGAGAAGGTGACGTTGCCCGTGTCCTCATTATCGAAGATGGCGGTGTTGGCTGAAGGCACGCCCGAGGTCCAACTGGCCCCCGAACTCCAGTCGCCGCCGCCGGTCTGGTTCCAGGATGTCTGCGCTGTCGCGCCGGGAGCACAGGCAAGACCCCACGTGAGGATCGCAAGGACCGTGAACAGAAGGTGAGGGCGTGCAATCATGAACATTCTCCTATCTGAAGAGCTAAGTGAACGACGAGGTGATGCGTCAGAACAACAAAGAAAGATCGTCAACACACTTCCAGAACACAACGGGCCATTTCGAAGGTGCTAACTGACTGTGATTGATAGACCATGCCACCCAAATCACCATCCTGCTTCGCACTGTTATAATATGGGATCCAGTTTTATGCAAGAGAAATGCAGGAGAATTCTAAATACATTCCAGATCTCCTACTTTTGTCTAAATAGCCTATTTATATATATTTATTAATAGTATTGCCCGCCACAAGTGCCTCATGTCGACAAAAATCTGTGCCAGATGCACGCATTTGTCGTTGAAATTGGATCCAACTTCTTTTATGCTTCAAGGGTATGCCGAAAACAACGTCCAACTTGCGTCAGGAGGCATACACCGCCATCCGGGGCATGCTTCTGGACGGCGAATGGAGCGGTGGCGACCGCCTCAGCACGCTGCAGTTGTCCCGTCAGTTGGGCCTCAGCCGCACCCCGGTGCGCGAAGCGGTGGCGCAGTTGGCCAGCGAGGGCCTGATTCAACAGTCGCCGCGGCGCGGGGCTCGGGTTCCGCTGGTGACGGCCGAAGAGTTGCGCGAGATGTACGACCTGCGCCTGGTGCTGGAGTGCTTCGCCGTCTCTGAAGCTGCCAGCCACATCGATGAAGAAGAGTTGAACCAGCTTGAGGTCTGCTGCGATCACTGGCTGGTGCTGCTGCGCCAGTTGCGCCGAACCGCCAGCGGCCAGTTGTCCCAAAAGCAGTGGCAGGAATGGGTCAACATCGATGAAAAATATCACCGGGTGATTTATGCCGCCTCGCGCAACAAGCTGTTGTTCAAGACGCTGATCGACCTTCGTCTGCTGGCTCGCACCATGCGTCTGGTTCGTCGCAGCAAGCCCATGGTTTTCGAATTTGCAGATGCGGTGCTGACCTATCGCCATCACCGATCACTGCTGCGAGCCCTGGCGGCCGGTGACAGCAAGGCGGCATCCGACTCCATGCGGCAACAGATTCTTCATGGCAAGCAACTTCACCTCGCCATCGTTGCCGAGTCCGCACAACAACAACCGTCCTGATTCATCGTCGTCGGTCGTTCCCGTCCGTTTCATCAGAATTCATTTTGCGAGGCCCAGCCTCGAGGCGCAAGCCATGAGTAAACTCCCCTCTCACAGCGAATACCTCCGTAAAGCATTTACGCTGATCGAACTGCTGGTGGTCGTCAGCATTATCGCCCTGCTGATCTCCATCCTGTTGCCCGCCTTGCGTGCGGCGCGCGAAAACGCCTTGGCCATCCAGTGCATGAGCAACCAGCGGCAGATGGCCAACAGCGTCAATGCTTATGCCATCGATTACGTCGATCTGCTTCCCCCGTTCCGCTCGAACCAGACGACGCCGTATTCGACGGACCCGTATTTCTTTCAGTACCTGCCCGCCTACTACGCCAGCAATGCATTCAACATCTCGCGCTGCCCCTCGGATGATCTAACTCTTGATCTCGATCCCAGTCGCATGCGCGGCCCCTACCCCCGGCCGGAGTCCGGCATCAAAGATGTTTACTACAGCTATGCACAAAACACCCGCGCTCCCCGGTATAAGTCCGAAACGGTGCCGGGGAAACGCGTTGATTGGTACAGCCCCGGGCTGCTGAAGGAAATCGTTTCCCCTTCCAGTTTTGGCTATTACTTCGAAACCGCGCAGTCCGCTCTGCTGGCCCAAAGCACCCCAATCAATTATTTCCGCTTCCAGCACAGCAACAACACCACCATGAATATCGCATTCATTGACGGACATGCCGATTCCCGGCAGATCGAGCACGTCGTCTGTGTAACATATTCCGTGCCATCGACCTGGCCCGATGGCTACGCGGCCCTATGGTTCGGCGATCCTGCCGCAACCGGCCCGATTCTCAAGTAGTCTTCGCATGCACCCGCCTTCACGAGGGAGACATTGACATGGCCAGGGCCTGGAGTGTGGGAGTATTGCTGGCTGTCAGCCTCGTCCTATCGATTGCGCGCAGCAGCGCCGCCCAGCCACCGCAGGTCATCCCCGGCCGCGAAAGCGGACGCAGCATCGTGGTCAATCCCGACGGCTCATGGACGCAGATCCGTGTCCGCAACGTCGGCGGCACGTACATGCTCTCGCAACGCAGCTCCGACGATAACGGCCAGAACTGGGGCAGCTACAGCGATGTGTTGGCCCTGCCGGACAATGAGTTCGGCACCATGATCTCCAGCGGGCTTGATGCCGACGGTGATATCCAGTCGTTCCTGGTCCGCAAACGCAACTTCGATCAGTCCGGCATCGCCGGCGTCGATCGTTTTCTCGACCTCTACCAGACCCGCAGCAGCAACGGGCGAACCACATGGGTTGATTCACCGCAACTGCTTTTCGAAGGTTACATCGGGCAACTGATGGCTCCCACCACGTTGGCGGACGGGCGCATCCTCATGCCATTTCACTCGGCGATCAAAGACCGCACGGCGCCCACCGGCTCGTCGATCAGCACCGTGGCTTATTCCGATGATCGGGGCCGGACGTGGACTATCTCCGACTCGCGCCTGACCGCACCGGTGGCGGCTGACTTCAACGGCAGCCTCGATGGCGCGGTTGAGCCGATCATCATCGATCAGTCGCAGTTCGGTGATCCTGTCATCGATCGACAGTGGATGCTCATTCGCACGCAGGATAGTTATCTGTATCAATCGTTTTCAGAAGACCGCGGCGAAACCTGGTCCGGGGCGGAGCGATCGATCTTCCCCTCGTCCAACTCGGCGGCTGCGTATCTCTGGCTTCCCGATCGCAACGGTGATGGCAGGCCGGAGTTGATCCTGTTCTGGAACGACACGCGCATCTGTCCGCGCTACGATGGCCGGGGCGTTTACAGCGGGCGCGATGCGATTCATGCAGCCCTTTCCTACGACGGCGGCCGCACCTGGGCGGGATTCCGTGAGGTGTATCTGGATCCCAATCGTCATGACACGCCCCCCACCACCGGCGATCGCGGCACAGCCAATCCGTTTGCGTTGACGATGAACAATGATGACCGCGTCGCCTTGCTGGCCGGCAACGGGCTGGCGGAAGCAACCATCTTCATCGATCCCGACTGGCTGCTGGAAACCTCACGTTCCAGCGATTTTTCCAATGGTTTTGACGGCTGGTCGGCTTTCACCCATGTTGGAGAAGCGTCCGGCTTCTGGCGCGATCGCGTCATCGGGCCGCAGATCATCGATAACCCGGACGGGTCCGGCAGCAAAGTTCTGCACCTGAACAATCCCGAGCCGCGACTGGATCGCCCCGGCGGACAGGACGGCGACGGCGCGGTCTGGAACTTCCCGCTGGGCAGTAAGGGGCACATGGTCATCCGCATGATGATCACAGCGGACACCAAGGTTGCTGACATCCAGCTCACCGATCGTTTCCTCGATCCGGCCGATGACACCTCGATCGATGTGGCGGTTTTCCACGCCCAGTTCAACTCGCGCGGCCAACTGGTCGGCGACACCGACATGGTGCTGGCCCCCGATCTCTGGCACGAGGTCAGCATCGATTGGGATCTCAGCCTGCAGCAGGCGGTGCTGACGATTGACGACAATCAGAGCTCGATTCTTCCCATGCTGTTTGATTCACCGACCGGTGGGGTGTGTTATCTGCGGTTGCGCTCGCCTTATGTGCGTGCCCTCGATCCGGCCGGCTGGTACGTGGACGGCGTGTCGGTCACGATTCCGGAGCCGACGACGATGGCCGCGGCGCTGCTGATGACGGGAGCTTACACGAGCTGCCGCACTGCATGGTCTTGCAGCCGCAATGCTGCCGACGCCGTCCGCAACTAAAATACACCGTGGCGTTGGATGTGCATTTGCACAGCGCGAAATGAACCGCACGCGAAAGGTGGATTGTTTTCATGTCGAACAACAGGGGCAACGAAGCGGCGCTTAAGCGTTTTGATTTAACCGGGCGCACGGCCTGGGTGATCGGCGGGGCCGGGCTGCTGGGCTCACAGGTCTGCAGCGCACTGGCTCAGCACAGAGCTCACGTGATCGTTTCCGATCCGGCCACCGAGAAATCTGAAGCCCTTGTTCAACAGATCCGCACCGAATCGGGCAAGGCCGACGCCATGCCGCTGGACGTGCGCAGTGAATCGGACATCGTAACCTGCGCCAATACCATCAAGCAGAATCACGGCCGGCTCGACATCATGGTCTTCATGGCCTTCGCCTACAAAATGGTGCCCATGATGCAGATGAGCGGCGAGGACTGGGATTATTGCATGCAGGTGACGCAGCGCGGCGCCTTCATCGCCTCGCGCGAGGCTGGGCGCATCATGGCTGAGCAGGGCAAAGGCAGCATCGTGCACTTCAGCAGCATGTACGGCAAGGTGGCGCCGGACCCGCGCATGTATCAACCGAACTACAAGATGAACCCGCTGGACTACGGCGTGGCCAAGGCGGGCGTGTTGCAGTTGGTGCGCTACCAGGCGGTGTTGCAGGGGCCGCAGGGCGTGCGGGTCAATGCGATCGTGCCCGGGCCGTTCCCTTATCCATGGAGCCAGGGCCAGGACACGGACTTTGTCAGTCGTCTGTCCAACAAGGTGCCGATGGGCCGCGTCGGGAAACCCGAAGAGATCGCCGGTGCGGTGGTGTTTCTCTGTTCCGATGCCGCATCCTACGTCACCGGCACGCAGATCGTGATCGACGGCGGCTGGACCGCCTGGTGATCACTCCGCATATGCTGCCCGCATCTGCATAACCAACTGTCGCTTCCGCGCAGCAAGAAAGCCCGGCTCGTGCTGACTCCGCTCGACATCATCATCATCGTGGTCTATCTGCTGGCGATGATCGCCATCGGCATCGCCGCTCGCGGTCGCCAGCAGAGCGCCAACGACTACTTCACCGCAGGCGGCGGACTTTCGGGATTCTTCGGCTCCATCCTGGTGGGACTGAGCCTGGCGGCGACGCTTTTCAGCGGCATCAGCTTCCTCAGCTATCCCAGCGTGATCTACTCCACCGGCCTGACGCTGCTGACCGGCGTGGTGCTGGTGAGCATGCCGATCGCCTGGCTCGTGTTGCGCTGGTTTCTACCGCGGTATCTGGCCCTGGAATTAACGCAGCCCTATGACATCCTGCGCCTGCGCATCGGGCCTCACACGCGCAGCGCCGCCGCAGCCATGTTCGTGCTCATGCGCATCGGCTGGATGGCAGCCCTGATCTACGCACCCACGCTCGCCATCATGGCCACCGCGGGACTGGGCGAGCAATGGTTCTGGCCGCTGGTGTTGATCATCGGGCTGTCCAGCACGTTCTACACCGTGCTCGGCGGCATCCGCGGCGTCATCGTCACCGACGCTATCCAGTTCTGCGTCATCGCACTGGGCATCGTGCTGACCATCGGCTACGTGCTGTGGAACCTGCCGGCGCCCTTGACCGTCGCGGCCGGCGAACTGGCGGACAGCCGACACCTGAACTTCACCGACTGGCGCTTCGACATGCACCTGCCGATCACGTTCTGGTCCGTCGCCATCGGCGTCAGCATCGCCAACCTGGCCAACTACATCGGCGATCAGATGTCGCTTCAGCGCTACCTGGCTACGGGATCGGCCGCCTCCGCCCTGCGCTCGTTTACCATCAATGTGGTCGGCGTGGTGATCGTGCTCATTCTGCTGGCCGGCGTCGGCCTGGCCCTGCGCGCCTGGTACACGCACAGCCCGGACCCTAACCTGCCGGCCGAAGCGGACAAGATCTTCCCCTACTTCCTCGGGGCCGCCCTGCCGCAGGGCATCACCGGCATCATGCTCGCCGCCATCCTGGCTGCCACCATGAGCAGCATGACCAGCGGCATCAACACGCTCTCCGCCACCCTCATTTTCGACTTTCGTCATCTGCTGAAGATTCCCGACGATCCTGCCCGCCAGTTGACAATCGCCCGCATGATCAGCCTGATCATCGGAGTGCTTTCCACCCTCGCCGCGGGACTGGTCCGGGGACTGAGCGAAAACCTGTTCGGCATGATCCAGATCATCCTGGGCGTGTTCGCCGGTCCCTTGCTGGCGTGCATGCTGCTGTCGGTCCTGGAGCGGCGCTGGCGCGATCCGGCCGTGGTGGTGGCCATGCTGGCCGGCTCACTGTCGGGCATCGCGGTGATCGTTTCGCCCTGGGCCTCACTCTGGGTGGCTCCGGTGACTGCGACGGTGACCTTTCTGGTTGCCGTGGCGGGCTCACTGGGTGGAAGTCTTAGCACCCAGGAAAAACTTCAGAAGTAACTGTAATAAAATGATTTAAAATGATATTTTATACACATCCGAATTGAACGGGGCTCGTTAATGTCGTCAATTGCCATTCAATATTGTCGCCAGAATTGATATAATCAGCGTATGCCTGATCGGCGTTCCATCCAACGACAGGAGGCATATCGACGCCTGCGACCGATGCTGCTGCACGGGCAGATCCCCGGCGGCACTCGCCTGGGCGAGGTGGAATGGGCGGCGAAACTGGGCGTGCACCGGGGAGCCCTGCGCGAAGCATTCGGCCTGCTGGTCCATGAAGGATTGCTGGCCCAGGGCGAACGCGGCGGGCACTTCGCCCCCACCTACGAACGGGCTGACCTGGATGAAATTCTGGAGTTGCGTGCCGCCCTGGAAGTCGCGGCTGTTCGCCGGCTGCGCCTCAAGCGTAGCCCGATCGACATCGAGCCTTTGCGGGCAGTCTGCCGGACCATGCGTCAGATGGTGGAGTCCCGCATGCCGCTGGGTTTCGCGGAGGCCGATCGCATTTTCCACGAGCGGATCATTGAGACGGCAGGCAACCGAAGGATGGCCCGGGCTTACCTGCAAGGGCCGATCTTCATCACCGTGCAGTTGGACATCGCCGACCCTAAGACGCTGCCCAACATGACGCAGACGATTCAAGAGCATGAACGGATTTGTGACGAGTTGGAAGCCGGCCGATTTGAAGAAGCTGCCCAATACCTGGAGCAACATCTGCTGACCGCTCATTCAGCCTCCAGGGAAACGTCGCTGATTCTGGAGTGATGAGCATAGAAGCATGAGGAAACACACCGATGACTGAGGCCCGTTTCATTACCGCGATCGGCACCCCGCTGAAGGAGGATGATCAACTGCACCTTGAGGGACTGGCCCGGCACCTGGACGATCAGGCGGCCGGCGGCATCAACTCGCTGTTGATCGCTGGAACCATGGGGTTGTTTCAGTTGCTGACTGAAAAGACCTGGCGCGACCTGGTGGTCAACGGCATCCAACTTTCCCGTGATCGCTTCGAGCTGCTGATCGGCGTCGGCGATCAGAGCACCGCCCGCACGCTGGACCGCATCGAATTCGTCAACAGACTGGACGGCCTGCACGGCGTGGTCGTGCTGACGCCCAGCTTCATCAAGTTCAGCGAGAAGCAGTACATCGACTTCTATACGCACATGGCTGACGAGTCGCGTTATCCGCTGTTCATTTACGACCTGCAACCGCTGACCGGCGTGCACCTGTCCGTGGATGCGCTCAGCAAACTGGCCCGGCATCCCAACATCGCGGGGATCAAGCTGTCAGCCAACGTGCCTGAGGCGGTGCGTCTGCGCATGCGGGTGGAAGGTGAAGCGTTCCGCATCATCGTGGCCGAGCCGGTGCTCAGCGACATGCTCTTCCGCTGCGGTTACTCCGAGCATCTGGACGGCATCTACGCGGTCTGCCCGCACTGGGCCACCGCATTGACCCGCGCGGCTCACCAGGAGGACTGGGATGCAGCCGCCCACTGGCAGCAGCGTTTGACCGGCATCAAGGAACTGTTCATCGCATACCCGTTCTCACAGGTGTTCACCGCACTGATGAACGAGCGCGGCATCCCCGGCCGATTCGCTCCGCGCCCCTTTGAAGCACCCGACGCCAGGTTCATCACCCAGCTTCGCCAGTCGCCCCTGGTGCGTGAGCTACTGACGCCGGTGGAAGTGAGAGCGGATCATGTCCGCGCCTGATTTTTATTTCGGCGTCAACGAGATCTTTCGCCATCTGCACGATCAGTACGGCAAGAACGCCCTGATCGACTACTGGCGCAAACTCGGTCGCGAACACTATCGTCAGCGCAACCAGCGCTGGCGCGAAGGCGGCGCGGCAGCCATCGCCGCAGACTGGCGCGAGTATTTCAGTCACGAGCCCGGGGCTGAGGTCAACGTGACCGAAGCTGACGGGCGGGTGGAGCTGGACATCCGCGTCTGCCCCGCCATCCGTCACCTGCGCGCCCACAAGCGGCCGATCGTTGACTACTTCTGCGAACACTGCGATCACATCTGCGGCGCGCAGGCAGAGGCGGCGGGCTTCGCCTTCCAGCGCGAAGGCGGCATGGGTTCCTGTCGCCAGCGCTTCGTTCCGCTTTCCGTCACGGGAGCCACCTGATGCTCGGCTGCCAGGATTTCTGCGGCTATTACGACTGGACGTTCAAGCACATCCGCCAGACGTTCGGGCAGGATGCGGTGCACCGACTCTGGTCCGAGGCGATTGCCGTCGCTCAGCAGCACTACACAGATGCCGGTCTGGCCAAGGGTCTGCGCGGCCTGTACGAAACCTGGATCGCCACCGGCGAAGATGAACACTGCGACTGGACCTTCACCCTGGACCAAGAGCGCAACGTCCTGCGTTGGGACATGTACCAATGCCCCAGCAAAGGCCATCTGATCCAGAACGATCTGTACGCCGACGAGGACTACTGCGATCACTGCATGGGCTGGATTCACACGGTGATGGAGAAGATCGGGGCGGAAGTGACAGGCCACGAGCACAACCACTGCGGCCAGTGCTGGGGCGAAATGCGCATCAAAGGCAAACCCGCTCAAACACTGGCCGGCCGCGACGGCGACATCACCGCCGATCCTCGCTGGCAGCGCGGTTACCTCGACCGCTGGCAGGGTAAAGTCAAACTGCCGCTGCTTCAGGGCAGCTCGAATGACCCGGTGGACGTGCTCGTTCAGTGGTTTGCCGCGTGCGACACATTGACCGTGCTTGGGCGCGGCCCAAGCGCCAGGGATGAATGGACGCAAAAGCATCTGTCCGGCGCGGTGATCGTGACCGACCCCACCTACGTCACGCGCGATGTCTTCGACGGCCAACCACGAGCGGTGCTGATCGGTGATGAACCCAAAGCCCTCGAGCGCGTGGCCGAACGCTTCCTGTCCACGCCGCCTGCTGAGCGTCCGCTGCTGATGCACATGTATCTGCCGGCCGCACCGATGCACCCGTTTGCCGGTCTCGGCCTGCCGCGCCCCGTGCCGGTGCTGCCGATGCTGGTGCGTCACGATCTGTATCGTCACGAGCCGCACGCGCCTTACCCCACCACCGGCGCCTTCGCCCTGCTGCTTGCGGCCGCGCTGGGCAAGCACGTCACCGTGGCCGGCATCGACCTGTACCAGCACGACTCCGGCCGCGCGTATCTCACCGATCAGCCTCATCACGGCTGGCCCGTCAAGCACAGTGAAGCCTGCGACCTGCGCCACATCCGCATCGCGCTCGATCGGCTCGGTGATCGGGCTTGCGTTCACCCGCACCTGGCCGGCCGCCTGGCCTGACTCGCATGCCAAACAGGAATTGATGCACCATGACCGTGATGCTCGCTCGCAAGAAGATGATCCAACTGGTCGTCTGTGTACTGCTGGCCGTGGCGTCAACAGCGCAGGCTGAGCAGCGATTGGTCGTCGTGGCCTTCGGGGATTCCACCACCGCCCCGCGACTGGTCAGCGGCCGCAAGGTCAAAATCTACACCGATCTGCTGGAAAAAGAGTCCGTCTGGGGCGAACTGCAAGCCGCGATCGTCAATGCCGGCAAACCCAGCGACACCACCCGCGGCGCACTGGAACGCATGCCATCGGATGTGTTGCGCTTGCAGCCGCACCTGGTGATCATGCAGTTCGGCATCAATGACTCGGCGGTGGACGTCTGGAAAAAGCCGCCCGCCGATTCGCCGCGCATCAGCCTGGATGAATACCACAGCAACCTGCGCAGCATGATCAGCGCCGTGCAGGCCCAAGGCGGCAGCGTGGTGCTGATGACGCCGAACCCAATGTGCTGGACGGACAAACTTAAGCAACTCTACGGCAAGCCTCCGTATGACGCGCAGGATCCCGATGGCTTCAACATACTGCTGCGCGATTACGCCCAGGCGGTGCGCGACCTGGCCGGTGAATTGAACCTGCCGCTGGTCGATATCTATGCCGCCTTCGAGCGCTACGATCAGCAGCCCGGCCGGAAGATCGATGATCTGCTGCTGGACGGCATGCACCCCAACGACAAAGGCCATCGCCTGGTGTGTGATGAGCTTGCAAAGGTGCTGGCTTCATTGCCCTTGGCCAGGATCGCCGAAGATCAACAGCCGCGCCCGCTGGTGGCGAGCAACAGCGCGGTGCTGCATCCGGCAGCCACCGACATGCCCGGCCAGCTCATGGGGCCTTTCGTGCGCCTTGGTGACGGCGGCATCCTCACCATCCAGAACACCAACGCCCTGGTCAGCCGGGACGAAGGAAAAAACTGGAAGGCGTATCCGATGTTCGCCGACCCTGCCGGCTTCCTGATCAGCAACGAACGGGCTCTGCTGCGCACCGACAGCGGCGTGGTGATCCTCGTCTGCATGAACCTGAAAGAGAAACACTGGACCTGGAGCAACCAACTGCATGATGCCCCGGGTGCTCGCCTGCCGACCTACGCGGTTCGCAGCCTGGATGAGGGGCGCACCTGGGAGCAGCCGGTGATGATCCAGGTGGATTGGAACGGCGCCATTCGCCGCATGATCGAAACGCGCGACGGCAAGGTGGTCGTCTCCTGCACCATCCTGCGTCACGACCCCGGCCACCATGCCGCCCTCAGCTACACCAGTGACGACGACGGAAAAACCTGGCAGCGCAGCAACATCATCGACCTCGGCGGCGCGGGCAATCACGGCGGCGTCTGCGAACCCACCATCGCTGAACTGGCTGACGGCAAACTGCTGATGCTGATCCGCACCAACTGGATGCAGCAGTGGCGAGCCGAGTCCACCGACGCGGGCCTGCATTGGCATCCCTATGGTCCTGCGGGCATCGCTTCAAGTTGCGCGCCTGCTCAACTGCATCGCCTGGCCGACGGCCGACTGCTGATGCTGTGGAATCGCCCGTATCCGGAAGGTGAAAACAGCTTCCCGCTGCAGGGCGGCGATCGCATCTGGTCCGCCACGCCGGTGAGCAATCACCGCGCGGAGTTGTCGCTGGCTGTCTCATCCGATGACGGCGACACCTGGAGCACACCCATCGTCATCGCCCGCAAACCCGGAGCGTGGCTGGCGTATCCGTACATCTTTGAAGTTCAGCCCGGACAACTGTGGATCACCACCATGCAGGGCGAACTGCGGATATCGCTGGACCTGGCTGCCCTGTCGGCCGACCGCCACTGAACTCAGCGCACGACGCGCCCGCTGGCCGAGCCGCCGACCAGTCGTTCGACTTCGCTGCGCGTGACGTAGTTGAAGTCGCCCTTGATCGAGTGGGCCAGGCAGGAGGAAGCGACGGCAAAGCGCACCGCCTGGGCCGGCTCGCGCCACTTTTCATCGTTGAGGGCGAAGATCAGGCCCGCGGCAAACGAATCCCCGCCGCCCACGCGGTCCACGATGTCCGTGATCGGATACGGTGCGTACGCGCCCTTGGCATCGCACGGGGCCATGTGCGCGGTGTCAGCCTTGGCGTCGTACAGCATCGCGCCCCACAGGTTGTGATCGGCCGAGATGCTCTGCCGCAGCGTGATGGCCGCCAGCTTGATGTTGGCAAACTGACTGCACACCCCGCGGGCCACCTGCGGATAACGATCCACCGCCAGCTTGCCCTGATCGATGTTGCTGCCTTCCGCTTTCACGCCCAGCACGTCGGCGCAATCCTCCTCGTTGGCGATCAACACATCCACGTGCACCAGCAGCTTGCGCATGACCTGCTCGGCCAGATCGCGCGGCTTCTGATTCTCGGCGTGCCAGCCCCACAGCTTCTTGCGGAAGTTCAGATCACAGGAGACGGTCAAACCCGCCTGCTTCGCTGCACCAGCCGCCTGAATCGCCGCCTCCGCAGCCTTCGCGGAAACCGCCGGCGTGATGCCCGAAACGTGAAACCAGCCCGCGCCTTTGAAAATCTTCGCCCAGTCGTAACTGTCCGGCTCCGCCACCGCCACGGCCGCGCCTTCACGATCGTACACCACCTGGCTCGGCCGCTGATTAGCGCCGGTCTCCACGAAATAGAGCCCCAGCCTGCCGCGCTTGCTGCGCTGCACGTGGCCTGTCTCGACGCCCAACGAACGCAGATCCCCGATGCAGGCATCGGTCAGCACGTTGTCCGGCAAGGTCGTCACAAACGATGCGCTGCCGCCCAGCATGCAGATCGAAGCCGCCACGTTGGCCTCCGAGCCGCCGAAGGTCACTTCCAATGTGCCCGGCATCACCTGCCGCAGACGCAGATGTCCCGGCGGCATGAAGCGGGCCATGATCTCACCGAACGTTACGACTGTCTTACTCATACAACCTTCCTTCGCTGTTTGATCAAAGGCTTCCGCATCCACTGGTTACTTACCGCGTGCCATCGCTCGCCGCAACAGCGGCCAAAGCCAGATGGCTGCGAACACCAGCGCCAGCACCGCTGAGCCCGGCCGATCCACAAAGCCCAGCAGCGAACCATCCGAACCGCTGAGCGTCTGAATGAAGCGCTCCTCCAGCGGCCCGCCCAGGATGATGCCCAGCACCACCGGGGCCAGCGGAATACTGAATCGCTCATACACAAAACCCAGCGCACCCAACACCAGCATCACCGCCACGTCAAAATAGCTGCCGTTGATCGCATAGGAACCGACCACACAGAACACCGCGATCAGCGGCATCAGCACCCGTTGCGGCACGCGCACCACCCACCCGCCGCACCAGATGGCTGCCAGTCCCACCGGGATCAACACCAGACTGGCCGCCACGAACAGCAGGTAAATGCCGTACACCAGCGGCGCCTGCTCAGCGAAGATGCTGGGGCCGGGCGTGATGTTCTTCATCATCAACACGCCGATGACGATGGCGGTCACCGAATCACCGGGGATGCCGAACACCAGGGCGGGAATCCACGCCCCCGCCAGCGAAGCGGATTTCGCCACCGCCGCATCGCAGATCATGTTGGTGTCGCGCTGCTCTTTGCTCTGGGATGCAGCCCGCTTGCCCCGCCCGCTGGACGCCATCGCCACCCACGCCCCCATGTCCGCACCGGCGCCCGGCAGCATACCGACACCCGCGCCGATCATGCCGCTGCGCACCGCGTCGCGCTTGCGTTTCAACAAGCTTGAGATTCGCAGCAGGCCGTTGCCGTCACCTGCTGCGGCGCCAGTGGCGGCGGCGCTTTGTTCGTCGCGTTTGCCGCCGACCAGGTTGTTGAGCACTTCAGATAGACCGAACAACCCGATCATGGCGGGAATGAAGCCCACGCCCTGGGCCAGTTCAGGCCGGCCGAAGGTGAATCGCGCCTGCCCGTGCACCGCGCTGAGTCCCACCGTGGACAGCGCCACGCCCGTCAGCAATGCCAGCACCGCCACGCCCGGCCGATCTTTTGCCACCAGCACCGCGCAGCACAATCCCAGCAGGTACAACCAGAAATACTCCGCCACACTGAACCACTTTGCGACATAGGCCAGTTGATGTCCGATGACAATCAGCACCGCCGCGCCCAGAATGCTGCCCACCACGCTGCAGGCCAGCATCAGCGAAAGCAACCGCCGCGCTCCATGCGCCCGGCCGAGTTGATACGCCTCGCTGGCGAACGCCGCCGAGGCCGGCGTGCCCGGGATGCGCAGCAGCACCGCAGGAATGTCGCCGGCAAAAATCGCGCAGGCCACCATCGTCACCATGCCCGCCATCGCCGCCACCGGATCCAGCCAGTACGCCATGGGCACGAACAGGGCCACCGCCATGGTGGCGGTCAATCCCGGTATCGCGCCCACGAACGTGCCGAACAGCGCCGCCGCCACGATCACCAGCCACACCTGGCCGTCCAGAAACACCTGCTGCGCAGCTTGTGCGAGATGTTCGATCATGCCATCACCACCCTAACCATCCCCACGGCAGCGGCACGCGCAGAAAGACCGCGAACGCCTGGTACGTGATCGCCGACGCCGCCGCCGCGACAAGCAATGCCGTGTGCCAGCGCACGCGCAACAGGCTCAACCCCACCGCCAGCGCGATGGCGCTGCTGAGCACAAACCCCATCCATTCCCAGACCAGCACGTACACGATGATGAACCCCAGAGCCGCCCCCGCCTTCAGCAGCTCGGGCCCGGTCAACCGACGTTGTCCATCGCTGCCGCGCAGCTCGCCGCGCCACCACACAGCCGCGATCGTCAGCAGCAGACCGATGCCGATCAACGTCGGGAAAAACATCACACCGATGCGCTGCCGCGACACCGCACTGAAGCTCGGGCCCTTGAGCACATTGCCCAGGCGCTCGTCGTTCAGTTCCAGCATCTTTTCAAACTGGGCGCTGTCAGCGATCACCGCCACAAAGCCCGCTTCCTGCATGAACTTGCTGAAGGCCGGGGCTGCGGTGACGCGCTGCATCGCTTCGGTCAGCTTCTGCACGCGATCGGCCGGCACATCCTTGGGCAGCATCAATCCACGCCAGGTGCCCATCGACCAGTCCACGCCCTGCTCGCGCAACGTCGGCACCCCCGGAAAACCTTCAACCCGCTGGTCGCTCATCACCGCCAGGGCCCGGATCATGCCGCCATCCAGCAGCGACCGCGCCTCGGGCAGCGAACAACAGACCACATCCAGCCGCCCTGCGATCATCTCCTGCAACGACGGCGTCGCGCCGTTGATCGACACCCAGATCAGATGGTCCGGCGGAATCTTCTGGACATCGAGCCAACCCGCCACGCTCAAGTGCCAGATGCCGCCGAACGCAGTGCCCGAGGCCCGCATCTTGCGCGGATTGTCACGGATCGCCTGCGCCAGCTCGTCCGCACTCTGCCACGGCGCATCGCTGCGCACAAACAGGGCCGCATCATCACGGTTGATCTGCATCACCGGCTCAAAGTCGCGGTACGTGATGCTGGTCAGCTCGCGCCAGTGCAGGATGTTCAACTCGGCCGTCGCCAGCGTCATCGTGTAGCCATCCGCCCGGGCCAGCGCCCCGCGCATGTGCCCCGCCACTCCGCCGCCGCCGGTGGCGTTGACCACGTTGATCGGCACCCCCAGTTCACCTTCCAACTGCACCCCGATCTGCCGTGCTAACCGATCCGTCCCGCCACCCGCCGCCCAGGGACAGATCAAGGTGATCGGCCGCGATGGATACTCCGCCCCGCGATCGCACCCCCCTAAGCCACCGACCACAGCCCCGGCCAACAGCAGGATCAGCAGCAGATTGAACCGAAGTCTTGGCATTCCAAATATGATAACTTGTGTACCAGAAATGACAACCCTCGGTTCACCCCCGGGTCCGGCCACAAATCTGCTCAGTCAATTCGGCTGGATTGTTTGTTAACCATTGAGTAGATTGAACTTTTAAATCGTGCGAACGTCCGATCAACCCTCGCCTGCATAGCCCACCGGCACGATCAGCAACGGTAACTGCGACTGCGGAATCTGCAACGCATCCCGGAGTTGGTCCGCCTTGAATGCGCCCACCACGCACGTGCCCATGCCCAGGGCCACCGCCTGCAGCAGCAGGTTCTGCGCCGCGTGCCCCACTTCCATGTCCACGAACAGCCGGCTGTTGGGGCCGTACTTGTCCGTCACCCGCTGCGGCACCGCACAGAATACCGCCAGCCACGATGCCTGACTCACCCACATCTGCTCCAGTGATATTTTGGCAACCTGTTGGCGCAGATCCCCGTCCAGCCGCTTGCTCAGAGCGTGATCAGCCGGTGCGTAGTGATACACCCCCGCCTCCAAGCCGTTGATCGCGCCCACCACCGCGTACATCTCTAACGGATACAGCGCTCCAGCCGAGGGCGCCGTGCGATGGCCCTCCTGGTCACTGCAACCCTGTACTGACCAGAGCAACTGCCCCAGATCCTCCAACGACACCGGCTTGTCGCGGTAGCTTCGCACCGAACGGCGAACCGACAAAGCCTGTTCCAGAGACATCGAACCGCCAGTCCTGGGCGCGGGTAGCTTCACGATCATCTCGACTTGTTCTCCCTTCATGATCCTGTCGAACCGACCACAGGATACCGCTGGCGCAGAAGCCTGGCACCCTCAGCCCGGCCGGTCTGCTCCAAACGCTGCAGATAGCGATCGAATCCCGCCTCGCCGTGCAGTGAGCCGTCGTCAGCGCCGGTGCGGGCATGGAACGGCCCGCCCTCGCGCATGACCAGCCACAGCGGATCGGTGCAGGCAATGGTGTGGCGCATCATGCGCGCCATCTGCGTGTCGTGCCAGTTGCTCAAACGCCACGCGCCCTCGCGCAACAGTTCCGGATGCTGGTCCGCCAGGTCGTGCTGCTCGTGCGGGTCCGTCACCAGGTCGAACAGCATCTCGCGCGGGAACAGGCGCAACCCGTCGTGATAGGTGCGCATGTACAGCCAGCGATCGAAACGCACACTGCGCTGGCAGACGTGCGCGCACTGGCTGATCACCAGATCCTCGCGCCCGGGCGCTGCCCCGCTGCGGATCAGTTCCGCGTAGCTCTGCCCATCCCACTCTTCCTGCACGCGATCCGAACCGCCCAGCAGATCCAGGCACGTCGGGGCCCAGTCCAGGTGATAACGCAAACCATCATCCACCCGCCCGCTCGCTCCGCCCGGCCAACGCACGATCATGGGAATGTGACAGGTGGCATGATCCGCGGTGCCGTGCTCGCCGTAGATGCCCAGTTCACCCTGGTTTTCGCCGTGATCGGCACTGATGATGATCGCTGTGTCCTCGTACACGCCGGCTGCCTTCAGCAGTTCAACCATGCGGGCGATCTGGTCATCCACGTAGCGAATAGCGGTGTCGTAACCATCCATCCACTGCCGCAGGGCGTCGCGGCTGTCGATGCGCAGCGGCTGACGCGGGAAGTTTTTCACGTCGGCGTCAACGAACATGCTCAGGTCCATGCCCGTGTGCGGCCCGACCGTTTTCATGTGTTGAGCCAGCACGTCATCGGTGATCCAATCCGCCAGCGGCTGACCCTTGAAAGGATTGCCGTACTCCGCCGGTGCGCGATAGGGACAGTGGATGTCCCAGAAATTCACGTGCAGATACCACTGATCGCGCTCGGCGTTCTGCTTGAGCCAGCGTTCGACGACCGGCTGCACCTGCTCGGCCGACTCACCGCCGTAGCGGCCAGTGTTGTGCATCTCGTTGAAGCCGGCATAAAAGTGATGGGCTGCATGGCGCTGACCGAAGGGCGAGACCATCGCGGTGTGGAAGCCCAGTTGCTGCAACTGGAAGGGGAAGCTGTGCGTTTCGGCAAAGCCGCGAAAATCGCGCCGTGGCCCCTGGGGTCGAATGTCCGCCGCCGAGCCGCCGTGGCCGACGACGCCGGTGTGGATGCCGAAGCGTCCCTGGTAGAACGCCGTGCGCGAGGGCAGACACGGAGCATCGGAGCAATAGACGTTGTTGCAGCGCACGCCCTCGGCCGCGATGGCGTCAATGGTGGGCGAGGTCCGGCGGTGATAGCCGTAGCAACTCAAATGCGAAGGCGTCAGGGCGTCGAGATCGAGGTACAGGATGCGCATGAGATTTCCCTCAGGATGAAGTTTGGTCGCAGGGCACCGAAAGCAGTCGAGCCTGCTCAGCAATCAGTTGAATGAAGCGCGGGTTGGGCGCGATCTGGTCCGGCGTGCAGACCTGGGCGATGGCCAGCACCGAATGTAATTGTTTACCAACGAGGACCGGGGCTGCGTAGCGGAAGAAGCCGTGCTGATTGACCCCCAGATCCGCCGCGGCCAGATCCTGTCGAACCCGGGCGATGACTTTTTTTCGTTGTGTAGCGGTGATGGTGCTGCGCCGCCGGTTGCGCCACACCCAGCACCTGCCGCGCGGCCAACTGCGAACAGGCAACCCGAACGCCAGCACCACCTGTGTCAGGGCATCCAGTTCATCGAAGTGGCGATGAAACCCGATGCGGGCCCTGGTCGAGATCATCGCATCCTCCGGCTCCAAACGATCGACCATCACCAACGCCTGCTCAGCAAAGCGGTGCAACTCGACCGTCTGTCCCGTCCGCCGCATCAACCTTCCGGCGGCCGCACTCCATCCCGCCGTCACCGGATCCTGCCTTTGGTCAGTGCGCACCAGGCGCATGCGAGCCTGATAGCGCTTGCTGACCGGATCGCGCCACACCGCCCCCGCCGCCTCCAGGCTCGTCAGCAGGCGCAGCACGGAAGACTTGGGCCAACCGCGGCGGCCGGCCAACTGCTCCAGAGCACTGGCCCCATCACGCTCCAGGTCCGCCAGCAGGGCCAGCCCCCGGCCCAAAGCAGGTGCGGGATCTCGCTTGGTTTGTGCCATATATGAAATTTTATCCACATATGAAATACAGAACAACCCCCCCCATTCACTCAGCCGGTTTTGCCCCCAACTGCCCCCCCCCGACGCCCCGCCCCCGGCGGCCCCGATCGCTCCCGCAGCCCGCCACATGTTGCCTTGCCACATGCCACATGCCGCCACGCGAGCCATGTCCCCAACCCCAACAATCAACCCTTCCACGCCACCCCCATACCGGTTCCACACCAGTTCCACCTCATCCCCACCCCGGATGCCGCCATCCGGGGGCTGTTATTAGTTTTCTAGAAAACTAATAACAGCCGGGA